>JBHIXE010000262.1:285-8155 GCA_041984905.1 Verrucomicrobiales bacterium | reverse complement strand
GCGTGGAACCACGGGGATGTAAAGGGGCTTGCGTGAGTGGGTGGGGGAGGGGAAATTGCGAAGGCTAAATTGGAAATTGGAAAGGGTAAATTGGCTGGAGATGTTCTGCGGGGGAGGGAGCAATTTCTTGGGAGGAGAAGTCGTATCAACATCGATCCTCCCTAAGCGCTGTGCTCTTCAATCAGCCTTGAGTTCGAATTCATAGATGTGTGCCTGATCATCACAGACCACATAAATGTGCTCAGTCTCCGGATCGATGATCACTCCCTCGGCCTTCTGAATCTTGCTGGGATTGCCTTTAATCTTCAGCCCTTTGGAGTCCAGCACTCCTTCGTCCCAGTCGAAAAGAAAGAGCCGCTGACCCTTGTCACTCACGATCCAGAACGCGTCCCGGTCCGCGTCATAACAGATACCGGAGAAGTCCAAGTCTTTCTGCTTGGTGTCTCCATCCTTGAAGCCCAGATCTTTGTTGAGGCATTTCGTATGTAGAATCTTGGTCAGTGACCGATTGATCTCCAGAATCAGCCCGGGATTGCCTTCCTTGAGCACGAAAAGGGAGCGGTTGCCTGGGTGGCAGGTGATGCCTTCGAGCCCCTTATTGTTGTCATCTCCATCAGTAAAGAGGTGCTCGATTTTGGAGTAGCCACTCATTTGCATGAGAGACTTTCGGGCGATGATCTTCTTGGTCTGGGGATTCACGTGAATGATCTCGTTACTGCATTCCTTGACCAGCCAGAGTGAGTTGCCCGAAGGATCGACCGCGATGCCCTCCAGTCCCTCGGCATCGATGGCAAAGGAGCGTGACGTAATCTTGCCTTTCCGATCCAGATTAAAGACACGTGGGGTCTCATCGCTAACCGTCCAAAAGGATTTGCCGTCTGGAGAGAGGGCGAGTCCAGAGGGTTCATCCAGCCCCTCGGGGCCGTTACAGATCCCGAGCGCTTCCGTCGGCTTCAGTTTGAACTCTCCGGCTGCTACCGTTGATATAGTAGCAATGGAAATGGCGAGTATGCAGAGTGAGAAGTATGTATTCATTCGAGACGTATTTCCGGAACTGGCGGACGGGCGTTGAAAGGATTAAGAAGCGTCAATCGCCAGCCTTGCCCAGATAGTTGACTTCGTAGGCATGAGAACCATGGGAGGGGGAGGATCTTCGTGAAGAACGAGAAGTAATACAGGTATTTCTTCCCAGCCTTTGGTATCGCTCCTCGCCCGGAAAGCTCCGATTCGATGCGCGACCTCGCTGTAGGTTGTCGTGCCGAGATCGAAAGCGGAGCTACTGAGAGAATGGCTTGGTCTCGAACGCTTTCTAATCTAATAAGCAGATCTATTCCTTCCAAGACAATGCGACCTTGGCCTCCAAAGCTCGGATTGTATTGTGAATCCACAATCGTGAACCCTTCCTCCGAAAGCAGCCAATAGAATGGCCCAGAAAGTAATTTTAGAAGGGTCCGCATTTTCTGGTTCTTTGAGGTATCTGATTAGTCCATAACGGTATGCCGTGGACCAGGCTTGCATGGCTTGCCCATAGGAAACAATCAAACATGAAACAAATCCTGATCCAGGTTATACTAAGCATCGCTCTTCAGACCCTGCTTCCTGCCACTGACTCGAAAGCCCTTCCATCGCCTTTGAAGGAGGTAGTCATCTTAGTAGCAGATCCGGATCTGCATGTGCCTTTTGGTCTGGATGATAGGAAGCCTGCAGCCATTCGCCACCCCAATTGGCACATCAGTGTCCACTTGGCGAGCTTTCCTGAGAGAAGGGAGTTTACCAAGATTCTTGAAGAGTGTGCTTCCCGGAATGCGGAAGGGGAATCCGGGTGGGTCGCCGGAATGGAGGTATCCCATATCGTGCAGTTCCGGTTTGAGAACGGTGATCAGGTGGAGATGTGGATTGGAGCAGGGGGCGACCGGTGGGTGACTTTCCCTGGTGGGGAGTATGCCAGTATGAAAGCCAAGCAGTTGGAATATCTGTTCAGCTTTGTGCCTTATAATCGTCACGAAATCTTTGCCAACATTCTGCGCCTGGGGCTTCTCGAGAAGAAGATCCTGGAATAGCACAGAGAGAATACAACCTCGCTAGGAGGTTGCTCCCTACCACAACTCTTCCGGATCGCCCTGAACCTCGCCTTGCTTTGGCACGGAGATCTCCTGGCCGGACTTCGCCAACTCATAGAGCGCCTCGCCATGGAGACAACTGTGGCGACTGAGGGTTTCGCGAATGACATGCACACCGTTGGCCTGGAGATTGTGAGCGTTGAAGCCCTTGTCCGTGAAGGGCCCTGAGTAATCGAGATAGACGACATCCTGGTTGTCGGGATCCGGGAACTGGGCACTGCGACCCCAGCGTTGGCGACGCCAGAAATCCTTGCGGAAGGTGACGCCGTCGTTGAGATCCGTCCACACGAGATAGCGCGGTCCTTTCGGCAGGTAGAAACAGCCGTTGCCGTGGAGTTCGACAAAGAGGGTGTCGGCGAGCAGTTGCTCGATCTCAGCGGCTTTGCGCCTGGGGCCGTATTTGCCTCGCTCCATATTCTTGGTGAGCTGACGGACGGCCTGGACATAGGCCAGGGTGGAGTCGCTGTAGAAAGCGGCGCGAATCTTCTGAGGCGTGGTCTGGGCAAGGTTCTTCACCAGCAATTCCTCAATGCGATCGCCAAGCAGGGAGTTGGTGACATTGCGATAGACGAGAAATCCGTGGAGCCAATCCCGCTGAGCCTGGAGCTTGCCTTTGAATCCGTTGATACCGCTGCTGTGCAGGCTGCCGTTGTGGAAGTGCGCCATCGGTAGATCGAGGTGCTTGGAGAGATAGGCGGTGCGGCGGGAGGCTTCCGGCTCGGCGGTGTTCAGCCCGGGACAGAACAACTGAAGCACGCCGGGTTCCGGCTCGCGACCGGAGGGAGGGGTGTGCTTCAGGTGGGTCATGGTGAAGCCGGCCAGGTCATTGCCGGTATGCTTGGTCAGCGCATCCAGGCTGACGCTGGAGAGCGGGTCTTCCGGCACGGAGAACGCACCTTCGCGATCGTGATCTTTGGGGTGGCGATCCACCTGAACTCCGGCATCAAGGAGAGATTGAAGGGACATAGAGGGAGAGAGGCTAATTGGTCCGCAGAAAAGGACGCTCAAATTAGCGGAAGGTTGCGAAAACTTCGAAGAGAAATTTCGTCACAAAGTGAGGATCTCAACGCTTCGATTTTGGAGAGATGGAGTTGGGTCCTTCAAACGTGGAATTGTCAGCGGAGATGTCGGCGATGGAAGAGGTACGGGATTCGGGAAGGCGCTCTGGAACCAGAGGCTCTGATCTCCAGATAGATCTCGCCGATGGGGAGCCATCACGCCCTAGTCGCCGAGCCTTCCCTTGCGCGTGCGACCGTCTTGATCGGCCTGCCAATAGATGCCCGAGCCCAGATCCAGACAGGTGAGCCAGCCGCCAAAGAAAGCACCGGTATCGATACAGACGGCGTGCCCCAGGTTGAGCGGTTGGCCCGACCGTTGCGGAGTGTGACCGCAAATCATTCGTTTGCCGGAACAGTGCGGAGGTTGATGGCGGGAGATATCTTCCCACGCCAATACCTCGAACGGCTGTTCGGCAAGAGGCAAACCCGGAATCAGATTGGCATGCACCAGAATATCTTGCTGGGTTTCATGGTAGGGATGCAGCGCTTCCAGAAAGTCCCAGTGCTCGTCGGGGATGATATCCAGAGCTTCCTGGTCGGGTAGGTAGGCTCCATACGATTGCAGAGTCTGCCAACCTCCGACGCAGAGAAAGTTCTCGAAACCAGTCGCGCTATCACGCGCTCGCAGCATCATCTCTTCGTGATTGCCCCGCAATGCAATCAGGTCCGAACGCTCATGGAGATCGAGGAGGAAATCGAGGACGCCCCGGGAATCCGGTCCGCGATCCACATAGTCTCCAACGGTAATAATGGTATCGGAATCCGAAAACTCGGCGTGGTCGGCCAAGGTCTTCAGAGCGGTCAGGCAACCGTGGATATCTCCGATGGCGAGGGTTCGTTTCAAGCGTCCCTCAACATGGCTCTAACCGTGGGAGAACGCAGGGAATTTGATGCGCTTTATTCCTCGCCGTCCACCGGCGTGGGGAGCCAGTGCGGTTCTGGCAACTCCGCGGCCCAGGCTTGCCACATGCCCTGCAACTTCTGCAGATGGTTGGGACGTTCCTGGGCGAGATCCCACTCCTCGGAGATGTCTTCGGAAAGGTGATAGAGACGCGGCGGTCCTTCCTTGGCAATCTGAATGGATCCACCACGTTCTTCCCGTGCCTGCAGGGCTTTCCAATCGCCCATCCGAACGGCCCACTGCGTTCCAAACTTCCAGTAGAGAGCCTCATGGGGCTGGCCTTTCTTCTGGCCTTCGAGATAGGGTAGAAGGTTCACTCCATCCAGGTCCCAGGCCTCGTCGATTTGACCCCCGGCCGCCATCACTGCTGTAGGGAGGATGTCGAGAGAGATGATGGGATTCTCATAGGTGACGCCTTGGGGCAATCGCGCTTTCCACTGCACCAGAAACGGAGTGCGGATGCCGCCTTCCCAAGTCGCGCCCTTGCTTCCGCGCAGAGGATCATTGTTACCTGCTTGCGTGCCCCCATTGTCACTCAGGAAGAAGATGAGAGAGTTCTCTTCCAATCCCTTTTCCTTGAGAGCGGTCAGGACAGCGCCGACGGCGTCATCCATGGCGGAGAGCATGGCAAGGTAAGACTGTCGACGCGGATCTTCGGCGTTCGGAAAGCGCTCCAGATATTGGTCTGAAGCTTCATAGGGCTTGTGAACGGCGAAGTGGGGTAGATAGAGGAAAAACGGGATCTCATGATGCTCGTGGATGAACTCCACTGCGCGACGACTGTAGTCATCGGTTAGATAGTAGTCAGCCGTCTCGATCATCTCTGTGCTACCAGCGCGAGAATCAACGATCGTAGGATGGAAATAATTACTCTGGCCAAGCGATCCGTAGAACTCGTCAAAGCCGCGATTGGTGGGAAGATAGGCTTCCTCCGAGCCGACGTGCCACTTGCCGATGCAGCCCGTATAGTAGCCGAGCGCTTTCATCCGGTCCGCGATGGTTTGTTCGCCAGGATCAATGCCCACTTGTTTTCCGGGAGCGAGAATCACTTCGGGAGCGGCCAGGAATTCGAATCCAAACCGGTTCTGATAACGGCCTGTGAGCAGTCCGGCCCGGCTTGGGGAGCAGACTGGCGCGGAGATGTAAGCCTGGGTGCAGCGAATGCCATTCTCCGCAAGCCCATCGAGGTTCGGCGTGATCGCGTCCGGTGAGCCAAGCACACTGAGATCCTGGTAGCCCAGATCGTCCGCCAGGATGACGACAACGTTTGGCTTCCCCTCGTTGTGGGCGCGACTCGGGGCCTTGGGAGACCTGGGCTCTTGTTTGGCGAACCATTCCCTGGCGGTTGGTTCCCCTGACAAAAATCCCAGAGAAGCCAGAAACCGGTCGAGCGATTCCGTGGTTTCCAGGAAATACTTCTTATTCTGCTCCGCATCGAAGCCTTGCTTCACTCGGCTTAGGACATAGAAACCGTGATCCTGGTCTTCATAGAGCAACAGGTCACAGCGATTCCCACTCTCCTGCATGCGCTGCTGATAAAGCTTAGCCCGCGGAACCGGGAAAACGCCGTCCTGGTCCCCAAGGAAGATGATCGTGGGCGGCACCACACCATCCAGGTGCTCCATGGGAGAGAAGTCTTGCCAATACTCCTGCACGCGGTCGAAACCGTAACCCTCAGCGCTGTTGTCGCAGGCTGGATTGTAAAGAAGCAGCGCATTGGGAATTGGGGAGACCGAGAGGTCGTCACCTTCTGCATTGAAGGCTTCAATCGTGGCGGTCGCGGCGGCCAGGTGTCCTCCCGCGGAAGCTCCGCCAGCCGCGAGCTTGTCAGGATCGATTCCCAGTTCCGCGGCGTGCGCTCTCACGTATCGCATGGCGGACTTGGCATCTTCGACACATTCGAATGGTTTCGCTCCGCCGTTGTTCTCCGTGCGGTATTCAGCAGAGATGGCCACCATGCCGCGGGAAGCCAGATACTCGGACTGAGGGTAGAACTGGCGCGTATCGCCATTCTTCCATCCGCCGCCAAAGTAGAAGACTGCCGCGGGCCGGGAATCGGTGGCTGCCCAGTCTTCCGGCAGGAAGACGTCGAGTTTCAACTCCCGGTCGCCCACGGTCTTGTAGGTCAAGACCTTGTCCGGCTTAAACCCGCCACCTTTGCGGTAGATGTCAGGATAATCGGCCCGGTCTCGAGAGACTTCAGTGCTGATAGCCGGTTCGGCACCTGGCTGACGCAGCGGATGCCTGGCGCGGTGTTTCTCCAGGAGATTGGCCAACCGGTCTTCGATCTGCTGATGCTCCGGGTTTCCGGCCAGATTGTGCAGTTCGCCTGGGTCCTGAAGATGATGATAGAGCTGCTTGGAGCCGTCCGGCCATTCGCAATAGGCCCAGCGTTGCGTCCGTACCGAGTAGCCCAGCGGATCTTCCGGTCCACCTCGACGCACGATACTGAAGACCTCCTGCTTTTCCCGTTCCGCAGTGGGATCCTTGAGCAGGGGAACCAGACTTTCGCCCTCCACGCCTTCCTGAGGCGGCAATCCGCAGATCTCTGTTAGCGTGGGGAAGAGGTCGATGAGTCCGGCGGGTTCGGCCGTGGCGGCGCCCTCGCTTGCACCGGGCATGTGGATGAGCAGCGGGACCTTGAGGGCCTCTTCCATGAGGCTCATCTTGCTCCACCAACCGCCGTGCTCACCCAGATGGACCCCATGATCGCTGAAGAAGACGACCACGGTGTTCTCCCAGCGGTGGTTCCGGTCCAGCGCATCCAGAAGGAGCCCTACCTGGGCATCGACGAATGCGGCTGTGGAGTAGTATCCCTGCAGGGTCGTGCGAATCTTGCCTTCCGTGTTCTCCGGCTCAAACTTCGGGGGATAGGCAATCTGGGGGATGCCTTCCGTGAGCTTTCCCGCTTCCGGAATTGGGAGCGAATCCGAGTCGATCATATCCCAATACTTCTGCGGCGCGGCACGGGGCGCGTGAGGGCGATGCAACCCCACCGTGAGGAACAGAGGCTTGTCCCGCGGCGTCTCCAGCGCTTCCACGGCGAGTCTCGCGCTGATCCCGTCCGGATGCTGCTCGTCTGGCCAGGCCCGGGTCTCCTTGAGGTCCTCAATCTTGCCGAAAAAATCTTCCGGTTGCCACTGTGGATCCCGGTGAAAATCCCACTCCATGGAGTCCAGGTGTTCCGGGGTGTGAGGGATCTTTCCGACTCCCACGGTGTAGTAACCGTGATCCTGGAAATACTCCGGAAGAAACCGGTAATCCTCTCCCAGCATCAGGCGTGGATCGACTCCGTTGTTGAGCACGCCCGTGGTTTCCGGGTAACGGCCACTCAGGAAGGACGTTCGGGAAGCGCCACAGACCGGGAAATTGCAGTAGGCGCGATCGAAGCGGACCCCATGCTCCGCCAGTCGGTCCAGATTCGGGGTGTGGGCGATCTCATTTCCATAACAGCCAATTCGCCAGTTCATGTCGTCCACGATGATGAAGAGGACGTTCGGTTTCTCTGCATCGGCCGCCGCTGACGGAAGGGAAAGCAGCGTGGGAGCGAGTATCAGGAGCGTGGCGATGGCCCGTCTCCACGAGAGAAAGCGGCGTAAAAGGTGGGGGTGAGGGGGCATAACTAGCACTCCGCATGAACACCGGAATGCGCAAATCGTTTTGCAAATATCGTCATGAATTTATGCAAAAGTTGCAGAAAGGTTTGCATAAAGGGGGGGCACCATCCTGGATGGGGACGCGTGGACTAAGGCGCTGCGAGATCCAGCGTAGCCTCGAGCGGTCCGGTCTAC
>JBHIXE010000262.1:0-275 GCA_041984905.1 Verrucomicrobiales bacterium | reverse complement strand
GATCTTGCGGGCCCGGTCGTTCTCATCCTTGCCCGAGACCGCACCGAGGAACTCCGCGTTCCCCTTATTCAGCGCGATCACGAACAGCTTCGAAATGACGGAGTTGGGTTCCTCTCCCGAGGCTTCGATCCGATAGATGATGGCGTAGGGGTGGAACGACTCGCCCTTAATAGTGCCTCGCCACTCGATGATCCCATTGGCGACGACGGGGAAGCTTCCTCCCGCGTGAGTCATGGTCTGCTGGTAGAAATTGGTTTCCACCTCGCCCTTCTTCA
>JBHIXE010000261.1:0-8168 GCA_041984905.1 Verrucomicrobiales bacterium | reverse complement strand
CACCATCGGCATCATTCTGAGGAGATAGCAATCCGCCACCAAAGACGGTTTCCAGGTTTCCCCCTACATCTTCCACTTTGACCGCATCTACCAGCACGTGACCGGAGTCTGTGATGGCCAGTATGCGAGAGTTGAGTTCGTGCCCGCCCACTTCAGTGAAGACATTGTGCCGCCACGTGAACGACTCGTTCTCCAGTGATACGGTGTCCGTCGGATCCATAAGCCCGCTGGAAGCCTGGTAGAAAGTGCCCACCAAGTCTCCTAAAGCGTTGAGGTCATATCCAACCACTTCTGCGGTAGAGAACAAACTCGATTCTGGCGTTGAAATCGTAGAGACCCAGCCCTCACTATCGGCGAATATTCCATCTCCGCTTTCGTCGTAACCAAAGAAGAAAAGTTGTCCTTTGTTATTCAAGAGCGCCCCTCCGTCGAGGCCATCGACTTCGAAATAGGCTTCGTGGCCATTGGCGCCAACCACCTCTCCATCCTGACGCACCAAGACGTGCCCCCGATCATTGAGGGCCAACACACGTCCTGGCTCATCCAAAGTCTCCCAAGGTCCCACGCCGCTCCAGATCCGACCGTCGGTGGCCCCAAAGTTGGCCACCATCTCCCCACGGCTGTTCCCGCCCACCAGAATCAAGTCTCCGGCAGGATTGCTGAAGGTTTCTAGATTGCCCGCTCTCCAGCGAAAGGCCATCCAGGTTCCAGAATCATTTCGGTATTTCCCAAAAACGTAACCAGAATCTGTCGCTGAGAGGAACTTACTATCGGTAACTTCTCCCAGGACATGGGTTGAAACCGCGCCGCTTGCAGTGAGGACTCGAAGGTGAACCAAATCGGACATGGCATCCGGTCTCACCAGAGCGGCAATGAGCCCGCTATTGTTTTGCACGACACTACCATCCACAGGAGCCGGATCCAGCAATGCACCGTTCCCCAAGCTTCCAGCAGGAACCCATTCGTCTACCTCCCAGATCTCCACCTTCACCTCCGAACCATCAACAACCAATCTGGCTAGCTCACCCAACTCATTCAGACTACGTGTCTCCCCAACCACCGATTGAAGTGCCCACGTTACCGCGTTGGAGGTGCCCAATTGGGTCTCCCGAACGGATCCCAAGCGATCATAGTCGAGGTCGTCCGCGTCGAGGCTCGCAACAGAAACGAAGTAGTTCAGTGGATCCACTCCTGCTGCTACCTCTGCCCCATCTTTGTCGCCGTCGCCATCGCTATCAGAGTCCAGAGGATTGGTACCGAGCAAATATTCCTCCGAACTACTCAACCCGTCGCCGTCTGGATCCAGTTGACCATCGCCAGCAAAAACCGGGTCAAGCCCATTATCAACTTCCCATTTGTCTACCAGACCATCGCCGTCCGAATCCGTAGACAAAGGATTGCTGCCATATACATAATACTCATCGCCATCAGTTAGCCCATCGCCATCACTATCCGCCAGGATCGGGTTGGTGAAGAGCGTTTCCACCTCAATTCCATCAGCTATCCCGTCATCATCACTATCCGCGTCATTCAAATCTGTTCCGATATTGATCTCCACAGCGGTTGATAGCCCGTCACCATCGATGTCCTCAAGCCCATCAAACGCTCGATGCGGATCAAATCCTGACGCGACCTCCCAGCCGTCCTGCAATCCATCGCCATCGGTGTCAGCGACGTTTGGATTCGTCCAGCGGATGTATTCCCCAACATTGCTTAGACCATCCCCGTCCGCATCTAACGAAGCATCGGTAACTCCATAGTATGTTTCCCAATCATCAGGAAGTTTGTCGCCATCGGAATCGTTATCCAGGACTAGAATCTGATAGAAGTTCTCACCAAAATTATCGGGAATGCCGTTACCATCTGTATCCTCAGTATCGCCCGTCTCCACTTGGTAGGACTTGATGAACTGAACTCCCGAATTCGTAATCTTGGAAGGCGTCGAAGTATCGTGAATCCCCCCGAGGTAGCGGTAGCCGCCTGGATACCAGGATCCTCCTTGGGAGAGAATCCACTCTGTGCCACCATTCATCTCATACTGAAAGTCACGGTTATCGCTAAAGACTCCGACCGCTTCCCCCATGTCGTTCAGGTCCAGACCGATGAACCATTGCTCCATCCCATTCTTATATGGATTTCCTGGAATAGAACCGAAAGGCACACCCATTGAACCTTCAAACACACCGCCTGAATAATCTGGACTGGACATCGTCTGGCCATAGTAGTTCAAGAAGCTACCCGTAAAGTTCGTGCCCCCCGCTCTGGTGAACCCCTTTCGCCACACTTTGACTTCGTTTCCCACTTTAAGGCAGACTTCCCCTAAATTGTTGAGGGCAGTCGCCTTCCCCCAGCCCGCAACAGACTGCTTTGCCAACAATCCGCCGAAGTTATGCCAACTCGCTCCGTCCCAAAACCTATACAAGTCAGTATTGGTCCCCGATCCGGTATCCCCCTTCCACGAAACGATCATCTGCCCCTTCTCATTGCCATCCAACAAATGACAAGCGCCTCCCGGATACTCTACAATTTCCAAGTTCCCAGTGCGCCACCGGAATCCTCTCGCGCGACCATCATCGCCGATATACTCTCCATATACATATCCGGAGTCGGTTGCCTTGATGAGTCGATTCCAAAGCTGCCAATTCAGACTATCATCCAAGTCGTGTACATAATAGGTCCCTACGGCATCCCGAACCCGCAACTGTACGGTTTGCCCATTTCTCGTGAGCCCTGCCACAAGGCCAAAGTTGTTCTGAACGACATTTTGCCCCTCATAACCATAGACATCCCCATCGCCACCCACAGAGCCCAAATCGGTCCACGTGCCGTCCCAGATCTCGACCCGCAGGTCACTTCCAACTTCCGTGATTCGGGCGAACTGCCCCAACTCATTGAGTGAAATGGGATATTTTGGGGCAGGAACCAAGGTGTAACCCGATGCGTTGGCAGTCCCCAAACCCACTTCTTCCGAATCACCCAGCCGATCGTAATCAGGGTCATCGCCAATGTCAAAGCCAAGAGGAGTGCTATACTTCGAAGATGGTGAACTTCCTGCATTCGTTTCCGCCAGGTTAGAATAGCCGTCACCGTCCCAATCTTCCGGAATGCTTTGTCGGTCATTGGAGTTGCTTCCCGCAGCATCCTCAACAGCGTTGGTATATCCGTCTCCATCAAGATCTACAGGGGTGATAATTGCCAGGTAGGGATTCGAGCCAGTGTTTGTTTCTTCGGCATTGGTGTATCCGTCCCCGTCACAGTCATCCAAACCCGTAAAGAATCGGGAGATCTGGACATCTCTTAAACCAACATTGAGATCCTCTGGCAGAATCTGCACCTGTGCGATATCGTCCACTGCGCTACCTGAAACGCTGTACTCCAACACCTCGTTTCGATAGAAATTGAGAGTGGTACCAGTTCGCTCAACTCTCCACTGATCCGAGACACTCACTCCAGAGATGGTTGTCGAGTTGGCTCCAAACGAAATCGTAGCAGTTCCATCGCCATTCCACTCCAGTTCTCCACCGGCAACTTCAACCGACACGCTTCGAGAGTCATCTCCTTCTGTCTCAAATTGGAATAAAAGCATTCCATTGCCATACAGACCTACACTCGACGCCCAACAGGCATTCGTCCCCGGATCTAGGTTGCTGGTGATCCGAAGGATATCATCGACGCCTTGAACCATATCCATATTGACTGTTTCACTCCACTCCAACGGCCTGGGTTCGGGCTCAAACCACGTATTGATGATGCCTGAGCCCACTCCATAAAGCTCAGTCTCAATGTACGATGCATCAGAAGTTGTGGTGTGGCTGTAGATTTCGACGCCATCCAAATCGTAATTCAAGACGTCACCTTCTCTTCGAATCGACCAAACACCGCTCCCGTTGTGGTCTGCAACAATTACCGGGTCGCTATTTGCTTGATCAAGAACTGATACAGGCTGGTCATCGCCATCGCGTCTCCACCAAAGCCCTCCTCCTGCGAAATGGATCCGCACCTCTTGATCATCTGTGGTATTCCCCATCAGTCTGAATGAGAAGTCGATCTGTCCACTGTTGTACTCCTCCACGCTTTGGACGACAGCCGGGGTCTCGGGATCTCCATGCAGACGCGTAAGGTATCGACCTCCTCCTTCCACTCCTACCATGTCACTTGCCGACCACACCTCTTCGTGGGAATCCCAAACCACCGGCCCTCTAAGGCGTTGATCACTGGGAATTGAGACTCCAGCAGGAGTCAAAGGATCGCTCCCCGACGCGACTTCCACTCCATCGTTGAGTCCGTCACTGTCGGAATCCGCTTTGTTCGGATCCGTCCCATAAAGAAACAACTCCTCCTTATCACTTAGATCGTCGTTGTCACTATCTGCATCATTCGGATCTGTACCATAGGCGAGCACTTCCGCCCCGTCGGTTAAGGTATCATTGTCGCTATCCGCATCCGCAGGATTGGTTGAGTAGATCAAGACCTCATCGACGTCATCAATCCCATCACCGTCACTGTCGATGCCCGCAGTGATGAAGTTATCAAACCGCAGATCGCGAAGCGATGTACCGTTGGCGACAATCGTCGCCTCAACGCGAGCGAGACTTGTAGTAATGACCTGACGATGAATCTCCAGACCATTGCGGTAGTACACCAACTCCGCCCCCTCGCGCTTGATCGTCCAGAGGTCACTGGTCTTGCCGTCTGTCACCAGCACCACGCCTTCCTCGCCCCCATCCAGCAGACGCACACCCCCATCCCCTTCCCACTTGAGACCACCTCCAGAGAACTCAATCAGCACCGTCTTTCCTGCCACCATGGCCCCGGTCTCAAAATAGAAGTGGAGTTGCCCATCTCCATACAGCCATTCGCTCGTGGCAACGGCACTTAGATCTCCATCTCCTGATGTTCGAGTCAGCAGAATGCTTCCCCCGCCCCCACCTTCTAGTTCTATGTCCGTCAGTTCATCCCAATCAAGAGGAGCCCCTCCGGGACTCGATTCCAACTGGGCGAGTACTAGCCCACCAACCGTCTCATAGACGTGCGTGGTCTCTTCATCGCTACTGGTTTCCTCCTGGAACCACATCTGAAGTCCATCCGCGCCCAACTGGTTTGCTCGCAGAACTGCTGTATTGGCACCGTTAGTCGTTTGAACTGCGCCAAAGGCAAACTCGGCAGGCGTAAGCATATTGAAAGGCTGATAAGCCCAATCCTCATCGACCTGTAGATCACTCCAAGCTTGGAAGATGTAGTTACTAGCCAGAACCCCATCTCCCGGCTCGATCGCAATGTAACTGATCGTTTCGACCGTGTGCGGCCCTTCTGCCTCTTCCTCGTATAGCCTTGCCTTGAATCCCGTATTCGTGATATCCTGCAGACGATAAGTCACTGGGTCAGGACCGTGATGGGAGAACACCGACGCCAGAACGACAGGCGCCTCGCCAAAATTGCTCGTCTGGAAGGGAACATCCACCCATTGACGTGACTTGATGTTGGCCTTGCCAACTTCCCACACTTTACCCCCGATGTTGTAGACGCCCTTCTCCATCACCAGGTAGTAGACCGTCTCCGCACCGTGATCGCCGTCTTGATACTTCCACTCCCGTAGTTGGATCTGGAAGCTCGTCTTGGTCACATTGCGGATCCGCACCATGGCCGGCTCCGGATCATTCGATGTCGGGATTCCCGCCACTACGATCGGTTCTTCGTGAGTGCTGAGCTCAAACGGTACCGTCACCCAGTCGTTCGGACCATCGGCATCCAGGCTCAGCTCCCCAAACTCCATCATCGCATCCGCCTCTGCAGTGCTGCCTAGCGGAGCCAACCGAAGAAAGCCCACCGTCTCCCCGCCATGATCTTGCTCCGGATCGGCCGATTGATCCTCATGAACCCTCACATCCACCCCTCCGGCCCGCAGCCGTTGCATCCGCAGACTACCCGGCTCGCCATCGTTCATCGTCTGCATGGCCGCCAGGAACGCCGGGAACACCTCGGTTCCACTGAAGTCCATCTCGGTCCAATCCCCGGTTACCGCTGCCACCCCACTCGTTCCAATCTCGATCTCGGTACTTCCATGGACCACCAGTCCCTGATCCAGGCTGACCCAGGCGATATCAATCGGATAGGGCACCGTCACCGTTCCTGATTCCTCGGCCTGCACTTGGATCGTGAATCCGCTGGTATTCACCTGGCTGATTCTCGGTTCCACCGGGCTCAGACTGCTGTCCACCTCCACCTGAGCGAGGGCAACGGGTTGACTGCTATGGGATTGCGGATAGGTCACCTGCACAGGCGACGCGTTGGATAGTGTCGTACGACCCGCCTGCCATTTCAATCCACCAAGGTCATGGGTGCCTTCTGCCAGAGCCAGATAGGTCACTGTTTCCAGCATGTGCGGACCATCCAGGTATTCCCACTCCTGAAGCTGAAATTCGAACCCGGTCGTCGTGATGTTGCGCACCTGTAAGGTGATTGGGTGCGGTCCGGACCCACTCGCCGGTCCCAGGATCACTACAGGCGGATCATCGAACTCCTGATCAAAGGTGTAGCTCTGCCATTCATTGCGCTCTTTCTGCTGAAACTCCAGCACCCCAGCCTGCAGCACTGTCCCTTGCGCATGCAGCGCCTGACAAGACAGCAATAACAAAAGCCCTCCCCAATAGAGTCGACGCGACAGCAGTGTTAGTAGCCCCATAGTAGCAGTGAGTAGTAGTCGGCAGCCGAACCTATCAACACATCTCACAGAGCGTCAACTATTGTAGGCAACTAATTTGTCACAGAACTAAAAACACTAGACGTCTCACCATATATATTTGACACACACCCCCATCCTGACAGATATACTACTGAACTCGAAAAGGCTCACTTTCAATTAGTTATACAACCATCCTTACTAATTGATACATTATTGCAAGAGTTCCAACTTACCGACAACTTCTTGGCATTACCTTCACCCCAAACAGACCCTCGATTTACTAACACCTAGAAAATACTTGGTAATTGTAGTTTGCATAACCAAGAAAACACCTTGCTATCCTGCTAACCTCACGGTGGTGAACCTTGGGTCAAGCACTCAGCAACAAGATAACGGACTGCACGGGCCGCTATTTTATGCAGGTAGCGAACCAGCCTTATGGGTCATAGCCCATCCACCGACCACTTGTGATTGCTAAATAGACCGAGGCTTCAACCTGCATCGCCCTACCCTGTCGTCCGCAACCCACTTGCGATGGCGCTTACGGAATAGACTAGCTCTTTGGGCATGTCGCCCCCTTGCGCTCTCCAACTGCGCAAGAGCTGGATCTGCTGGAGGTGTAGTCGACGGAGCAGGTTCTCACGAAGCTGTAGTGTCTTGGCGTAGCGCGGGCGACGGTTCTCTATCGGTTCGATGAAGAGATGTCCCATGGCGTCCTTGGCCATCTGGTATTCCTTCAGGATCATTCCCGTGAAATGCGTTCGGACAGATTCGTCTTCCACGAGACCCGCATATTGCTGCATCAACTCGTCACTGGCACTCATCAGATTGGTCTCCACACCCGTAAAGATGTAGCGACACAGGATCGATTCCGGCAGGAGCGTTACCAATCGCTCGAACTCTTCGGGCTCCTCCGTTTTCAGGCGATGAAGCGCACTTCCGACTCCGAACCATCCGGGCAGATAGAAGCGGGATTGCGTCCAGCTGAAGACCCAGGGAATGGCGCGCAGGTCATCCAGGGTCGCTGTGCCGGTGCGACGCGCCGGACGGGAACCGATCTGCGTCTGCTCCAGAGCATCAATCGGCGTTGCCTGCCGATAGAACTTCATGAAGTCCGGCTGTTCCAGTAGTTCGCGGTAGGCTTTCCGGCTCCACTCCGCAAGACGGGGCAAGAGGTCGATCCCCAGTTGATTACCTTCCTGATCGCGGTGGTGCATCACCGCAGTCCGGGTGACACAGGCGGCGAGACTCTCGACATGATAGAGCGCGCTATCTTCGTAGGCATACTTCCGCGCGATGGTTTCGCCTTGCTCGGTCATGCGGAAGTCTCCGCTAAAGGAGCCGTGTGGAAGCGCGCGGAGGAACCAATTGATGGGCCCCGCCCCACGACTCACGGTGCCGCCACGACCGTGGAAGTAGCGAATCTGCACCCCATGCTTCTTGGCAACTTCTGAGATGGCGGTCTGTGCCTGGTGAAGGGCCCATT
>JBHIXE010000260.1:4047-8169 GCA_041984905.1 Verrucomicrobiales bacterium | reverse complement strand
TCCCGTGATCTTGCGCTGACTCTGGGGAACCATCATCACGTTGACTTCCCCTTCGTTGCTGGAGTTTTCGGCGACCTCCGTCAGGATCCCGATGGTGAGTTCTTCCTGTCCCCCCAACTTGTCCAGGGCCCGCCGAGCCGCTTTCTCGATCATGAAGGTGACTTCGCGAGTGCGATCCACGGAAGTGCCCGTGGGCATCTCGATCTCCGCCTGCACGAAATCCGTTTCGATCGTCGGATTGAAGGCAAAGTCCACTCGGCCACTGGCGAGCCAGGCGGTGAGGATGGCGAGGGCGGCCACGAAGGAGGCCAGGGTAATGTAACGGTTCGCCACTGCCAGTCGGAGCAAAGGCTTGTAGAGACTCTCCAATCCTTTGTCCAACTTGAGCCGGAACTGGGTCTGGGCCCTGTCAAACCGAGCGACCAGCGATTCTTTTCCTTCCTTGCGATGACTCGTCGCGAGGTGAGCTGGCAGAATGAAGAGGCACTCGACCAGCGAGACCACGAACACGGCGATGACCACCGCGGGGAGGATCTGGAAGAACTGTCCAATCTCTCCGCTGACGAAGAGCAAGGGCAGGAAGGCGATGATGTTGGTGGCTACGGCGAAGAGCACCGGCATGGCCATCTGCTGTACGCCTTCGGTCGCCGCCTGCAGTCGGGGCATTCCCTGGGAGATCTTGTGGAAAATGTCTTCCCCGACCACCACGGCATCATCGACCACGATCCCCAGGGTGATGATGAACCCGAACAGGGAGATCATGTTGATGCTTGCCCCCATCAAGGGCATCAGCACCAGGGATCCAATCACGGACACGGGAATGCCAACCGCCGTCCAGAAGGCCACCCGCAATTCCAGCAGCATGCCCAACGCGATCACGACGAGCAACAGCCCCAGCACTCCATTCTGCACGAGAAGACTGAGCCGCTCCCGGTATTCCACGGCGCGATCCCGGGATAGAGTCATGCCGACGGAATCCGGCAACTTGGTGCGTTCCCGTTCCACGAATTCCCTGACGGCGCGCGCCACCTCCAGGGGAGGCTGCGTTTCGGAACTGTAGACATTGAGAGAGACTGCCCGGCGCCCTTCAAAGTAGTTCTCCCGCTCCGACTCCTCGAACCCGTCCTCGATAGTGGCGAAATCTCCCAAGCGAACCTTGGCGCCATCCGGAGTGCTGAGAATGGCGATGTTGGCGAACTGCCGGGCAAAGTCTTTCCGCTCGGTCGTCTTGAGAAGGATGTCTCCTCCAGAGGTGCGCAAGGTTCCCGCAGGGACGTCGAGCGCGGACACCTCGATCGCGCTGGCAATATCATCCAGAGTGAGATCCAGAGCACGAAGCTTTTCCTGGGGGACCTCTACAAGAATCTCCGGGCGACGGGCTCCGCGGACCTCCACAATGGAGATCTCCGGTTCGGCGAGCAGCCCTTCCTGAAGTTGCCTCGCCAAATCGACCAGAGTCTGCTCATCCACATCGCCATACACCGCGATGGTCATGACCCCGCGAGACCGGCCACTTCCCAGCGACACCACGGGAGGCTCCACTTCATCCGGAAACAGGTTGATCCGCTGCACCGCAGCCGTGACTTCCTGAAGCGCCCGATTACGATTGAAGTTGGTCATCACCTCCACGGTGACGGTAGCCCTGCCTTCTCGAGCCATGGAATGAATGCGCCGGACAAATTCCAGGCCGCGAAGTTCCGTCTCTACGGGAAGGATCACAGCCCGCTCCACCTCATCCGGACTGGCGCCCTCATAGTCGAGATCCACCTCCACGGTATCCAGCTCATAGACCGGGAAAACCTCCTGCTTGATCTTGCTACCGATGACGATGCCACCCGCAATGATGGCGATCATGAGCAAATTGGCCGCCACGTCATTGCGAGCGAACCAGGAGAGGATACCAGCACTCGGCGCCGTGCTCACGGCTTGTCGGTTTCAGCGAGGGTTTTGGAGGCGCCTCCTCCGATGAGGACGGGTTCCACTTTCATCCCGGGCAAGGCTGAGCGCAGGCTGCTGACGATCAAGTGCTCGCCATCTTCCATGACATTGGAGACCAGGATCGTCTCGTCATGGGTCCACAGAATCTTGGCATCTCGGATCTGTAGTTCGTTGTCTCCATTGACCACCCAGATCCGGTCATCCTGCCGAAGCGCGGTCCGAGGAATCGCGAGCACGTTTTCCAGGGTGCCGGCCTCAATCTCGGCGCGGACATAGTTGCCCAAGAGCAGCGGAATAAAGTCCGATTCCTCTGTCTCAAGTCCGAGTGGGTCCGGAACCCGGATCAGGACACGAGCCATGCGCCCATTTGGATCGAGATCCCCAAGTAGCCGAATCACTTCCCCTTCCCACTCCGCGGTGATGCTGCCTTGATCGGACTTCACCCGAACCTTGGACCCTCCAGACTCGCTTCCCGGTTCGGGAAAGGTGACCCATTGGAGATCGCTGATCGGTAAGGTCGCCCGTACCCAGAATTCATCGGAGCCCACCAGTTTGCAGATCTGTTCGCCGGCATTCACCAGCTGGCCCATCTCCACGCTTTCTTCGGTCACGACGCCGTTGAAGGGAGCTGTGACGGAGGTTCGCTTGAGATCCAGTTCTGCCCGCTCGATAGCATTGCTGGCTTTCTCCAGCATCGCTTCCGTCTTTTTCTGGTGCGGTTTTCGCAAGACGAGATCCCGATTCACCTCCGCTTCCGGAAGGTCTCCGCGGAGTTCTTCCCATTCCCGTTCCGCCACGGTCTGCCGTCCCCGCTCCAGCTCAAACTCGAACTTGGCCTCCTCGAACTCCGCCTGCCGCTGGGCCAGGGTCAGCTGATAGTCCGCGGGATCGATCACCGCGACCTCTTCCCCTTTCGCAATTCTCCCCCCCAAAGCCAGACCAGGACTGTGCTGAACGATGCGCCCCCCGACCGGAGGCTTGATAGCGACCTCCCTGGCAGCCACCACAGGCCCGAAGGCGGTAATGCTGATGGGTTCCGTGCGCGGCTCCAGTTCAATGACCTGCACCACCTTGGCGGCGGGCGCTTTGTCCACCGGCACCGTGCGTGGCGCGGTCTTCATGAGCACAAAGGCAATCACGCCCGCAGCGATCAGGACACCCGCGCAAACCAGAATGGAGAGGCTGGTGCGCAGGTTCTTCATGGACGGGAGATTTCCGGCATGGGACCACCGATCGCCCGATGCAAAGCAATCCGGGCGCTCAACAGGGAGCGGCGGCTGGTAATGATCTGGCGTTCCAGGGTTTGCACGGTGGACACAGCGTCTAATACGGGGAGGTAATCGGTCAATCCCTGACTGTAGCGATTTGTGGACTCGCGTAGTAGTTTTCTGGCGGTGGTCAACTGCTGCTCCTGGAGCGCGATCTTTTCCGCCTGCTTCTGCTCCACCACCATGGCGGATTTCACCTCTTGAACCGCGCGCAGGTAGCCATCTGCGAACAGGTGAATTTCTTCCTCAAGCCGAGCCCGGCGCCGGTTCACTTCCGCTTTGCGAGCCCCCGCTTCAAAGACGGGGCCCAGCAAATTGCCAGACAGGTCTCCCACAAGACTGTCGACTGAAGGGGTGCCCGATGCGGCAAGCGTGCCGGAAATGGAGATCCGAGGCAGCCGGTCGGCAATGGCTTCCCAGACGTCGTAGTCCAGGGAGGTAATGCGGTCCTGAAACGCCCGGAGATCCGGCCGGCTGACGACGAGGTCCGGCGGGATTCCTCCAGCAGGCATGGCCGGCGGCTCTTTCAGGTTGGTCGTAGTCATCCCCAACTCCTTCCCAGGTTTGCGCCCCAGGAGGACGTCCAATGCATAACGGCTTTGCTCGACAGCCGCCTCAAAGTCGGGACGAAAGGTCTTGGTGGCTTCCAGTTGTTGCTGCTGCTGGAGCACGTCTACAATCGAGTTCTGCCCCTGGCCGAAGCGGTTTTTGGTCAGATCGAGCAGCGTCTCGTTCAGGTCGATCTGTTCGTCAATCAGTCGCAATTGCTGGTTTGCGGCCAGAACGTCGAAATACGCCTCTCCCACCGCACTGGAGAGAAGCAGGCGAGCGCCCATCCATTCTTCGACAGAGGCGTCCCGCAGCTTGCGAAACGATTTGGCTCGCGCGCGCAACCGTCCCCAGATATCCACCTCCC
>JBHIXE010000260.1:0-4037 GCA_041984905.1 Verrucomicrobiales bacterium | reverse complement strand
CTCCCCATCCATCAGGACGCCGATATCCGAAGATTCCGTGCGCCGGTTCGTCCAGTCAGCCTGATACTCACCATCAGCCGCGATCGCAGGGAACAATCCCGCCCGTCCCTGACGCACAACGGCGTTGGCCTGTTGGATGCGATCGACGAAGCTGCGCAGTTCCAGGTTTCCGCCCAGGGCCAGCTCAGTGTATTGGCTCAACTGCGGATCGTGGAAGCTTACCCACCAGCCGTCTCCAGACATCTCCGGCCTTTCTGCGACGCCTTCCCCGTTCTCGACGAGGCGAGGCTGCGGTTCCTGTTCGACCTTCTGGACTACGGAGCAACCGGTAAGGCCAAGTTGAAGGCATCCTAACAAAACTGCTAACCAGATTCGAGGGCGTGATGGGCTGAGGCTTGGCAAGGTCATGAAGTGGCGCGTGAACAGCTTCCTAGCGTTTGCCGCCTCAAAGTGCAATCCAAGGGATCGTCACAATCTACTCGGCTTCGTCCACTTCCGAATGCGGTGCCTGATGGCGGAACGCATGACTGGAGACGACTTCATGAATCAGGGTCGCGGCACCATAGCCCTGTTTTTGAAGGTTTGCCAGGATGTCTTCCACGACTGGCTCATCGTACAGTTCCAGCTCTCTGCCCAATCCAAAACTCAGCATCTGCTGGGTCACATTCCGGAGGAATTCATCCTTGCGATGCTTCAGCAGATAATTCCGCAATTGAGCGGGTCCATCGAAGCTGGCGCCATCCGGGAGCTCGCCCTGGGCATTGATCGGTTTCTTCTTTTCATCCACCTCTCGCCACTGGCCGATGCCATCGAAATTCTCGAGGCCAAACCCGATCGGGTCGATCTTGTCATGACAGCCCGCGCAATCTTCGCGATCCCGGTGGAGCGCCAATTCCTCACGAAGCGTCTTGGCACCCTTCCCGGCGTTGGCAGGCAGGGTCCCAGCGTCGGCTGGAGGAGTGGGAATTTCCTCGCCAAGGAGTCGTTCCAGAATCCAGGTTCCCCGAATCACCGGGCTGGTCCGAGTCGGAGTAGAAGTCGTTGTGAGGATGGCACCCATCCCGAGCAATCCACCGCGATTGGGATCTTTGTGGGTGATCAGGTGATAGCCGGCGGAGGGCACATCCTGAATTCCATAGAGTTTGGCGAGGTCTTCATTCACGAAGGTCTGCCGGGAATTGAGCAATTCCACGAGGCTGCGATTGTTCTGCACCAACCGCTCAAAGAACAGGAGCGGCTCCTCCCGCATGGCCCAACCGAGGTCGTCTGTGTATTGATTCCTGAAGGTCCGGCTGTCCGGGATGTGGGATTCGCCCAGAATGGAGTAACCCAACCATTGCCCCAGGAAGCTTTCCATCATGATGCGAGAGCGCTGATCCTTGAGCATGCGGTCCACCTGCTGCTTCATCACCTTGGGCTTGTGCAGTTCACCTGAAGCGGCCAGATCCATCAGTTCAGCGTCCGGCATCGTCATCCAGAGGAAATAGGACAGGCGGGAAGCCAACTGGAAATCGTTGAGGGCAAAGGACTCCTCTGGATCACCGGGAGCAAGCTCCACCCGAAAGAGAAACTTCGGAGAAACCAGGACGCTGGCCAGGGCAAACTTGAGGGCATCTGGATAACTTTGACCGCCTTTCCGGCAAGCCTCGTAAATCCCCAGGTAACGCGTCACTTCATCCTCCTCGGCCGGACGACGAAACGCGCGGGGCAGGAAATGTCGCACAATCGTTTCCGCCGCTTCCTGCTCTGTGACCTTCTGTCCGGGCTCGGCAATGAGCACCAGATCCTTGGCGTGGGCAGGACGAATCGGTCCCACGATCTCCACCCAGTCAATCCCCACGCTGCCGGCCGCCTTATCGAGATTCTGCTTCAGGCGCAGGTCTTTCACCGTTTCCCGGTTTACATGCGCCACCGCCGCGTCGATCCGGGCGATGTCAGCCAGTTCCTCTTGATTCACCCGTTCCCACTCCTTGCGGAACTCCTCCATCGTGAGCCCCAACTCCTTGGCGAGATTTTCCTTAGCTGCTTCCAGCGGGAGAAGGCGATCTTCCACATAGCCCTTGAACCGCAGAATCTGATCCGGGTCTCCGTTGGCGCCATGAAGCCGCAGCCATTCGTAGGCGCGCTGCACGGAATAGGATTCCCGGTTCACCAACCGGATGAGATTGCTCACCTTTCCATCCGCATTGGGATCTACCGGCCAAAGGGGCGCGTTCTTCTGCGACTCCGCCGAAATGATCTCCGATGCATTCTCCGGCAGCACCGTGAAGACCGGCACATCTCCACGCTCCTCCTGCAGAGCGGCGACCTTCCGGTAGTCTGGACGCTGGATATTCCAGGCCATCTGTTGGGCGCCCTTCTCCGCAAAGGCCTGGATTGTGACCACCTCAGGGATCGGGTTGGCGACGAAAACATCCCCGCGGACCAGATCATTGACCCGTAAGCGCGCTGCCGTAGGGCCGCCAGTCGTCCAGGCGCGGACCCGAAATTCGTAGACGCCGGCCTGGGGAAAGTTCACCGAATCGTAGAGCGTCATCTGGCCACGATTGAGGACATAGCCCTTCGCGTCTTCTTTCTCGGCGAGTTGCGACTTGCTCTCGGTCATGAACATATCCTCCGACTCCACTCGCTTCACGACCGTCTGCTTGTCCTCCACCAGCAATGAACCAATCGCCTGTTCCGCTGCGGAAAAGTACTTCTCCATCTGGCTGGGAGTGATGAAGAGTCCCTCCCGGTCATTGTCGAATCCGCTCTCGCCCTGGCCGTCTTCGCTGAGATCCGCACCTGCATCAAAGGGAATTCCCAGCAGGTCCCGCATGGTTCGGTTGTACTCGGTTCGAGTCAGTCGAGGGATGGTGACGTGACCCGGGTGATTCAAGGCCCGGTAGTCGATATTGTTCACGTTGCCTTCAATCCACTCGATCATGAGGGCGTATTCCTCCGGCGTGGGAAGAGGATCCTTGGTTGGCATTTCCTCGGTCTCCAGTTGTTCGAGGACCTTGAGCCAGGTCTTGCGGTCCTTCATCACCGCCGCCTTGCTCATGAAGCCGGAGAGTTGCACGTCCCCCTTCTGCACATCTTCGTCGTGACATTTGTAGCAGTAGGTCTCCAGAAGCGGCTGGATGTCCTTCTCGAAAGCGAGCTCATGCGGTGCCGCACTTGCCAGTGGAGTGAGGCACAGGAGAAGGGTTAGAGGGAAAAAGAGGGGAAAACGCACGTCGTTGGGTTACACGCTGATGGTTTTGGGTAACTTTCAGGTCTCCCGAATGAAGTTCGCACTCCTTTCCGATACCCATATCTCCGGTCACTCCAACCTGATTTCCCACGGGCATAACCCGCGAACCAATCTACAGCTGGCCGTCGAGGAGATTCTACAGGAACACCCCAATTTCGTTCTGATCAATGGCGACTGCGCATTTCGAGTGGGCACCGAGCTCGCTTACCGGAAGTTGGAAGAACTTCTCGCGCCCCTCAGTCATGCAGGGATTCCCATCCACCGGCTCATGGGGAATCACGACAATCCCGCCCTCATCGGCAAAGGAGTCCCCGCCGTCCGCACTATCGAATTGCCGGAGGTGAACCTGATCCTCCTCAATACCCAAATGGCGATGAACATCGTGCCGGGAAAGGTGGGCGTTCAGCAACTGAACGAAGTGGAGCGTATCCTTCAGAGTCTCGGTGAGAAACCCGTTCTCTTGTTTGGACATCACAACCCTGAACAGCCGGAACGAAGGGATTACGAACACGGAGTTGGAATCGTGGACAGTGACCGGTTCCTCGAATTCCTCAGCCGTCACCCTCGGATTCGCACTTTCATCTACGGCCACACCCATTCCTGGCATGCGTCCCAAGACAACGGGACCTGGTTGATCAACCTCCCTGCCTGTGCCTTCTCCTTTAACCCTTCCCGTCCGGGTGGTTGGACTTTGGGGAGCCTGGAAGGAGAGCACCTGAAGCTGACGCTACGTCCCTTGGATTCCTCCCACCCTCAGGCGGGGGAAACCGTGACCATCTCGCTCATGGACTAGAGCGGTTTC
>JBHIXE010000259.1:7990-8212 GCA_041984905.1 Verrucomicrobiales bacterium | reverse complement strand
AGGGAGACCGGGATGATGGTCAGCACGAGGACGACGAAGCTGATGCTCTGAAAGTAGGAGAAGAGCAGGAAGACCACGATCAGCAGGACGACGGCGGACATGATCGCGATCGTGCGCGCGGCTTCCTTTTGCGCCTGGTATTCGCCCTCATAGGAAATGGTGTAGCCTTCGGGGAGTTCGAGGTTTTCCGCGACTTCCACTTTGAGCCGGTCCACTGCCGAC
>JBHIXE010000259.1:0-7980 GCA_041984905.1 Verrucomicrobiales bacterium | reverse complement strand
GTGTCCACATAGAGGCTTTCGAGGCGATCTGGGTTCTCCCGCCAGTCTCCGGGCAGGCGAACGACGAGATCGTAGACCCGGACGCCCTCGTAGACCTCCGCGACGTATTCGCCGCCCATGAGGCCTGCCATCTGGGAAGTGAGCGCGCCCGGGGTGACGCCGTAGGCCGAGGCGCGATCGCGATTGGGCTCAATGCGAAGTTGGGGAACGGGGGCCTGCTGTTCGGTGCGCGCTTCTTCGAGGCCCGGGATGCCGCGCGCGATCGTCTGAATCTCCGTGCCAATGCGCCGCAATTCCGCCAGATCCGGGCCGAAGATCTTCACGGCCACTTTGGCGGACACCCCGCTGAGCATGTGTCCCACGCGATCCGCCAGCGGGCCGCTCATGGCGCTGAACGTCCCGGGGATCTCGCGCATGGTCTCTCGGATGTCATCGATGATCTCTTCGTGAGACCGGCCGAGGGATTCGTCGAACTCCACATCAAATTCTACGGTGGAAACGGGAACCACGTGGTCGCCGCGCTCGGCCCGGCCCGCCCGGTAGCCCACGGTCTTCACCCCTGGAATGCGCAGCAGGAGTTCCTGCGCGGTATCGGAAAGCTCCGCCGTGGTCTTGAGGGACGTGCCGGGATTGGCGGTGGTGGCCACCAGGGCGGTGGGTTCCTTGAAGGGCGGCAGGAAATTGCGGCCCATCCGGGTGTAGGTGTAGTAGCTGAAGCCGAGCAGGACTGCGGTGAGCGCAAGGATGAGGAACGGTTGATCCAGAGCCAATCGCATCCAGCCGGTGCGGAAGCCTGTCTTCAAGAGGCGGACCAGGACGAAGTCCGCATGCTCTTTGCCCGGGCGGGGATTGAGGATCAGGGAACTCAGAACAGGGATCACCGTGAGCGACACCACGAAGGAAGCCGACATGCTGACGATGGTAGCGATGGCGATTGGAGTGAAGAGACGGCCTTCCACACCGCTGAGGGCCATGAGAGGGAGGAAGACCAGGACGATGAGCACCGTGGCGTAGAAGATGGAGGCACGAACCTCCGCCGAAGCGCGGGCGATGACCTCGATCTTCGGGAGGGGATTGGCCAGGGCGGCATTCTCGCGGAGGCGGCGGAAGACATTCTCCACATCGACGATGGCGTCATCGACGACCATGCCCACCGCCACGGCTAAACCACCCAGGGTCATCGAGTTCACCGTCAGGTTGAAGAGATCGAAGATAAGGATGGTGATCCCGAGCGACAGAGGGATCGCGGTGAGGGTGATGAGGGTGACCCGGACGTTGAAGAGAAACAGGAAGAGGACCACCGCGACCATGATGGCTCCGTCCCGCAGAGCCTCTTCCAGATTGCCGATGGCGAGGTGGATAAACTCTGATTGGCGATAGAGTTGGATCAGTTCCGCGCCCTCGGGCAGGGAAGATTGCAGCTCGGCCAAGGCTTCCTCCACCTTCCCGGTCAAGGCGATCGTGTCGAAGCCCGGAGACTTGCGGATACTCAGAATGACGCCGCGATGCCCCAGCATCCCATCCGCATCCGGGTTCGAGCCCGAGATGCCCATGCCGGCATCGCCGCGCATCGGCTCTATGTCCCAGACGACGTCCGCCACATCCCTAATGTGAATCGGCCGGTCATTGCGGTAGTCCACGACCGTACTAGCGAGATCGTCGAGATCCGTGGTCATGGCCAGGTTCCGAACCATGATCTCTTCCGCCCGGTCCGTGAGAAACCCGCCCGTGGTGTTCTTCACCGCTTCGGCGGCCGCGTCCCGGAGTTGCTCGAAGCTGACGCGATGCAGCAACATCCGCTGGGGATCCGGCTGGACCTGGATTTGCTTGACCCCGCCGCCCATGGCGAGCACTTCCGCGATCCCGGGAATGGATTGCAGCCGCCGGGCAATCACCCAATCCGCCAGCACACGCAGATCCCGGGGCGAGGTCTGGCCGGTGGGATCGCGCAGGCCCACCAGCATGATGTCTCCCATCAGGGAAGCGACCGGCGTCATGTAGGGCGTGACGCCTTCGGGAAGCGCTTCGGCGGCTCCCATGAGGCGTTCCTGCACAAACTGGCGCGCCTTGTAGATGTCCGTATCCCAATCAAACTCCACAAAGATCAGGGAAAGGCCGATGTCATTGGTGCTGCGAATCCGGTTCACGCCGGTTACGCCCATCAGAGCGTTCTCCAGCGGAATGGTCACCAGGGTTTCCACCTCTTCCGGGGCGTAGCCCTTGGCCTCGGTAAGAAGGGTTACGGTAGGCTTGGTGAGATCCGGCAGCACTTCCACCGGCAGTTCGAGGATCTTCTTGACCCCGAGCACCATCAGGACCACGGCCACCGCCAGGATGATGCCACGTTGCGACAGGGAGAAACGGATGAGGCGATTCAGCATGGCTCAGGAAGCGTGGGGAAGGGCGAGCTTCCGTTTCAGAAACCACCACTGTTGGGCGAAGACGATCGCGATCAGCGATATACCAATGGCGTAGTAGAGGATCCAGGACGGGACGCTGGCGGCATCGGGATGCTCGTGGCCGTCTTCCGTGCCCTCGTGGCCGCCCTCCTGCCCGGGCGTCATTTCGGATCCGTCCGGGTTGTGAGCATGACCGTGAGCCGCGTCCAGGGCTTCCACCAGGGACATCCCGCTGCCTTCGCCGACAAATCCCAGGGAGTAGGATCCCCGGGTGACCACCTCGTCTCCGGGAAAGAGCCCGGACTTCACTTCGACCCAGCCGCCGCCTTTTTCGCCGAGCACGACCGGAGACCGGATGAAGGCATTGGCCAGTTCGAAGTCTTTGACATACACCACCCGAGAAGCGGGATCGCCCTGGATGGCTTCTTCGGGAACGGAGAGGACATCGGGATGGCTCTCCACGATGATGGAGAACTCGGCCCGCATCCCCGGTTGAAGCCGTAGATCGGGATTCGCCACCTGGAAGATGCCCAGGACCGTGCCGGATTCCCGGTCGGCCTTGACTCCAAACCGGGAGAGTTCCGCCAGGATAGGTTCGGTGGACAACGCGGGAAAGGAGATCCGGGCCCTGGTGCCGAGGTCGATGCCCTTAGCCAATTGCTCGGGGATGTGGGCCACGACCCACATCTCGGACCGGTCGGAGATGTCTAGTAGTTCGATGTCCGGTTCTACGGGTTGACCCGTGAGCACGTCCGATTCCACCACGACGCCGTCATGCAGCGCCTCCAGCGTCACGGACGGCGGGGGATTCCCGGGCTGGCGGCTTTCCACTTCCACCAGCGGCTGGCCCTTCTGGACCTTGTCCCCGACAAAGGCGTAGACCTTGGTGGCGCGTCCGGAAATGCGGGACGAAACCGAGTAGTGGTTGGAGGGGATCTCCTCCACGCGGCCCACGGCAAAGACGGTTTTTTCGAAGGTCCGTTCCAGGGCCATCACGGTCTCCAGCCGGAGGTTTTTCACCCCGGTCTCGCTGAGAATGACCGTGTTGGCGGCGCGCTCGGGATCGATGGCTTCCTCAGCCGCCAGGGAGGACAGACCCATGAGCAGCAAGAGGATCCAGGCGTGCCTGGAGAAAGGGAACGTATGATCAATGCAGAGGGGCATAGAGTTAGTCTTCCGGTGGGGCGGTTGGCAGGTCCTGCGCGGTCGCGCGGCGCAGACGGGTGAGGGCCCGGTTGTAGTGAAGGAGGGATTCAATGGCGCTCTCCCGGAGGGTCAGGGCCCGTTCCTGGGCGCGTTGCAGACGCAGAATGCTGGCCCGGCCATCTTGCCACGCCTCCCGGACCTCCCGTACGTTCTTGTCCGCGAGTTCCAGGTTCTCACCCGCGGCCTGCTCCCACACCAGGCGGTGCTTCTCGACTTCATCCAGCGCGGAAGCAATCTCGTGAGCAATGCGAACGGCCAGGGCGTTGCTGCTGGCCTGGGCCGCTTCCAATTCACGCTCGGGCGCATCCGTAAGCCGGTCCTTAGGCGTCCACAAAGGAAGGGGAAGGGAAAGGCTGAGGCCGACGAAGGTGTTGCGCTCCAATCCCGTGGGCGCATCCTGCGCCGTTTCTCGTTCCAGGAACAACTTCACCGCTACGTCCTGCCAGCGGCGCGACCGGGCCAGTTCGATGTTCGCCTGAGCCCGCTCTTCCCGGAGCAGACTCAGTTGAAGGTCCGGCCGTTGGGCTATGAGTTGCGGGGTTGGCCCGGCCTTGAGAGGGCCGGTGGGTTCGGACAAGGGCCCTGTCAGGGTGAAATGCGTGTCCGGGGAAAGGCCCAGCAAGCCGCGCAGTTGTCCCAAGGGCTCGGCAAGTTCCGCCTCCAGGTTGCGCATGGCGGCGATCTGGGTTTGCAGCTCCAGTTTGGCTTCGGTCAAATCCAGTTGAGATGCCTCAGCCCGCTGGAGGGAGTCTTCGATCACCTCGACCAGGTCCAACAGGACGATGCGCAAGTCGTCATGGAGCCGGAGACGTTTCTGCAGGGCCAACACCTGGATGCCTGCCTCACGCACTTCCGTCGCGAGATTCCACTCCGCTACCCGTACTTCCGCTTTGGCCAGGGCAAGATCGGCCTCGGACACATCGCGCTCCCGCTTGAGCCGTCCGGTCAGGGGAAACTTCTGGGCGAGGCCAACCTCCAGAACGCTTTCGCCATCCCGGAGACCCCAGCGGTCGGTGTTGGCTCCGATCTCAAATTCGGGATCATCCAGCCGGCCCGCCCACCTCAGGTTGGCCTGCGCGATCGCAATCTGGTAGCGGGCCGCACGCAGTTCCGGATTGTGGGAGATGGCCTGCAGGATGGCCTGGTCCAGAGTGAAGCTGGGGTTCTCCTGGGCATGGAGGGAGAGCGCCATTCCCACAACGCTTCCCCAGAGAATGCATCCAGCCCGCAGCCGGCTGATGGGGGTTCGCTTTCGATTCCTGATCCGCATAATGGTCGCCTTGGGAGGCCGGCCCGCCGGGGCTTACCTCTTTTGGTTTTGCGTTTAAACGCCGCCGCAACGGACAGCCCCCAAGATTGCGGACTTTTTTTGTGGGAAAGCGTTTGGGGCGGCGTTTAACTCCACAGATTCCCGTGAAACCGAAACCCACCCCACCCGGAGACCTGCCTCCAGATCGCGTCGACAACCTTCTGGATCAGTTGCGTCAGGAGGCCCAACCCCAAGTGCCGCCGGCACGGCAGATTCTGGCGGACGTGCGTGGACGCATCGCGCCCGCTGGTCCGCCCTGGTTCGCAGGGCTGGATCCTGCAAGACTCAGCGCCTCGTTGACCGTGGCCGCCATCCTTCTGGGCTTCTCCGTGGGGGTGTTCTCGCGGGAAGACCGGAGCCAAGACACGGTGCTGGGGATCCGGGACTCGCTCCATCTGAACGTGTTCGAAGCGAACGCGCTCGGAGGATCCTATGAATCGCTCTTTGGGCCATGAACCTGACCTGGAAAAGTGGCGTTCTTCTGGCTGTCTCCCTGGTCGCGGCTTCCGCGATCGGCTGTGCGCTGGCCCTGAGTTTCCTGGGCGGGGAGAAAAAGATCCCGCTGCACTCCCGCATCCATGAGGTGCTGCAGGAGGACCTGGGGCTCAGTGCCGAGCAGACCCAGACTCTGCAGGAGTTGGAGGACCGTTTCCTGGAGCGGGAAGCGAAGCTGAAGGCGGCCAATGCGGCGGCGGTGAGTCAACTGGCGGATGTTTTGGAGCGGGATCAAACCTATTCTCCCGCGGTGGAGGAAGCCATTGCGGAGATTCACCGGACTCAAGCCGCCCTGCATCAAGCCACCATCGAGCACATTCTGGAGACGGAACAGGTGCTTGACCCGGACCAGTATCAGAAGTTTCTCCACTTGGTCAGTGATGCGCTACGCGGCGGGCCGGAGACTTCGAGCCATTGATTCGTCCCATGTCTCCCGAGGAGAATCCAGCGCTGATCCGGCGCTTCCAGAGTGGGGACGAATCGGCACTGGAAGAAGTGATTGAGCAGTTCAGCCCGGGCTTGTTCAGCTTCATCTATCGCTATGTGGGCGATGCCCACGAAGCATCGGACCTGCTCTCGGAAACCTTTGCCAAAGCCTACCGGAATCGGGGACGATTTCTACCTCGGGCCAAGTTCCAGACCTGGCTCTATACGATTGCGGGAAACCTCTGCCGGGATCATTTGCGCAAGCGCAAGAGGCGGCCCGGAGACTTCGCGATTACCCAGCTCGAAGTGGATCCTGAAGATCAGACCCATGAATCAGCCTCTCCCGGCGAACAGGCCGCCAGGGCGGATGATCTGAGTCACCTGCGGCAGGTCATCCATTCCATGCCTCATGACCTCCGTGTCGTGGTGATTCTGGTAGCCCTGGAGGGGGACTCCCACCAGGAGGCCGCGGCGAAGCTGGGCTGCACGGCCCGGGCCGTTGAAGCGCGGCTGCGGCGAGCCAAAGAGTGGATTCGGGTCGAGTGGAAATCCTAGTGCATCATCCGGGAATTAACCAGCATACCCGAAGAACGGAGAGCGGGAAGTTTTGGGTTCGCATTCGCTCACCGTGGTGGAAGGATCGTGGTCTTTTGGCCCGATTTCCGCGTTGTTTCGTCGGTCACGAAGCTCGCTTCGCTCCCTCCTCACGCCTTGAACTCGGCCCAAAATCCTCACGAGCTATGCCGGTTCCTTCCCGGATGATGCACTATTCATTCAACCTGCTGTTCCTTTGAGGGTTTGGCGCGATGTTGGGGTTGAACAACCTGAACCACATGAATGAAACGCAACCAGAAGAGCCAGATGACCGCCTGAAGGACCTCCTTGAGGAGTGGAAGGTAGAAGGCGAGGCCCCCTCGACTTTTGAAGCGGGGGTCTGGCGAAAAATCGATTCCAGCCGCCAGGACGAGTGGTCGCCCATGGTGTGGGTGGACCGCTGGTTGGCGGGGCTTTGCAGCCCGGCGATCGCCGGAGCCCTTGCTGCCGTGGTGATTTCCCTGGCTTGGGCGGGTGGACTTGCGCAGTCCAGGACGGCGGAGGCTCAGGCCATGCAGGAGTTGAGGGGACAGTATGTCGCGGCGATCGATCCGTTGGCCCGGCTAAGTGGGTGGGAGGCGCGATGAAACTGGGACTTTGGATACTGGGCGGGATTCTGTTCCTGGGCATCGGGGTCTACCAGAGCGTCTATCGCGTCGCCCACGCCAATGTGATTGCCCTGTCTCATGGGCCGAATCCAGAACTGGAATGGCTCCGGCAAGAGTTCGCGATCGAGGATGCGCAGTGGGAGGTGATCCGAACCCTGCACGCAGCTCACGACGAGCAGTGTCTGGCCTTCTGTGCGGAGTTGGAAGCGACGAATGCGGACCTGCTGGGCTTGATGCGCGAGAGCCGGGAAGTGACGCCCGAAGTCGAAGCGGTCTTGCGGAAGGCGACCGAATTACGAGAGCGCTGTCGGAGAACCACTTTGCAGCACGTCTACGAAGTCAGCCGGAACATGTCCCCGGAGGCCGGGAAACGCTACGTGGAGATGATGACCACCCATTTGGTGGACGAGAGCTGGCACGAGCACATGGTTCCGGGATACCCCGGGAATGAGGCGACCTCGCATGGTAAGCATCCGTGACAAAGGAGGACAAGCAGCAGCAGGACGCTGCCGATAAAGCGCTCATGCGTCGCCTCAAAGATGGGGATGACTCTGCTTTGAACGCGTTGATGGGCCGATGGAAAGAGACGCTGGTTTCGTTTCTCTATCGCTATACCGGCAACCGGGGCGTGGCCGTGGATCTGGCCCAGGACACGTTCGTCCGGGTTTATCAGAGTCGTCTCCGCTACGAGCCTCAGGGCTTGTTCTCCACCTGGATCTTTACCATCGCCAGCAATTTGGCCCGGAACGAGGCCCGGTGGCGGAAACGGCATCCCGGCAGCCGGTTTAGCCATCAGCCCGAGGAAGAGGAAAAGGCGGATCCGCTGGAGCGGGTCGAAACGTCCGGGCCAGCGCCGGATCAAGCGGCGGAGCGCGGCGAGCGTTGGCAGCGAGTGCAGGATGCCGTGTCCCGGCTCCCGGGTGCATTGCGCTCCGTCGTCCTG
>JBHIXE010000258.1:3301-8261 GCA_041984905.1 Verrucomicrobiales bacterium | reverse complement strand
TCTGTATTCATGGTGGGGGCTGGTACAAGGGCGAGCGTGGCTCCATGAGTAACCTGGCCCAGGCGCTCGCCGCCAAGGGATACGTCACCGTAACGATCAGCTATCGACTGAGCGGGGAAGCCAGATTCCCGGCGGCGATCCAGGATTGCAAAGCGGCGGTGCGATGGCTGCGCGCGAACGCGGATACCTATGGCGTCGATCCGAATCAGATCGGCGTGACAGGTCTTTCGGCGGGCGGACATCTGTCTGCCCTGCTGGCGACGAGTGGTGCTGTCTCAGAACTGGAGGGGAAAGGCGGGAACGCAGATCGCTCCAGTGCAGTGCAGGCCTGTGTCGCCATGGGCGCCCAGAGTGATCTGGAATCCGAGCGGATCAAGGAGTTGAGCAGCCGGCCGAATGATCCTTTCTACATCACCTTCCTGGGCGCACCTCAGACGGAGATACCGCAGACCTATGCGTTGGCTTCCCCTCGTCATCACCTGGACAAGTCCGATCCGCCGCTGCTCTTCATGGCCGGGGAGAATGATGATCCCAGCACCCACGCGGATGACGCGCGCGCGGATCTCAAGGAGTTGGAGATTCCGACCGGGTTGGTCCTCATCCCCAATGCGCCGCACGCGTTTCTCGGCAAGCAGAAGTTCTTTGATGAGTGCGTGAGTGCCTGCGCCGGGTTCTTCGGCGAGCACCTGAAGTGAAAGGGCGACAGAGTAAGCATGGTCGCCCACTGAAGTACCGGACGAAGGCAGGACGGTATTTCGTAAATGAACTTTACTCTTTGGAAAGGGCCCGCCTAGACTCGCCCTATCATGAGAAGCAGTCTTGTATTTCTGACCCTGCATCTTGTCTGCCTGACGGTCAGTGTTGCGAGTGATCCTGTCACGTTCACGACGGAGTCAGGTCGAGAGCTTAAGGATGCGGAAGTGTCGAAGGTGGAGCTGGACTCGGTGACCTTCACGTTTTCGGGCGGGGTGGTTCGAATTCCTATTGAAGATATTCCTTCTGAGATTCGCACGCAGCTGGGGCTGGCGGCGAGTCGGCTTCTTGATAGCGAAGTCGATTCCCTGGAAGAACTGCAGGGGATTCTGGAACAGGAGTTAGAGGGTGACCGGAAAGAAGCGTCGGAGTTTGAAGCCACCTATCAGAAGTATCTCCGGGACCTACGCGAAGAGAGCAAGAAAGCAGGTCAGTTGGATCAAGTTCTGATGGTGGATAAGGAACTCGAGACGTTTCAGGACGACAGAGCGCGAGACTATTCGGAGTTTCCGGAGCTGAACCGTCTTCGGACGATCTTTGAAGCGCGACTGCCGGAAGCCATGAGCAATGTGATGGTAAAGCGGAACCAAACCATGCGCTTCTACTTGAGTCGTCTGGCGGACATGAAGCGGTCTTTCACACAGAAAGGGGAACTGGATGCCGCGATGAAGGTCGCTGAGGAAGAGAAACGGATAGAGATGCTGATAAAGGCTGAACTGTTGAGAAAGAAGCCAGTCAAGATTCCTACGGAGGGACCCTTTTGGACCTTCAAATCTCTGGACGACGAAGGCTACTTCAAGGTAGGAGGCATCGTCATTGAACCCGAGGGAAAAGGATGGAGACTGGAGAAGGGGCAGGGGCTCAATACCATGTTGGGGGCGCATCAAGAAATCTATCCCCCCTTTCGGATAGTGGCCCGACTCTCTCCACTTACCGACGGAGAAGTCCGATTTGGCTACTGTGGTCGATTTATTGCCCGATTCAATATGGGCGATTCTGATACCTTGCAACTGGCTCATCCCGGCGGTACTAAGGTGGAATTGAGGGATCAGGGAGCCCTGCAACCGGGCGAAGCCAGTGACTTGGAGATGAGGGTGTATCCAGGATCAGTGGAGGCCTATGTCAATGGAGAGTTGAGGGGTACGTTGGAGGCGGATTACGCGAACGTTGAAAAGGGCAATGTTGGTGAATTGTATCGAAAAGTAGCCATCTCACCCTTCCGGGATTGTCCGGTGCTGCTGGAGTCCTTTGAGATTTGGCCTCTCGAGGAAGATTAGAATTTGGAAGGGAACGATTAAAGGTTTTGGCCGTAGGTTCACCTAACTCTGACCTTCCGATTTTACCTGTCCCTTGGTCAGGAAGAGCAGAACCAACCCCACAACGGCGATTCCCGCGCAGATGTGAAGGGAATGGGAGATCTTGGCCCAACCTTCGGCGGCTTGGCCGGTGAAGCTGGATAGCAGGATCAGGACGCCCGCGAAAGCGAGTCTGCCCGAGAGGCTTTGCAGGGAGAGATAGGTCGCACGCTGGCGCTTGGGCACCTGGGGAGCGATCGCGGCATTGAGAGGTGCTGCCATCAGGGCTCTCGGGACGCTTCGGAGCAGAATGAGGGGAACGATCGCGAGATGCAGGAACACGCCCATGAAGCCGATGATCAGGAATTGGAGGGCGGTGCTCAGCAGCAGCGTGGTAGCGACGCCGAGTCGATTTCGCAAGCGGATGCTGCGAGCAGCGAACCAGGAGGCGATGACCATGGTGAGGGCGGTGTGGATCCCGCTGATGAGAGGCGTCGAGCCGCCCAGCCAGTTCCCGATTCCGCTCGTGCCCGGTCCCTGCGCGATCAGCTCAATGTAGGGCTGGTAGAATTCGTAAGGGGTGTGGTTCAGCACCGTCATGAGGACGGCGAATCCGAAGAGCCAAAACAGCGAAGGTTTCCTGAGCAGGCGCAGGCAGCTACCGAGCTGTGTCAGGAAGCCTGGCGCTGGGGAGGACGCCTCCTCTTCCGAGTCCGCGACAATGGGTTCGACCATGCGCAGCACGATCCCAATCGCGGTGCCCGCGGCGAGGGCCGAGAGGCCGTAGGCCCAGCGCAGATCGATAAGCGCGACTGCACCCCCCAAGAGCGCGCCCACCGCGGTAGCCAGGAAGGATTTGTGAGCCACGCTCGCTTCGCGATCGCCGTATTCCTCCTCCCGTCCCAGAGCGGCCACGGAGTCGTAGTGAAAGGAAGCGTCCGTCCCGGAATTGAAGGCCATCCCGGAAGCGAGAAACACCTGGGCGAGAGCAAAGACGGCAAAGGTAGACCCAAAGAAAAAGAGGAGATAGGCGATGAAGAGGGACAAGGCGGAGATGAAGAGCGTGGGCCGGCGGCCGACCCGGTCCGAGAAGTAGCCCGAGGGCACTTCCAGGATGGGAACCGCCGCGTAATAAACGGCTTCCAGCAGCAGTGCCTGAGAGACATTGAGGCGATCCTGGAAGTAGAGGAAGAAGACTGGATACCAGAACAGCGCATTGAAACAGACCGCATACCAGGGGTAGAGGTGGAGATTGCGGTGGAGAGCGGCGCTGCCGGGTAGTGGGTTCATTGGTAGTGGGGGAGCGTGACAGTCGCTGGCCGGAGTTGGCACTGTCAAGGTCTCAACGAACTTCCAGATCGGCCCTCCCGCGTCTGGAAAACGGGTAGCACTCCCAGCAGCACTTTCATGGGGTGACCCGGGGGGGTAACCGCCAGATCATCTTGCAAGAGATGACGTTCTTATGGCGTGATCAATTTGTGATCTTGAACCGAGAAGTCTTTAGGCCAAACCGCCATTTTGGAGTTCTTGGAGGGTATGTGCTGGCTGTCCTGTGGTCATGTATCTCATCGCCTTACGCTTTAGGCGACGACTTTGCCGACACGCTTTTCTGGACCTTTGAAATCCCTGATGATCTGCAGGAGGACGAGCTCTATATCACGGAGTGGCACTTCTCCAATGGGCCCAGCTCCTGGACGTTTGAGCCATCGGGTCTGGAGTTTGGAGCTCTGAAGGCCGGCCAGGAAGTGACGGTGCATCTGTGGCACAAGGAATTCCTGGAATTGCCTGCTGCAGAACTGCCATCCTCTATGAAATACTGCCTCCGATACCGGACAGAAGAGGGGAAAGAAAAGGTGAAGTACGGGCAGCTGAGAATCCCCCCTGGTTACCAGGATCTCTACAGTCATATGGCGAGCGGTCCAGTCACGGACAGTGGCTGGATCCTGATGATGATCAATCACGAGAAACCGCGAAACCAGAATGCGTGTTTTTTGAACTTCGCTTACGGGAAAAAGCCTTCCCCCCAAGGGAAATGAAGCGCTCGAGCTAAAGCGGATGAATTCCTGCAAAAACCGTGGGGAGAAAGCGGTGAAAGGAAATGCAAAAACGAAGTTCGCAAGCGCTTGACAGGGATGGGAATGAGACCCATTCTCATTTAGAGAGACAAACTATGAAGCCCCTACATCAGCTCAATATCGGCCGGAAGGCAGTGGTGGAATCCATTCGCCCTGACGCCGCTTCGGCGAACCTGTTGAGTGCCATGGGCCTGCTGCCTGGAATCACTCTGGAAGTGAAGCGCTTCGCCCCTCTGGGAGATCCCATGGCTTTGATCCTGAACGGGAATCAGCACATCAGCCTGCGCAAGTCCGTAGCCGCTGATGTGACGGTGAAGGAGGAGGAGTGAGTGCCCCTGTCGGAGCGATTCCTCGTCGCGCACTCGTTGCTCTCGTAGGGAACCCCAATACGGGGAAGACCACGGTTTTCAATCAACTCACCGGCTTGCGGCAGCGCGTCGCCAATTATCCGGGAGTCACGGTCGAGAAAAAGTCTGGAACCCTTATTCGGGGGGATCAGCAGTTTGAGGTCCTGGATCTACCGGGTTCTTATAGTTTGGCGGCCCATTCTCCGGACGAGCGGGTGGTGATAGACGTGCTTTCCGGCCTGCTCGGTCCCAAGCCAGATCTCGTGGTCTGCGTGCTGGATGCGACCAACCTTAAACGGAACCTTTTTCTCGCTTCGCAGATTGCCGAATTGGGGTTGCCGATGGTTCTGGTTCTGAATCAGGTCGATGCCGCCAAACGACGCGGGTTGATCATTGATGCGGCGCAGTTGGAGCAGAACACCGGCGTTCCCGTCGTCAGCACCGTGGCGGCCAAGGGCGAAGGCATGAATGAGCTTCGCGACGCGATCAC
>JBHIXE010000258.1:0-3291 GCA_041984905.1 Verrucomicrobiales bacterium | reverse complement strand
AGCAGAACACCCAGCAGGAATTGCTGAGTGCAGAATTGCTCCGGGTACTTTTCGATACCGATAGCGCGGTGGCGGAGCGGGTTTTTGAGAACCGTCAGCAAAGCAAGAGCACCGTGGAAGAAGCCCGGGGACACCTCTTGAAAGCCGGGCTGAACCCGGGGTCCGCCGAAGCCGTGCTTCACTACCAACACCTGGATCGGCTGCTCGAAGGGGTGCAACGAGAGTCCGGTCAAGCGGCTCCAGAACGCTCGGAGTCGATCGATCAGCTTCTGCTACACCGCTTCTGGGGTGGGTTGGTCTTTGTTGGCATTATGTGGGTGGTCTTCCAGTCCATCTATCTGTGGGCCGGTCCACTCATGGACATGATTGATGCGTTGACGGGCCAACTGCAGGAACTGGTCGCGCCCCTGCTCGCCAGCATGCCGATTTTGCAGAGTCTGGTCGTGGATGGGATCATCGCCGGGGTGGGAGGGGTCATCATTTTCCTGCCTCAGATTTTCATTCTCTTTCTGTTCGTGGGCCTGCTGGAAGACACCGGCTACATGGCCCGAGCGGCCTTTTTGATGGATAAGCTCTTTGGTTGGTGCGGACTGAACGGCAAGAGTTTTGTGCCGATGCTCTCCAGTTATGCCTGCGCCATTCCCGGGATCATGGCGGCGCGCACGCTTCCGGATCCCAAGGTGCGGATGGTGACCATTCTGATGGCGCCCCTCATGAGCTGTTCCGCGCGCTTGCCGGTTTATGTGCTGCTGATTGGCGCTTTCATCGAGCCCTCGTATGGACCTTTGGTCGCGGGATGGGTCCTTTTCGGGATGCACTTTGTAGGGTTGTTCGTGGCCTTGCCGCTAGCCTGGTTCATGACTCGGGTGGTCCTGCGTACGAAGCAGCAGCCTTTCATCCTGGAGATGCCTCCGTATCGCACGCCGCGGCTGAAAAATCTGGCCATCCGGATGTGGGAAGGCGGCCGGGAATTCCTCATGCGGGCCGGCACGGTCATTCTGGCGATCTCCGTCATCATCTGGGCATTGCTCTATTTCCCTCGGGACGCTGCCGTGGAGGAGCAGGCGACTGCCGAGTTTGTCGCCTCAACCGTCGCGGAGACGGGAATGACCGAGCAGGAGGTGAATGCGCAGCTGGCGCAGGAAGACTCCGAGCTGGCGGCGGACCTCAGCAATCACGTGGAAGGCGTCTACGTGGAGCAAAGTTACATGGGCCGGATTGGCAAGACCATCCAACCCATCTTTGCCCCGGCAGGGTTCGACTGGAAGATCACGGTCGGCGTGGTGGCCAGTTTCCCGGCCCGGGAAGTGATCATCGCCACCCTGGGAATTATCTACCAACTGGGGGCAGATGTGGATGAAGAGTCCGAGTCCCTTGCCTCAACCATGGCCAATGCGAAGTGGGAGTCTGGAGCCCGGGCGGGTCAACCTGTCTTCACGGTGCCGGTCGTGATTGCCATCATGGTGTTCTTTGCTCTTTGCATGCAGTGCGGCGCCACGGTTGCGGTGATCAACAAGGAACTGAGCTGGCGCTGGGCACTGACCTCCTTTGTGGGAATGACGACCTTGGCCTGGGTCGCCGCCGTACTCGTTTATCAGATTGGCACGGCCATTACCTGAACCTTTTAGCAACCTCTCGCCATGGTGATCCTGGAATCCATTCTTGTGACAAGCATCGTGAGCACTGCGGTCGGTTACCTCGCAGCCAGGTTCTGGCCGAAGAGACTGACCGGCAGTGGATGTGGGGGCTCTGATTGCAACTGCAAGGCAAAGGACCTGCTCAAAAAATCGCTCCCGGGAAGCTAAGGCGCGGTGACCTGCGCTGGCCTCTGGATGACGCCTGGAGGATCCAAGAGTTCCCCGAGCGGCTCGATTTCATAACCTCGGTTGCGGAGCTCCGGCAGCAGATGAGCGAGGGTGCGGATGGTGCGAGCAAGGCGCGCTTTTCCTTCGGCTTCCCCATCGTGAAGCACGAAGATCGCACCGGGGAAAGCACCCTGGGCGAGGTGCCGGGCATAAGTGGTCGGCAGGTGAAAATGGGTGTCCCAGGGCAGGTAGCTCGCCATGATAAAGCGCTCGTAGTAGCCGAGGCGGCGCAGGCTCGGAAGCATCCGGGAAGGGTGGTAGAAGCCGCCCGCGGCCCGGAACAGTGTGGGACTGGCGCCATGCAGGGACAGCGTCTCGTGCGCCCGCTCGAACTCGCGTTCGAACTCGCTGGGATCCAGTCGCACGCTGGGGCGGTGATCCGGCATGTGATTGGCAATCTCATGGCCGCTTGCCATCATCCGCTGCAGTTGGTCGACATAGCAGCCACCCTGTTTAATCGCATCGGAGTGGAGAAAAAACGTGGCCCGCGCATTGAACTTATCCAGCAGATCCAGAATTTCGTTCGTTCGTGAAGAGGGCCCGTCATCGATGGTCAGGGCGACGGACTGGTGGGGGAGACCAGACACCTCAAATAGCCCCTCCGGATAGAGGCGGCTCATCGAGCGGATCGCTTTCTGATAGAGGGCTTTCACTGAGAATAATCTACGCGACAACTGCTCATCCGAAAAGGCCTGGAAGGTTATTCCCCGACCGGGAAACCGCGGCCAAGTTGGACGTCGACGACATGCTGCGGCTTACAGGATCGAACCAGAGAATGAACTGATTTCCGCCATTGAATACCGGGCACGCGTCTGGTGGAAAGAGCAGCCGTTGGGTTGGCCGCTCAAGTCCTCAACGCTTCTATCCAATGCATACCCAAACCTACCTCCCTCGCTGGGGCGTACTCGTCCTGGCATCCGCCCTCATCCTGGGCACGACACAGGCTTCGGAATTCTCGCTGGCAGCGCCGCGTCCCGATCTGGCTGTCAAACTTCGCTTCAAACCCGGCAAACTGACGAGCACGGCCGCCGAAAGTGTGACGTTCTACATCGACGTCACCAACATCGGCACGGCCAGGTTTGTTCCGGTGCCAGGGTCCAAAGTGACTCTGTTCACGGTCAATGGCAGTGGCACCAAGTTCCCCCAGAAGACCTTCAACCTCGGTCAGATCAGCGTGGGTCAAAAGGTGACCTTTCAATACGTTCACGATGACCTTTGGCCCGTGGAACACTGCTTCGCCAAATACGTTCGAGCGGAGTTGGAAGCCAACGAAGCCGGCAAGCGCAACAACATCGCTCAGATCACGGGTCAATCCGTGAGCGACGCCATCGCGGCCATGCTCGGCCTGAACAAGTTCAAGCTCTTTGGTAGCTAGAGCATTTTAAGTGGAGATATGCCCAATGCTATCGAAGGCGCGGTGCGGATG
>JBHIXE010000257.1:7949-8265 GCA_041984905.1 Verrucomicrobiales bacterium | reverse complement strand
ATTTGTTTGGAGGTAGTCCCCTTGATCCCGGACGCAGGATGGACCTCAAACCAGGTGAGTTCCCGAACTCCGCCATTAGGCAGCGTGAGCTTTGCGCTATCTATCGTGAACTGCCCTTCGATGAATTCCACTTCCGTTCCGTCCATGAGCCGGAGCTTGTAAATCTTGATCTCCTCCGGCGCGTTGACGATCGCCACCAACTCCTGCTTTGCCGCCGCGTATTCAGACAGTTCCATGATTGGTTCCACCACTTTCAGCGCCTCCAGCGCTCCCTCCAGATCTCTCTTCTTGGCCAGGTTCGTGGCTTTGCGGAGTT
>JBHIXE010000257.1:4164-7939 GCA_041984905.1 Verrucomicrobiales bacterium | reverse complement strand
TGCTTCTATCCTTCCTGGACGAGTCACTTTCACCCCCTGGATAGAATAGCTGATTTCATCGTAGGCAAGGAAGGAACCGTCTGCCAACGGCAACTCACCGGCCAGAATCGAGGACAGTATCAATCCAGTCGATGATAAATAGATGGTCAGGCGGCGAAAGAGTTTTGCCATGCGCCCATTTAGGCAGCCCTGGCTCGCTAGCGCAACCATATTTGCCCTCAAAGTATTTGCCCCAACCTGCCCCTGCCTTTCCTTCACCCTGGCTCCTTGAACGCGTCAACGTGGATCTGATCCCTGACTCTGGCTCCTCCCGTGGCAGGAGCGGCAGAACGATGTGAGACGGATGCTGGCTATCGTGGTAGATCGTGTTGGTGGCGATGATCTTATGCCGGTAATCGTTGGGCGGCGTCTTCTTCCAATGAAGGTGTGGAGAAGACGAGCACATCGTTCCGCATGGAGAGAGCCCTTTTCTTCTTTTCGAGGTTGGAAGTTTGTGGTTCGATCTTCCAAACCTCAAATCGCTGATCGATGTTGCAATGCAAGTTCTTCGAATGCGTTGGACTAACGCTGCTAGGCCTCTTGTGCGGGATGATCCCGGCAATGGGCCAAGATTCCGCGTCCTTCAAAACCCTTTCCGGCCGCGAGTTTAAAGACGCGTCAGTGACCAAGGTGGACGGTGACACCGTCACGGTGAGTTTCTCGGGCGGCATTGTACGGCTGCCCGCCGATGATATCCCGGTGGATGTGCGGCGAAAGCTTGGAATCCCAGTCAGTGCCCTACTCGACACCGAGGCCAACACGCTGGAGGCCTTGCGAGCGATTTTCGAAACCGAATACGATGCGGGCAACGCACCCATGGTGGAGTTCGAGACCACCTATCTTACGCACCTGGAGAATCTTCATAAAGAGATGATGAAAAAAGGGGAACTGGATCTCCTCCTCCTGGTGGAACAAGAAAAAGAGTCTTTCCGCACAGTTGAATCCCCGAACTATGACGACTTCCCGCAGCTCAAGAAGTTGCGCGAGATCTATGAAGCTACTCTACCGAAGATCCATGCGTTGGTAGCCGAAGGGCAGTCCAAAACCATGGGACTCTACATCAATCGACTGGATGAGTGGACCCGGTATTATACGCAGCAGGGACAGCTGGATGTCGCCAAGGGATTCTCGGAGGAAGAGAAGCGCATTCTCGCGATCATTGAGGAAGCCAACCGAGTCGAAGAGCCGCCGACACCAAAATCAGAGATCGAACTCCTGGCCCACTGGAAACTCGACGGCGACGCAAAAGACAGCAGCGGAAACGGACACGACGGGAGAGTGGTCGGCGGTGAGTTTGTCAAAGGTCGAGTCGGCTCTGGGGCCTTCAAGTCCGGCTTGGACCAATACATCAAGATCCGCCACGATAACAGCCTCAATCTCCAGCACCCCTTCTCCATCTCAGCCTGGTATCAATTGGACGAAAGTGCCAGTCACCTGACTTGGGCACCGATCATCTGCAAGGCATCGACCACATGGAGGCTTCAAACAGGCTCAGACGGCAAATTCGTCGCCCTGCATCTGAACAATTTCGGGGACAAAATCCACTGCAACTCTCCCGAATCGGCCGTCTTGAAAGGCGTCTGGCAACACGTGGCGGCCGTCTTTGATGGCGAGTTCATCACCCTCTACGTGGACGGAAAGCTTGTGGCCCGGGAAGGACGAGAAGGATACGTGATCAATCACGGCAATGACGCGGATATCCGGATCGGGCACAATTCCCAAGACGACCGCCTCTACTTCCAAGGAGCGATTGACGACGTGCGAATCTACAAAGGCACCCTCACCGCCGAGCAAGTCGAAACGCTGGCTTTGGCAGGTGGCGAATAGGCACAGAAAGCGCACTCCCTGTTGGACTCGAACCAACGACCTACGGATTAGAAATCCGTTGCTCTATCCAGCTGAGCTAAGGGAGCGTAACACTTAATCCCCTGCAAATGAGGCAGTTATGGCTTTAGCGGTTTTTGACAATGTAGGGATTTGACCACCGTTTTGGTACCCCAAATAATGGGAGCATGACTGTTGCACCCAAATTGGTAAAGGTTGGCGAGTGTCTATACCGCAATTCATCGTCGGGGACTTACATTGCGCGCGTTAAGAGAAAGGGCAAGGAATTCAAGCAATCCCTAAAAACTAAGGATCGGAAGTTAGCGGAGCGGCGTCTGAGGGATTATCGGGCTCAAGTGGGGAACCTAAGCGGTTCGGCGGCTGATCGGCGGGTGCGCTTTGAACTGATTGCCCAAAAGTGGATGCGGGCGCACAGCATTGGACTCAAGACTTCTTCAGCGAAGCGCAACGAGTGTTGTTTGGGGCAGTTGCAACCGCACTTTGGGTTTCGTGCGATTTCGGAGATAGCGCCCCTGCATTGTGAGGAATGGGCAGCAGAGCGCAGTGGTCAGGTTTCTGGATCCAGTTTCAACAAGGAGCTGGAGGTACTGAAGGCAGTTTTCGAGTTGGCTCTTCGAGAAGGATTGATCCTCAACAATCCAGCCAGGGACCTGAAACGTCGCAAGCTCGGCAAAAAGGAGATCGTCATTCCAACGCGGGAAGAGTATTCCCGGCTCGTAGAGACTCTTCAGAGCTTTGATCGGCGGGCTGAAGAGGCAGTCTACCTGGTCCAGCTCTTGGCGCTTTCGGGCACCCGCTTGGGTGAGGCCACAGAGATGCTCTGGCGGCATGTCGACTTCGGGAGGCGGCAGTTTACTGTGGTGGGTGGGCATGAGGGGCCAAAGAATCGGCAAACGCGCGTGGTTCCCCTCTTTCGTTCGCTCAAGCCCTTTCTTGAGGAGCTCAGAGATCGCAAGGGGTGGCATCCGAAGCAGCAGATTGTCGGCATCGACTCAGCAAAGTCGGCAATGGAGTCTGCCTGCAACAAGGCGGGGCTGCCTCACTTCACGCATCATACCCTCCGCCACTACTTCGTGAGCAATGCAATCGAGGCGGGAGTGGACTTTAAGACAATTTCAGACTGGATTGGTCACCGTGATGGTGGTGTTCTAGTAGCGAAGACGTACGGGCATCTTCGTCAGGTGCATTCAGAACAAATGGCAGAAAGGCTGTGATTATGGATTGTGTACCATTAAGGATAGTTAGCGAAGAAGAGATGAAGGTATTGGAGCTCCTGCCCTTGAGCGAGCGGGTGGATTGGTTGGAGCATCATTGGCCGGTGTTGCAGCAATTTCGGCATGCGTGGGAGAGAGAGCGTGGGGCGCATTTGCGGCGAGCGTTCAGCCGCGAGGAGACGGCCGAGATTCTAGGAATATCTACAGACTCAGTGGACCGCTTGCGTAAGGCGGGTGAATTGAATCCTTCGATTGCCTTGGGCAGGCCGTTGTATTCTAGCGATGAGATAGACCGGTTTCTTCACGATACTAAGGCACGGGTCTAAGGCGCACGGAGCGCCGCGAAGCGGCGCCCGGCGCCCTTAACCTTGTTTATAGGGAACAACTCCAGTCGACCTCTCTTGAAATCGAAGCCTAACTTTCTAATTTTGAGTTAGTTGCGCTTGAAAACATCTGGTTGTATTTCTTAAATAAGAAATGACCCGTGCAAAAGCAGGTAGGAAACCCACTGGTAGAGTGACGAGAACCGTTCGGGTGGACCCGAAAATCTGGACCAGCTTTGCTGAGAAGGCTGATCTTGATGGGGAATCGATCAGCGACCGGCTAGAGAGACTTTTGATCAACGATCTCAGTCCCAAGAGACGTCAAAAGAGAGTGCAGATGGTCGTAGCCGATCC
>JBHIXE010000257.1:304-4154 GCA_041984905.1 Verrucomicrobiales bacterium | reverse complement strand
AGAAATGCCCAGTGTCCCTGTGGGTCGGGAAAAAAGTTTAAGAAGTGCTGCCTTGGCAAGCTGGTAAGCTGAGCTTCAGCGTAAAGCGTTTGCTGAAAGTTTGTAAGGCTTTAACTTTAAGCCATGGAGAAACTTTGCACGTATTGTGATTCCCCTGCTACCACGAAGGATCACGTTCCGCCGAGAGCGATATTCGCAAAGCCACGTCCAACGCTGGTTACGGTCCCTTGCTGTGAGGAGTGCAACAAGGTTCGGTTCTCAAAGGCGGATGAAGAGTTCTCATTGTTTGCCGCATTGATGGCGGATTACGACAGCGACAAAGGTTTCTGCGACAAGGTTTCTCGCGCGGTCCGCGGGAACGGGAAGTTCCAGAGAATATTGAAATCGAATGTGGGGCAGATTCCCGCTATCGATAGTGAGGGTAAAGTCACGGACACATTGACTCTTATTCCATGGCCAAAGGATCACTTGGAGCGCATGCTAGAGAGAATTGTCCTTGGTTTGATGAGACATCACTATGGACAGCGCCTTTACGGTTCGGGATACTGCGAACTAGACCTCTCCGGGCGTGACCTTTCCAGTTCCAAGGAGTTTCAAGAAGTGTTGGCGGAGTGCAGATGGAGTCAAATTGGTCACACGGACGAGTTCGTTTATCGGCATGGTCAGTGTATCGATCATCCCCTTGCCACATTCTGGGAGATCGTGCTCTACAGGAAGCGTTGCTGCTATGCGATTACGTCTCCCTTGGTGACTTGATCTTTCTATTCGTGACAGTGTCACAATACCGCAGGGCGGCTAGGTCGTCTCTTGGGATTGGCTCTGGATCTTGAGCAGCCTCAGGATGGTAGAGCGAATGCCATTGCAGGACTTCAGCCGAGGCTCGAGGCCACAATAACGGTTCTGGATCTCCCTCAAGTGGGATTCAATCGTTTCAATCTCTGCCAGGTCACGTTGGGCCTGATCGGTGAATTCAGAGTCATGCTTCATATCTGTTCAAAACTTCACTGCACAAAAACACACATTTTCTGTGAAGCAAAAATGATACCTCCAAACTCGAGAGCGCGGGCCGGCGGGTCAAGAGGCACCGGAAGGCGAAGCCTGAGGAGCCCCCTTGAGGCGGCGGGTCCGCTCTCGCTCCGGCGGGACGACGGCTGACTTTGGGGAGCGAAAGCGACGTGGTAGGGAGGCAGGCAACGGAGGTGCGGAGCGGGCTGCAGAGCCAGGCAACGGATAGGAAGGGCTAGGATGGTGTTGGAAGTTCCTGAGCCAACAGAGCCGTTCCTAGCCTTTGCCGGTCGGTCCCCGCAGAGTCCTAACAGGGGTTGACTAACGAAGCACGAATAGTACCCCAATTAGTACCCCGGGCGTGCGATTTCTGCGGATTGTAGCGGATGAGCGCAGAGATCACGACTTGTATAAAGTGCTCATAAACAGTCAGTTTCGGGCATCCGCGGACTGAGGCGGATTCTAGCAGATATGACTAATTTGGTTTAGAAATCCGTTGCTCTATCCAGCTGAGCTAAGGGAGCATCTGTGTTAACCACCTGAATTACAGTCAGCTATGCGATTGGTTGCCTGGGGACCGTTTCCGCATTTGCCACCCGTTTTTGTAGCCCACACATCAGGGCATGTCTGAAGAGCCCGCGTTTGTGAAGGTTGCCGAGTGCCTTTCCCGAAATCGATCATCAGGGACTTACTTTCCTCTGGTTAAGAAAAAGGGCAAGCAAATCAGGCGTTCTCTGAGGACTAAGGACCGGAAAAGCTGCTGGGAGCGGGCTTGCAACCTTCCTCCTGAATTCTCGCAGCCGCCTCTCAGCAAGTTTCCGGTCCTTAGTCCTCCTTTGAAGCGATTTGTAGGGACGAGGAATCGGAGACCGCGAAAGAAATGAACGGACTCTCGCGTGATTGCTTCGTTCCCATACAAATCGATGCAGCGCCCTCTCCAAACCCTCCTTCTTCTCGTCTGCCCAGCGTGTCTCTTCACCGGTTGCGGGGACCAATCACAGCCACAGGAAGCGCCCCCTGCCGAACCCGCGTCCCAAACCACCAGCAAGGAGTTGCCCGATCTAAAGCTATCCGCGGAGGATGAGGCTCGATTGGATGAGGAGTGGAACGCTTTTCTCGCAAACCGCAAAGATCAGGAACACGTGGAATTGCTGGAGTTCCTGGGGGATCCTCGAATCATCGACCTGATGTCCGATATGATGGACGAACTCCAAAGCGATCCCAAGCGTTATGCGGCATACGAAGTCCGGCTCTACGAGGCGATGCAAACCCTTACAGTGGCAAGTGGGCTGGCGCCTATGGAAGTCGATGAGGAAGGTGGCTTTGTGAATGATGGGAACATGCTGGTTCTCAAGCTGGATGATCCCGACTTCATGCGTCAGCTTCTCGCCCGAATTCTCACTCAAGATGCCGAGGGATACCTGGACCTTCTCCTGAGTGAAATGGAAGATTCCGCCGCCGAAAAGCTCGCCAATCCGGAGTCCAGTTCCAAGCTCCACATGGAGACGATGAAGGTGAAGTAGGCCCCCTAGAGCATTTTAGATGGAGGTGTACCCAGAGGGAACTTCGCAACCAGTGGATGCAAGGAAGTCCCTTCTCCAGGCCGGAGGTCTTCGGGTTTCTTCCCGATAACCTTCTAACTGATTTCGTAACGCTCGAGCCGCTTGCGCAGGGTGCCCCGGGTGATGCCGAGCAACTTGGCGGCCTGGACCTGGTTGCGGTTGACCCGCTCCATGGCGAATCGGGTCATCTCCCGCTCCAACCAGGGAAGCAATTGCATCTCCGGATCTTTCTCGGCGGCATTCAAGAGCACTTGCACGGCTTGCTCGACACTGATTTCCGCAGGGTTCACCGGCGGGGCTTCGGCCGGCATAGGCTCGGCGACACTGCTGCCCACACCCGGAGTCGCAGGAGCGCTGGAAACCGGCTGAGTCACGGGACTCGGCTTGCCACCGCCGCCCTTTTGTGAGGCGTCTTCCGTATCGGCTTCGACCCGGCGAGGGACGCGACCGATGGGGATGTCTTTGGGCAAGAGGACGTTGCTGTTAGCCAGGACGCAAGCGCGGTGGATGGTGTTTTCCAGTTCCCGCACGTTGCCGGGCCAATCGTAGTTTTCCAGCAGACGCATGCCCTCTTCCGTCACGCGGATTTTCTCGGCATGCCGCTGCTCGGCGATGCGTTGCAGGAAGAAGTCCACGAGAAGCGGGATGTCTTCCTGACGCTGGCGCAGCGGTGGGATGTGGATCCGGACGACGTTGAGCCGGTAGAAGAGGTCTTCCCGGAAGAGGTTGCGTTCCACTTCCCGTTCGAGGTCTTTGTTGGTGGCGGCGAGAATGCGCACATCACTGCGCAGAGTCTGGTTGCCACCGACCCGGGAGAATTCGCCTTCCTGCAGTACCCGCAGGATCTTGCTCTGCACGGGCAAGGGCATGTCCCCGATCTCATCGAGGAAGAGCGTCCCGCCGTCGCATTGCTCGAAACGGCCGATGCGCTGAGCGCTGGCACCAGTAAAGGCGCCTTTCTCGTGACCAAAGAGCTCACTTTCCAGGAGTTCACCAGGGATGGCGGCGCAGTTGATGGCGACGTATTCCTTGTTGGCGCGAAGGCTGAACCGATGAATGGCGCTGGCGACGATTTCTTTACCACTACCGCTCTCACCGGTGATGAGGACAGGTGCATCCGAGCGGGAAACGCGGCCGATCATCTTAAAGACGCCCTGCATGGCGGTGGACTTCCCGATGATGGTTTCCTGGTAATCCTCGTCATTGAGACGGGAGGAAGGCGCACTGGGAGTCGCTTTGATCTCTTCCTGCGCACGGAGGATGGCTTCCACGGTGGGCCGCAA
>JBHIXE010000257.1:0-294 GCA_041984905.1 Verrucomicrobiales bacterium | reverse complement strand
CCCCTCTTTCCGCAGGAAATCGTAGGCACCGAGTTTCATGGACTCGATCACGGCGCTGGTCGGCGGGAATCCCGTGAACATGAGGACCATGGCGTTGGGATCATGCTGCCGGATGCGGCGGAGCAGTTCGAGACCGTTAAAGGGCCCGACGCGAAGTTCTGAGATGACGAGTTCCGGAGGTTCCGCCTGAAATTTGGCCAGGGCGGCGTCTGCGGTCGTGGCCGTGGCGATGGCCAGGTCTGGGGAGGCAAGATGCCGGGTAGCCCAGGCGAGAAAATCTTCGTCTGCGTCGAC
>JBHIXE010000256.1:0-8276 GCA_041984905.1 Verrucomicrobiales bacterium | reverse complement strand
TTCGCCATTTCCTCATGGCGGCGCGGCTTGGCCTGGGGGAGATTCTCCAAGCCGGGTTTCTTCCATAGCTCCGCCCAGCGAATGGTCGGCGGATAGAGATCCGGGTTCACATCCTCCAGCCGTTCCTTGAGCTCGTGCTTGGTCGGATCCCGGCCCAACTCTTTGATGAGGAGCAGGCGCCAGAGCATGGCCCAGTGAGTGCGCCGGTCCCAGACGTTGGTATGCGGGCTTTCCGCGGACTCAAAGAGCGCTGTGATCCGTCGGAAGAACCCAAAGTCTTCCTTATCCAGCGTCCAGGGCACATAGCGAGACAGGTAGTCGGTCAATGCCTTGAGAACATCAAAGGGACCAGATTCCTCTCCCTGCGGCTCCTGGGGTTCGTCTTCCACCTCAGGTGCGTGGTAGTACTGGTCGAAAATCTTGAGGTATTCTGCAGTTTGTGGACGCACAGTTTTCGGGGAAAAAAACAGGTGTCCATAACCTACTCCGAAACTGCGGAAAGAAAGCCAAAAAGTTAAGATTTCTTTATATTTTTTGGCCTATTCTCGCCTTTTGTCTTCCCGAGCAAAGGTTTCAGGAATGGGCCCGTACGACTGTCCTCACATTTCACCACTTCCTGGGGTGATCCTGCCACCACGATATCGCCGCCTTCATCCCCGGCTTCGGGGCCAATCTCCAGCACGTAGTCGGCTTCAGCGATGATATCGAGATTGTGCTCGATGACGACCACGGTATTCCCCTCATCCACCAGACGGTGAAGGACTTCCAGAAGCCGTTGCACGTCCGCCATGTGCAGTCCGATCGACGGCTCTTCAATGAGGTAGAGGTAGGACTTGGGAGTCCGGTTCTGGCGAAGCTTGGCATTGCTGGCGCGATTCACGCCACGGGTCAACTCACTTACCAACTTGATGCGTTGGGCTTCCCCACCGCTGAGAGTCGGGCTGGGTTGACCGAGCTGCAGGTAGCCAAGTCCGGTATCGCAGAGTAGCTGCAACGTGCGCTGCAATCGAGGATTGGATTCGAAGAACTCGGCCGCTTCATCGATGCTCATCTGCATGACCTGGCCGATGTTCCTGTCGTTGTAGAGAATCTCCAGGGTAGAGGCGTTGTAACGCAGGCCATGGCAATCCTCACAAGGCACATAGCTGGTGGGCAGGAAGTTCATCTCCAGCTTGATCTGGCCATTGCCTTTGCAGGTCTCGCAACGTCCTCCTTCCGTGTTGAAGGAGAACCGGCTCGCGGTATACCCCCTGGCCCGCGCTTCCGGCACCTGGGCAAAGAGCTTGCGGATATCGTCAAAGATCTTGATGTAGGTGGCCGGACAGGACCGGCTGGTCTTGCCAATGGGGGATTGATCCACCTCGTAGACGGCCTCGATGTTCTCGGCCCCCTTGATGGTCTTCCATGTCTTCTGCGTGGCTCTGACCTTGTTCTTGGGCAGATTCGCTTTCACAGCGGGTTGCAGAACGCCGCGCATGAAACTGCTCTTCCCAGATCCTGAGATCCCGCAAATCACCGACAGCCTGCCAATGGGAATCCGGATCGACAGATTCTTGAGGTTGTTCGCCTGCGCACCATCGATGCGGATCCAACCTTCCTTGGCGCTCTTGCCAGGAATCTTGCGCCACTCGCCCTGCATCGGGTGCTGCATGGGCGACCGCAGGTATCGCCCCGTCACCGAAGCCTCATCCTTCAAGATTTGGTCCAGCGTTCCCTGGGCCGCCACCTCACCCCCGAACCGGCCCGCGCCGGGGCCCAGGTCGATGATGTGTTCGCTGCGGCGCATGGTCTCTTCGTCATGCTCGACTACGATGAGCGAGTTCCCCTTGGTGCGCAGTGCCGCCAGGGTATCCAGCAACTTGGAGTTGTCCCTGGGGTGCAGGCCAATGGTCGGTTCGTCGAGAACGTAGAGCACGCCGCGAAGGTTGGAGCCCAATTGGGCCGCGAGGCGAATGCGTTGGGCTTCCCCTCCACTCAAGGTTTTGGCGGAGCGATCCAACTGCAGATAGCCCAGCCCCACTTCTTCCATGAAGCGTAGACGCTGGACAATCTCTGGAAGGATGTCCCGGCTTACTTCCGCATCACGACCACGGAACTTCAATTCGTCGATCGCGACTCGCGCTTCCATCACACTGAGCCTCGCCAGATCCGCGATGTTCAAATTCCCCACCTTCACGGCCAGAGCAATTTCATTGAGCCGAGCCCCCGCACAAACGGGACAGGTCTTGAGCTCGTCGTCCTCCGCCCGGGCTCGTTGCAGTTCTTCGCGCAACTCGGATTCCAGGACGGACTCGGAATCGTCCGTATGCTGGGCGCGTGCCTTGCGGGGCACCTGACCGTACCCCCGGCATTCCGGACACCAGCCATGGGGTGAATTGTAGGAGAAAAGTCGCGGATCCAGTTCTTCGAAAGACATGCCGCTCTCCGGACAGCTCATGCGCGTGCTCACCACCTGCAGGTGCTTGGTGGGATCCAAGACCTTGGCGGTCTGCTTGCCAATCTTGAGCGCGTGCTGCAGCGCATCGCGGATCTCGGCCACGCTGGTGTTCTTGTTCACGTCCTTGATGAGGACATCGATGGTGTGCTCCTTGAAGCGTTCCAACTTCTCAAAGCCTTCCGCGCTCTTGAACTGGTTATCGACCAGCAAGGTTTCGAAGCCCTGCTTGAGCGCCCACTTGGCCACTTCTGTATGAAAGCCTTTCCGCGCTTTCACGAGGGGCGCCAGGATCTTGACCTCCCCCTTCTTCGCCATCTCGTGTACCCGGGTGACGATCGAGGAGACGGACTGCTTGACCACGGGCTTGCCCGTCGCTGGTGAGTGTTGCACACCCACCTTGGAGAAGAGCAGACGCAGGAAGTGATAGACCTCCGTCACCGTCGCCACGGTGGACTTGCCGCCTCCTCGCGATACGCGCTGCTCGATGGCGACAGTCGGCGGCAACCCGGTGATGTGATCCACGTCCGGCTTTTCCATCTGCTCGACAAACTGCCGGGCATAGGTCGACATGGAATCGAGGAAGCGTCGCTGTCCCTCCGCAAAGAGGATGTCGAAAGCCAGGGTCGATTTGCCGGAACCGCTGAGCCCGGTCACCACGACCATTTGATCGCGGGGAATACTCAGCGTCAGGTCCTTGAGGTTGTGCTCGCGAGCGCCCATCACGGCAATGGCGTCCTGACGCACCGCCAAATAGGGAGACGGAGCTTCTGCAACCAGGGACTTAGTGGCGCGCGGAGCCTTGGCCTTGGGCCGTTTGGGAGTGGGCTTGACGCCGACTTCCATCAGATACTCGCCCGTGTGAGACTCGGCTTTGCCCGCCACCTGTTCCGGAGTGCCTTCCGCGATGAGTTCCCCGCCGTGAACCCCGGCTTCCGGCCCCAGATCCAGGATCCAGTCGGCCGATTTGATCACCTCAATGTTGTGCTCGATCACCACGAGGCTGTCTCCCGCGTCAACCAGCCGGTGGAAGACCTTGAGCAGCATGGCGACGTCATCGAAGTGGAGCCCTGTGGTCGGTTCATCGAAGAGCAGCAGCGAAGGCTTGCGATCCTTGTCTCTACTCTTCTGGCTCTCCAGCAAGTGCCCTACCAGCTTGAGCCGTTGGCTCTCGCCGCCGGACAAGGTGTTCAGGGGTTGCCCCAATCTCAGATACCCGAGGCCCACATCCGCGAGGACCTTGAGACCGTGGACGATGTCTTTCACCGACTTGGACTTGCCCATGGGCTGGAAGAAGCGGATGCCCTCGTCCACGGTCATCTCGAGGACTTCCTGGATGGACTTGTCCTCCAATTTCACCTCGAGCGTCGCGGGCGTGTAGCGCTTGCCCTCGCACTCGGGGCATTGCACGTAGATGTCACTGAGAAACTGCATCTCCACCTTCTCGAAGCCCGTTCCCCAGCAGCGTTCACAACGACCACCGCCCGAGTTGAAGGAGAAATAGCCCATCGTCAGGCCACGCGCTTCCGCATCGGGCGTGGCGGCAAAGAGCTTGCGGATACCCTCAAAGATTCCCGTGTAAACCGCCGGGGTGCTGCGCGGTGTCCGGCTGAGCGGTGACTGATCCACCATGACCACGGCGTCGATCTTGTCCGCGCCGCGCAATTCCTTGAGGACACCGGCTTCCGACTCGCCGACTTCTCCCTTGGCCCGCAGCAGGTTCTGGTAAAGCACCTCGTGAACCAGGGTCGATTTCCCGGATCCGGATACGCCTGTGATGCAGGTCAGGGTTCCAAGGGGGATCTTCGCGTCCACCCGCTTCAGATTGTGCTGGCGCGCTCCCAGGAGCTCGATCCAGTCCTTGGGCTTACGCCGTTTCTCGGGAATCGGGATCGATTTGTCGCCTGTCAGGTAATCTTTCGTCAGACTCACGGCGCCATTGGCGGTGAGGCTCTCAGCGGGACCACTGAAGACGATCTCCCCCCCGTTCTCTCCTCTTCCAGGACCGACATCCACCAGGTGATCCGCCGCACGGATCACCGCTTCCTCGTGCTCGACCACCAACAGGGTGTTCCCCTTGTCGCGGAGTTGCTCCATGACCTCAATGAGCCGTCCCACATCGCGCGGGTGCAGGCCAATCGAGGGCTCATCCAGAACGAAAAGCGTGTTGGTCAGGGAAGCTCCGAGACAGGTGGTGAGATTGACGCGTTGCACCTCACCGCCGGACAAGGTTCGAGTGGAGCGATCCAGATTCAGATAGCCCAGGCCCACGTGATTGAGGAAGCCGAGCCGGGAATTGATCTCATTGCGCAAGAGGGTGGCGGTGGAGTCAGAGGCCGGGACATCCAGCCCTTCGATGAAGGGCTGAAATTCGTCGATCGGCAGAGTCCAGAACTCGGGCAGGGTCTTGCCTCCCACCTTGAAGTTGAGGGCCTCCGGCTGGAGCCGTGTCCCCTTACACAGTCGGCAAGTCGTGTAGCTGCGATAACGGGAGAGGAACACCCGCACGTGCATCTTGTAAGCGCGGGACTCCATCCAATCGAAGAACCCTTTCACGCCATACCAGAGCCCCGCCTGCCAGGAGTCTTCCGGATCGCCGCCCTCGCCCTCAATGACCCATTTCTGATCGGCCTCATCCAGATCTTCGAAGGGAGTGTCGAGATCGATGCCCTTGATGTTGGCGGTGCGTTCCAGGTCTTCCTGACACTCGTAATGCTTGTCGCCCTGAAAGGCTTTCACCGCCCCTTCCCGGATGGAGAGCATCTTGTTGGGGATGGCCCGATCGTAGTCGATTCCGATGACCCGGCCGAAGCCGCGACAGGCGGGACAAGCCCCCAGCGGATTGTTGAAACTGAAGAGCCCGGGGACCGGCTCCCGCATATCGACATCGCAATGGGCGCAATGCCAGGCGGTGGAGAACGCGACCCGTTCGCCAGATTCCGGCTCGACTACGGTCAGTTTGCCCTTGCCGTAATGCAGTGCCGCTTCCGCTGCTTCGAGAAACCGGCTCTTCTTGGAAGGCGCCACCCGATCTTGAATCACATCGACTCGACCCGGCAGCCTGCGCTTGAACTCATCCGGTTGGTCGGTGCGATAGACCTTGCCATAGAGCCAGACTCGCACATAGCCCTGGGCCTGGAGAAAGCCGAAGAAGTCCTCCGTAGTTGCGCCACTGGTGGTATCCACTCCAAAGGTGATCAACACAGGCTTCTCTCCGAAATTGAGGTTCGCCTTGGTCTGGATGGACTGCGCCGTATCCGGCCGCACTGGAGAGCCGCATTCGGGGCAGAATCCTTCCGCAACGCGAGGGAAGAAGAGCTTCAGGTAGTCATTGATCTCGGTGATCGTACCCACCGTGGATCGGGTGGTCTTGACATGGTTGGCCTGCTCGATGGCGATCGCGGGCGGAATCCCCTTGATTTCATCCACTTGCGGCTTGTCCATCCGCTCGAAAAACTGGCGGACATAGGGCGAAAATGTCTCCACGTAGCGACGTTGCCCCTCGGCATAGATCGTCTGGAAAGCCAGGCTGGATTTGCCGCTCCCACTCGGTCCGGTAACGACGATGAGCTTTCCCAGAGGCAGTTCGACATCGACACCCTTCAGGTTGTTCTGACGAGCTCCCCGAATGCTGATGGTCTCTGCGAGAACAGCCTTCTCAGCAGGTTTCCTGGTAGTCGATTTCCGGTTTCGAGCGGTCGCCATTGCCTAGCTTCGTTACGAAGCAAAGCGTCCACAAGTGCAAACCTTGATGAGGAATTCGGTTATCGCCGCAGGTTCCTCAGAACCCCAGGTCGGAAACCGGAACGTCCTTCATCGCCTCGGCCAGCGCGGCATTTTCTTTCTCGATCGCCTGACGCCAGAGAAGGTTGGCGCCCACCGCCCAGGCTCGATCCTTCGGAGTATTGCCCGCAGTGAAGTAGAGACTGATGACCTTCCCATGAAGCCGCAGGACCGTTACCAATACGTAGGCTTTGGCTGCTTGTTTCTGGTCGGCGATGTTGATGTCCATTCCTATCGCCATCCCAAAGGTCAGATGGTTGGCATCCTCACTGAGGATCCCAATCTGTCCCATGTCCGTCAGCTTCATATCGGCCGTTTCGCCCGATTTCTCGGTGGCATTCTTGGAACCCTTCTCCAGGCTCCTATCGATGTTCTCTTTGGAGATCTGCGCCAGAAGAGGATTGCGAAACTCATCCTTGAGCACGGCAAAGTCTTTGACTGAGAAGTTGAGCGGCTCCAATTGGCGAACGACTTGAACGTTTACCGAGCGTTCTTCATCGGGAATACCCGTTCCCCGGAGCATGGCCCGGCGTTTCTCCGGAGATCCAAACTCGGCCAGGAGCCGGTTCGTGGCGGGGAGAAACCCCTGAACCAACTGATCGTATTCGGGAATGATTCCATCGGTTCGCGCAAACCCATCAGGGGTGGGAATCCGAATCTGTTGCCCTCCCATGGTGGCAATCTCGACAGGAGCCTCCTGGGCGTGGACCAGCCCCACGAGAGTAAGGGCCAAAAGAATTCCCAACCAATTCGATTTCATAGCAAATCACCACTAAGGGTTCCGGCCGGAAAACGAAAGCCGAAAAGGGTGAATCTGGACTCCGACCAGGATTCAAGACACCCGAGGGCAGGAAAAAACCCAAGCCCCGGTGGAAGCTTGGGTTCAAAATTAGAAAGCCTGACAGGCAAATCTTAGCGAGGTTCTTCAGACCGCAACTCGCGCGCCAGTTGAGAGAGTCTCTGCACCTGCTGGCGCGGGATCCGGTTCACCTCAATCCGCTCGTTGGAATTGAGCAGCACACTGAAAGTTCCCACCCCTTCGGTGGTGTTCATCTTGGTGCCGGTGTTGTGGATGTCCTCCCAGTAGTACATTTCCGCTTCGCGACTTCCCATCATCTTCTGGCGGAACACCACCAAACGAAAATCGGTGACCACGATGGCGTCGGGACCTTTGAGGCGAATCCCGTGGCGATCCTGCACGGCGATGTAGTAGATGTTCTCGTTCTCGGTGATGAGCTTGTTCATCTCCATGAAGATCTCGGCGACCACGTGCTGGTCCTGACCGTCGTCCTCAAAATTGGCGATGGCCTCATCAAACTCAAAAACCTCACGAAGCGGCCTCCACTCTGGCATTCCTTCGTAGTAGACGAGGTCTGTCTTGTGCACCACCCCATCATTGAGAAGCCTGAGCACCTCTACCTGACTGTATGGCCCAATGGGGTCTTCTTCTCCCTTCCGAAGGATCGAAAAGATCTGATACTCCGGAAGCTCCGTACTCAACATGGTTGTGCTACTCATTTCCCTCCCAAGAACAATTTAAATTACATTGTATTTACACGGAAACACCGTGTCAACCAAGGAACTTTGGTCACAAAATTGTCGCAGCCTCTAAATATTTACGTATCTATAAACCGGTTAAGAACCGCTAATGTTGCAGTTTCTTGGATTTTTTTTGCAACTCAGGCCACTTTTCCGCCCAGTCCCCCGGAATTCTTAGCGGTCTGCCTTCAGGCATCTGAACCAGAGCGAGTTGCTGGCGACAGGAGATGAGTTGAGCGCCGTCCCCATCTCGAGAGACTTCCAGTGCCATCCAGAAACGCACTCGATCCAGGCTCTCCAGTTCCCCTCTCACCGTTACCACGTCTCCGAGCTGGGCCGGTTTGCGATAGTCAATCTCAGTGCGAACCACAACCGGGAAGAGCTGATCCTGGGCCATCTGCCGGAGGGACATGCCCATTTCCGCAGCGAGGCGGGTGCGCGCCGTTTCAATCCAGCGCAGATAGGCAATGTTATGGACCACGCCGCCGCAGTCCGTATCAAAGAACATCACTTCTTCTTT
>JBHIXE010000255.1:0-8338 GCA_041984905.1 Verrucomicrobiales bacterium | reverse complement strand
TCCGCTGCATGCCGGGAGCAACCGGCATTGTGGACCTCCAGGAATCCGCGCTGCGGCGATAGTGTGACTTGCGGCAAGCCAGGGAATTCCTTAGGGTTGGCAGGTCGTGACGAAGCGTCCCTTGTTCCTTCCCCTTCTTCTCCTCGTCTCTCTTCTCATGCCGGATAACGTCGACGCGGTTCCCTCTTCCAAGCGTTCCCGGGACGCGGTGGCTCGCAATGCACCGCGGCTCAGTCAGGAGCTGGAGGCCAAGGGTATGAAGCTGGGTTCGCCCGTCTTCATCCGCATTTTCAAGGGCAACGCCACGTTGGAAATGTGGGTGCAGAAGGGAGACAAGTTCGAGCTCTTCCGCACCTACAACATCTGTCGCTTCTCCGGCCTGCTCGGGCCCAAGACCCAGACCGGTGATTTCCAGGCTCCGGAAGGTTGTTACTACGTCAATGCCCGGGCCATGAACCCCCAGAGCAAGTTCCATCTCTCCTTCAACCTTGGCTATCCGAATGCCTATGACCGCCATCATGGCTACACGGGCAGCGCTCTGATGGTGCACGGCAACTGCGTCTCGATCGGCTGCTACGCCATGGGCGACGCCAATATCGAAGAGATCTGGACCCTCTGCACCAAGGCCCTCGAGAACGGGCAGGACTACTTTCGGGTCCACTGTTTCCCCTTTGAACTCACGGAAGAGAAGCTGGCGGGCCGGGAAGGTCACGACTGGCATGACTTCTGGCTAAACCTCAAAGAGACCTACGACTACTTTGAGACTCACAAGGTGCCGCCCAATGTGGAGGTGCGAGACGGTAAATACGCCGTGACTTCGCCACCGCCCGCGAGCGCGCCCTAAATCAAAACCCCATCCCCCAACCCATGGAAACCAGCAGCTGCCGCACTCACCTCCTTGCGGGACAGGTGATTCCTGCCATGCCTCTGGCCCTCAACTCCGATGGCACCTGGTCCGAGGCCTATCAGCGCACCCTCGTTCGCTATTACCTCGACTCGGGCGCCGGAGGCCTCGCCGTCGGCGTCCACTCCACTCAGTTCGAGATCCGCGATCCCCAGCACCATCTCTTTGAACCCGTGCTCCAGCTCTGCTCGGAGGAGATCGATTCCTGGCTGCGCAACCAACGCACCTTCATCAAAGTGGCCGGAATCTGCGGTCCCACGGACCAGGCTCTGGCGGAAGCGGAGATAGCCCTGAGCCACGGTTACCATGCCGGACTCGTCAGCATGACTGCGCTGAAGGATCTACCTCACGAGAAGATCCTCGCGCATTGCGAGGAGATCGCCTCCCGTATCCCTATCATTGGCTTCTACCTCCAACCCGCGATAGGCGGCGGCGTGTTTCCCTACTCCTTTTGGCGGCGCTTCGTCGAAATCGGCAATGTTGTCGCCATCAAAGTCTCTCCCTTTGATCGCTATGCGACTCTGGACGTTGTCCGAGCGGTAATTGATGCCGAACGCAACGACATCGCGCTTTACACCGGCAATGACGACAACATCATCGTTGACCTGCTCACCCCCTTCGAGATCAACGGTCAAACCCGGCACATCGTGGGCGGGCTCCTTGGTCAATGGGCTGTCTGGACCCGGCGAGCCGTCGAGATGCTTCAGGAAATCAAGGAGGAGCGCACTCAATCCAGCATGGATCCGGAGTGGCTGACTTTGAATGCTCAGCTCACCGATGCCAATGCAGCCATCTTCGATCCCCAAAATGAATTCGCTGGCTGTATTCCCGGCATCCTCGAAGTGTTGCATCGCCAGGGCCTGGTTCCCTCCACTCGTTGTCTGAACCCGGAGGAACGGCTGTCGCCGGGCCAGGCTGAGGACATCGACCGCGTGCTCAAGGCCTATCCACATTTACAAGACGAAGAGTTCGTGGAGAAAAACCGCGAACGCTGGCTATCCTGACGGCAATGCCTCCGAAAATCCGCCTTCTCACGCCAGAGGATCTCCCCTATGCCCAATCGCTCCGGGAGATCGTTGGATGGAATCAAACGGATCGGGACTGGCTACGCCTTATCTCCTTCAATCCGCAAGGATGTTTCCTCATCGAGTGCGATGGCGAACCTGCCGGCACTGTCACCACGACGGTCTACGGCGAGGAACTGGCCTGGATCGGCATGATGCTAGTGCATCCGGATCATCGCCGCAAAGGACTCGCCACCGCCTTGATGGAGCACAGCCTGCAATATCTGCTGGAGGAACGCCGGATTCCCTGCGTGAAACTCGACGCCACCCCAGCCGGGATGGCGGTTTATGAAAAGCTAGGGTTTCAGGTGGAGTCCGAGTTGGCACGCTGGGAAGGCCAGACCATCAGGGGGCACGTGCCGGAAAGTGACGGCTTCAGCGGGAGTTTGCTGGATCAGCAGGCCTTCGGTGCAGATCGCCAGGACTATCTCCGAGTCTTATCGGAGCAGAGCGCCGTGACGCTGGTACGTGGCGAATGCTTTGGTATGATGCGAAATGGAGCGAGGGCTCATTACCTCGGCCCTCTCATCACGGACTCGGCCGAAGTCGGAAGCGACTTGGCCAGAGAACTACTAGAGTCGCCCGAAGACCGTTTGGTCTACTGGGACATCTTTTCCACCAACGACGCTGCTCGGACCGTGGCGAAGCGTTTGGGGTTTCAGGAACAGCGCGCCCTGATCCGCATGTGGGTTGGTTCAACACAGACTGTTGAAAATGCGTCCCTGCAATGGGGTATCAGTGGGCCGGCGACGGGATAGTCTTGGAAACGGCACTCGGAGAGTGCCTACTACTATCCCGGCCCGACGATTCCCATCCGCATCGAGAAATAGTGCGTCTCCGCCAAGGCCCGGTCCCCGGTCTCACAGACGGTTTTCCACACCTCGCCCATCATCGCCTTGACTCGATCCTGCTGCTCAGGTTCATCAATTCGATTATGCATCTCGTACGGATCTTCCCTGAGGTTGTAGAGCTCATCGAAATCAAACCCGTTAAAGACGAATTTCCAGTCCCCTTCCCATAGGATTCGCTGGGCCAGGGGAAAGCGTGTCCCGTGAGATTCCGCCATCAAGTTTGCCCGCATTTGGGAACTGGGCTTATCTAGCACGCTCGCAAAGCTAGTGGAGTCCGGCACATCAATGACAGCCGCTCCACAAGCGTCCAGGATCGTGGGACAGAGATCGTGGAGACCCACTAACGCATCGCTCTCTGCCCCCCTTGCAACATTCGGTCCGGCGATCAACATGGGGATTCCGTAGATCTCTTCGAAGGGACCAAAGTTGTGCGCATCAAATCCATGCGCGCCGACATAGCGCCCGTGATCCGAGGTCACCATGACGAGGGTGTCGTCCCATTGACCGGTCGCATCCAGCCAATCGCAAAGGCGGCCAAACTGCGCATCGAGCTCCGTGATTCGGCCATAGTAACAGGCACGCGCCATGCGCCATTCTTCGTCCGTTAGTGCTGCGGCGATCCGTTGCTGCCGCTTGTAGAGATTCGGACGGTTCTCCATGGTATCCCGCAGGTTCGCGGGCAGTTGGATTCGATCCACATCGTACTGCTCGAACGTTGACCGGCTCACGACGAGCGCTTCGTTCGGTTCGGAGAAACTGGCCGTGACGCACCAGGGTTGCTCGCCTTGGCCATGGCTTTCCAGGAACTCCAATGCCTGCCCGGTCGTGAAGGCCGGATAACGCTCCTCCGGTGGTACGTCCGTGACGCCGTAGTGGAGGATCGGTTTGTAGCCTTCCGGACCCTCGTGATAGCGGGTCAGCTTGGGATCCAGTTCCAGATTTTGCGCACTCGGTTCGATCCCCGCGCCCAGACCGGCATGATGTCCGGCGCCCTTGGCGTGGTAATGCTGCCAGCCGAATCGCTCCAACTCATGACTGCGCTCGATGTGCCATTTGCCGTAGTAGCCAGTGACATAACCAGCTTCGCTGAGTCGTTGAGCCCAATGCGGCTTGTCCGTTCGCAGGTTACACTGATCCGCATCTCGCCCATGTTCGACTTCCAGCACACCGTGATTGTGGGGCAGCAGCCCCGTCATGAGAGACGCACGCGATGGCGAACAGGTGGGACTGGAACAATAGGCTCGATTGAACCTCAACCCTCGCGCGGCCAAGCGGTCGAAGTTCGGCGTGAGACAATCGCTGCCAGGCTCCAGTGCGGCGGCCTGACATGCGTCCATGAGAAAGAGTAGCACGTTCATGATTCCTCTCCCCCTTCCCTAACCCGCCAACCAGATGGCGACAAATGCGATCATGCTGCCGACCACCAGCCATCCCGCAAGGAATCCAATCGCCGCCCGGCGCGTCGGCACGGGAATCTCCAGCTTCGTCTGGGGAAATAGGACATTACGCGCTCCAGGAGTCACACCGGCAGGAAGCGTGCAGGGCTTCTCCACGACTTCATCCGGGTCAACCGGCGTACGAAGCAAGGAGTAGAAGTTGTCGAGCTTTTCCTCGGAGACGGGCTTGGTCAACAGGCTCACCACGATCCCCGCGGCAAAGCCCGCCACGATATAGAGCAGCATCTGCCAGGGTAGCGAGAGTCCCAGAACATGGTCCGTCAGCACCCAGGTGAGCAGCGCCGCAGCTGTGGCAGCCCAGGCACCCCATACGGTGGTTCCGCGCCAGAACACTCCCAGCCAGAAGGCCATGGCCATCATGGTGTTGATCTTCCAGAGGGTTTCCAGCAGCGGGACGACGCCCGAGGCGGCAAAAGCCAGCGTCACTCCACCCAGAACCACGACCAGCGAGGAGATTCGCGCCACGTTGAGATAGTGGTGATCCGATCTACCTGGTCGGAGCGGCTTGTAGAGGTTCTCTGCGATGAGCCCCGCCGAGGCGATCATGAAGGAATCGCAAGAGCCCATCACGGTGGCAAGAAGAGCCGCGATGAAGAGGCCCAGCAATCCCGGCAGGATCGCGGGCAGGAATTCCCGCGCCATGGATCCGTAAATAAGATCCGGATGCTCCGCCTGCCCGCCGTAGTGGGCCACCGCCGCCAAGCCCGTGACGCACCAGGCCACCGTGCAAACCCGCTTCAAGAGCGTTCCCCCCATAAAGCCAACCGCGCCTTCCAACTCCGTTTTGCCCGCTGATGTGGTGCCCATGTTGTGCGGTTGCACCACCACGCCCAGCAGGCTGTTGATGGAGATCATGATCAGGAAGAATACTCCGATGTTTCCCGGCGCCACGAGCGAGAACATGTTCTGGTCCGGATAGAGCGGCGGAATGGTCTCCCGCATCCCGGCCAAACCACCAACCGCATGGAGAGCAACCGGTAAAAGCAGGAAGGAGAACAACAAGGTCAGGATGCCTTGAACGAAGTCGGTGACAATGGCGGCGCGCAATCCACCAGCCATCCCGTAGGCCACAAAGAGCAACGTCATGATGAGGATCATGCTATTGGCCGGCAAGGCTCCCTCCGTCGCCGCATCCACGATGACCGCCGTACCTTTGAGCATCAGCCCGATGTTCACCATGAATTTGCCCAATCCCAGCAGAGCGTAGAGCGTGGAAACCGATCGATCGTAGCGCGCCTCAAAGACGTCCGCGGTGGTCAGAGCGCGGAACCGCCGCATCATGGGTGCGATGAGCCAGAAGAAGGGCGTCGCGAAGAGCCACATCCATTGATACCAGATGCCCGCGAGTCCCGTAGTGAAAGTTTTCGAAACCACCGAGACCGCCTGATCGGAATGCGTCGAGGTGCCAAAGCCGTGCATTAGCATGAAGGCTTTCCCGAACTTGCGCGGCATGATGAAGTCCGAGAATCCCTGCACCTTCCGCGCCGCATAGAGCCCTAACCCGGTCACGCCCAGGAGGTAGAACGCCAGCGTCAGGATGTCCGCGATGTGCAGGTTGAACATGGAACCTCCGACGCTAGCGGAATCTCCACGTCAGCGAAGCAAAAAGTGCGCGGCTTCTTCACGGCCTTCGCGCTGGCCGAGAACTAGTCCCCTTTGTCGCGCTTCTGCCTCAAGTTACATCCCGGGATCTCCTTCCGATCGGAGTCCAGCATCACAACTCGGCCGCTGGAGTAACGCACCAGGTATCTCCACTCTGCCTCAGGCTTGTCGAAGTGAATGACATACACCGTGGCATCGAAATCTCCTCCAAAACCTCGCTCCGTATTCAGCGCACCTTCAGAAAGCTCTCCATCCTCTTTCATGCGAAAGGTCGTATACCCTTGATGCTCGAAGATGATCGAGACTCCTTTCACCCTGCCGTAGAAGCACTCGCTGCTGGTGTCCGGATCAAAGAGACTCCCTTCTGGGACTAATAAGACTTCTGGAGCTCTCTCGTCTGGACTGGCATGGCTGACCAAGATCATCCACCCGCAAAATAGCGTCCCAACTAACCCACCAATTCGATTCATGGCTGAAGAGTTTCCCCTATCATCCCTCAGTCCGAATTTCAGCGCAACTTCGGTGTGGGTCCGCAGTACCTCTCCCATTGAATTTCGATTTCACCTCTACCGGAAATCCGGCGTAAGATCCCGAATGCCCCAACGGTGCTAAATAGCGAAACTTACCCGATCACTTCCCCTTCAAAATCGATGAGACTTGCGACACTTCTCCTGACTTCCCTGCTCCTAAGCCAGTTTGCGCTGGCGGACTGGCCTCAGTGGCGTGGCCCCAATCGCGATGGCGTGGCCACGGATGCCAAATTGCCCGATGCCTGGACGGATGAGTTGCAGCCAGTGCTGGTGTGGGAAAGCAGCGAGATTCCCAGCGATCACTATGGCGGCCACGGCAGCGCTTCCATCTGGGATGGCAAGGTCTACATGTCCGTGGTGTGGCACTACGATGAGATTTCGGAAACCCGCACCCTTTCCGACCGGGTCATGGCAGACCTTGGTTATCGCGGGAACGATTTCTCGGATGAATTGATGGCCACGTTCGAGAACGACCGGCTCAACATGCCGCCCCGGATGCGAGGCAATCAGCTGACCGAGTGGGCGGAAAAATGGGCGGATGACCATCTCGATGAGAGCCAACTCCTCCGCTACAAAGGCTGGGTGGTCTCCCGCTTCAAGCAGGGCAAAACGGCCATTCCCTGGTCGGACTTCGAGATCATGAAGAAGAAGGCGGGTCACGAGTTTGAGAATGCCGAGGCCCTGAAGAGTTGGGTGGCCGCTCAGGAATGGAGCGATCCCACCTCCGCCGAGCGGCTCCTCGCCACGATTCCCAATACCAAGTTGATGGCTAAGAACGTCATTCTTTGCCTCAAGCTGGAAGACGGCTCCCCGGTCTGGCGCTTCGAAAGCCCCTCTCATCCTTCGGGCCGTTCTTCTTCCAGCACGCCCACCATTGTCGACGGAACCGTTTACGCGCTGCTTTCGGAGACTTTGTTTGCCGTGGATGCCCAAACCGGAGAGAAGAAGTGGGAATCCCCCACGGGCACCAAGCGCGGGGTGGCCAGTTCGCCGCTCGTGGCGGAAGGCCGAGTCTTCATTCAGCCCGGCAAGTTGATGGCCTTTGACGCGAATTCCGGAGAATTTCTCTGGGAAAACACGGAAGTTGGCGGCTCCAATCCGTCTCCCGCTCTCTGGAAGGACGTCCTGGTCTGCAACTCTTCCAAAGAGTTGATCGGCGTGGATATGGAGACTGGCGCCAGCAAGTGGAGTCAGCCTGCCGGCGGCGACTCGACCCCCGTCATCCAGGATGACTACTGCGTGGTTGTGAGCAAGTCGGAGGGCCGCAGCCTGGCCGCCTTTCAACTGTCTCCGGAAGGCGCGCGTCCACTTTGGACCAAGGACTTCTTCACCCGCCGCTATGGAGCCACTCCCATCATCCATGACGGGTATGTGTATCACCTGGGCAGCGCCCGCCATCTCTGCGTCGAGATCGAGAGCGGCGAAATCCAGTGGGAAGTCGAGCGTCAGTCGAACCTCTCCTCTCCCATCCTGGCGGACGGCAAGCTGCTGGTTTACGAGAACAACGGTGGTTTCCTGACGATGGTCAATCCATCGCCGGAAAAACACGAGATCCTCGGTCGCGCCAAAGTGAGTGCGTTGGGATGCCCCACTCCGGCTGTTTCCGGCAGCTATGCAGTGATTCGATTGCGCGACAAGTTGGTTTGCTATGACCTGATGGGCCAAGGTGCGCCCGTTCCGCCAGAAGACCTGTAGTCGAAGAACGGCGCTCCATTTAGAGACGCGGTGCGGAGGGGATACTGGATGAAACCGTTCTCAAGGCCGGAGGCCTAGAGCATGTTAGATGGAGGTGTGCCCAAAGGACTTCGCAATCAGTGAATGCGAGGAAGTCCATTCTCCAGGCCGGAGGCCTACAAGTTCGGTAGCCGGTGGTAAAGCGAGAGCATCGAGCGGCACCACCGGAAAGAGACGAATATCGACGGTCCCCAGC
>JBHIXE010000254.1:4012-8358 GCA_041984905.1 Verrucomicrobiales bacterium | reverse complement strand
ATCTTCTGTCACATAAAAGGCTGGGCTGGCGAACTTGGCCTTCTCCAAATCTTCGCTCGCAGGAACTCCCAGGAGCAGACGCACGGGACCATCCTCTTTCTCCGTCTTGGCAGGCTGATTCTGCGAGCGCAGCACAAAATCCGTGGCTCCATAGTAGTCTACCACTGCCTGGACGCGGGAACTCTGCTCCAGGTGTCCTGCGACCTGACCCTCCAAGTTTTCATCGCCACCACTCACACCCATCAAAGCGGCCAGGTGCCCACCAGCAGAGGTGCCTGCCACTCCGACCCGGCTGGCATTGTAGCCGTATTCTTCCGCATGCGCCCTCAACCAGCGAACCGCACCTTTGCAGTCGTGGATCTGCGCTGGAAAAATCGCCACATCCGTCAGCCGATAGCTGATGCTGGCCACCGCAAAGCCATACTCAGTCAGCCAGGGCGTGAGGCATTTCTTGTAACTGTTGTTTCGCCAGCCTCCGCCATGGATGAAGACCACAAGAGGGGGATTCTCGGTTCCTTCCGGCAAATAGAGATCCAGCTTCAGTTCCTTCCCATCCACAGTCGCAATGATCACGTCTGCAACGGACGGCTCCTCCGCGGAAGAGTCGAAAGAAGGGAAAATGAGGGAGACAACGACGGCGAATCGACAGAGAAGGTTCATGGCAGCTTTAGCATGCACGGTTTTCAGGGCGACCGAAACACAAAGTAGACTGCTCCGATCAAGCACAACGCTGCGCCCAGGTAGTTCCAGCCTAAGGGTGCTTTCATGTAGAGGATCGCAAAGGGAATGAACACACTGAGAGTGATCACCTCCTGGAGGATCTTCAGTTGAGGAAGGGTGAAGACTCCATAGCCAACTCGATTGGCGGGCACCTGAAAACAGTATTCGAAGAAGGCAATGCTCCAGCTCACGCCAATGGCCATCAACAGCGGCTTTGTCCTCATGTCCTTGAGGTGAGCATACCAGGCAAAGGTCATGAAAACGTTAGAGACGAGGAGGAGAAGAATCGCCTGAAGCCCGGACATGTTGGTGTGTTCGCCCAGTATATCGAGCGGCTATTCGAACGCAACCGATCCTCTCCCCAGCAGTGGTATGGACAGGCGAACCCTTGTCTTCAGTCCGGAAGTTCAGTCGAACTCACATCGCTGGAGATGAACCAGCCCATCAAGTCCTTGGGTGGGAAAATCTGTGCGTGGATCGTCTTGGGAAGATACTGAGTGCTCCGATTCTCGAAGCTCTCATCGCTGATCGTGAAAAATTTGAAGTCGGCGCCATCATCGTTGTTCACTCCAAAGCCAGTGATGAGCGTCTTGTCGGTATCGACGCCGAACTTGGCGATCTCGATCACGCTGAAATAGAACGGCTGCTGCTTGTAGTCATTCGGAGCATAACCCGTATTCCAGGCATAGCCTTCAAAGCGAAGCTTGTTGGACCCAGCGATTTCCTTTCCGGCGGAGTTCAGGGGCACCAATTCAAAGGTGCTGTTTCCCCATCGTTCCATCACCACCAGGTAATCCCCGTTCCGCATGGGCGCGAATCGCATCGCGAACTCATAGGGAATGGCTTCCAGATCACGGCTGTTGCGGATGTCATAACTCATGTAATCCCGCAAGTTAGTCGAACTCAGGACCCGTTCGATCGCGTCGCTGAAATCGGAGTCCCCAACGCGGGAGCTCGCCTTGCCGTCTTCCACGGTCGTCACCCCATAGGAGTTGTGAGGGAAATTGTTCTGAATCAACTCGACCTGCAGGACATTGAGGTGGTCCGCAACGATCAGCTGACCGTCCTTTTCAATCGTGATGCTCTTCAGTTGGATGGGAGTATTCTGCGAGTTCACCACCTGGTTGTTGGAGCCATGGCTGTAGGAGCTGGTCTGCACGATATCGACTCCATTGGCACTGAGCGTCAGCGACTTGATCGGTACATCGCCATTTCCTCCAGAAATCGTGACCGTTTGTCCAACTCCACCCGAAGATCCGCTGGAACCGCGAATGGGTTCGTACTCATCCAATTCCACGGTAAACGAACGGTTGTAGGCGATGCCGTTGGTCATGACCCCCTCATCGCTCATGGCCGGAAGGCTCCCGTCGGTCGTGTAGTAGATCCGGGCGCCAGTTGGCAAGTCTTCCGCCGCCGTGAGGATGACCCGGTATTTTCCCCCACACATTTCCGTCGTGGAAATGACCGGGTTCGGAAGGATCTCGGTGATCCGAGACAGGCTCAAGCTCTGAACTGCGGAAGACTGCACGTAGTCATGGGATGCCGCAGCGTAGGCCTGAATGGTCACGGTATCCTCGTCACCCCAACTGGCGATTTCGAAGGGAATGGATTGGCCAGTCAGTCCGCTTCCGCTGGAACGGAAGCTGGAGGTTTGTGGGTCACTGCCATCCGTGGTCCAGAAAATCTCGACCCCTGAACCGCTCAACAGTGAATCAGGTAGGTCCGTAAGATTGGTGACTTGAGCCAGGGCACTGCTTCCGCCTCCGACGAGATCATAGTAACTGTAGGCAATCTGACCTGATGTGAGAGACAGGTTCAAGGCCACCGGATTGGTGCCATAGTTCTCAGACACCTCACTGCTGGAACGGAAACGCTCCAAGTCCAGGCTCTCCGCATAAGCGAAGATCTCCTGTTCCCAGCTCACCGGAATGACTCCTCCGTTGTAGGCCGTATAGGCCCCCCCATTGCCAACCTTGTAGTAGATCTGTGAGCTATCGACCGCGTTCGGGTTTGCCAGAGTCAGAGACAAGGTAAAGTCCCTCAGCGGGAAACTGCCTCCACCAATCGAGAAGACTGGTGGGCTCAAAGTCGTCATGCCGGGAACACCGCCATCGTCCGTCTCGTCATCCGGACCTCCATCACCGGAACTGGATCCACCTCCAGATCCGGCATCCCCTGGGTAAAGCGGCACCGCCGTGGGAGTGGTCTTTCCATTGGCGGAACTGTCCTGGTAATCCCAGATCCAACCATCATTGGCTGCGTAGAGCACCGGGCTCTCCCGATCCTCAGCCCCGTAGTTCACCCCGGCCAGTGATGCATCCAGATCGAATCGCGCCACTCCATTGCTTCCGGTGGTTCCGATCTCAAACTTCTGCGCACTACCATTCCAGAGCGCTCGCGCGGCATCAGTCGCAGCCTCGCTCGCCGTTTGCATGACGGCAGCCATGCGCTTGTCCACCATGGCACCCTGGAAGCCTACCAAGCGATCGGAGGCGGCTACCGTCTTCAGCTTGTCCAGGATCTCTTGAGGCGCGCTGAGGCCATCCAAAGACCCGCCATTGGCCAGATACATAGCCACAGCCTGATTGATGACCTTCACGTCTGAAGTCAGGCGCGTTTCCTGGGCGCTGGAGTTCACATCGCCAATCGGAGCAAAGGCGATAGCGGCGATGATGCCAATGACGGTCACCACCGCCAGGAGTTCCAAGAGGCTGAATCCAGCCCGAGAAGAACAAGAAGGGGTCATGATCAAACGATAATTTACATAATTACCGCATTCAATAGCTATTTTCAGCGCAGCTAGAGCTCCCTGCGACCTTTCTCATTTCTGCGGCACCGAGTCACCCGGATCCCTCAACCCCGGACTCATACTTGAGATCTCCATTCCGACCTGATTGGAGAAACTGCTGTTTCTATTCACTCACCTATGAACTGGCGAAGAACCTTCCATCAGTAGGCTGGCAGAAGGGATCTGGTGATCTGGTTTGGTGCTTCCGCTCTTGCCTGCGTGAGTGGACGAAAACGAAAAAGTCCCAAGCTGTTCCCAAGTGATTAGAGGGAATAAAGAACTAATCCATTAATTCATTCTTCTTCTTATAAGCGTGAATAACCTGCATGGTCGATATGTCAGGATTTGATAATCAGGCACTTAGGCCTGGCTTGAAAGCTGTGAAAAACTTGTAAGGATGAGCATCCAGACTGGAACAAGGTAGGTTTGTTAGAACTTGTTCCTAGGATGTTGACTCGTTATTCACAGGTAATTCCAAGACCCCTTCTTTGACGTGATCTTCCCAAATTCGCTCTTCCAGGGCGTCTTCCGCAGCAGATGCTTCCGCTTCCTTTTTGCTGGATCCGGTTCCGAACCCCAGTCGCAGGCCTTCCCATTCCACGCAGGATTCAAAGGTCTTGCAGTGATCCGGGCCTTCCTGGGACAGGATCTTGTATTTTGGGCTGGTCGCGGAAATGGCCTGGAGGATCTCCTGAAGTTGTCCCTTGGGATTCACTTCGGAAGGGGTATCGACAATTTGGTCGATCGCTTCCTGGCAATGCCGGAAGAGAAAGTCGCGAGTCGCTTCCAGCCCGCCATCCAGATAAATGGCGCCGGCGAGTGCTTCGAAGGCATCCGC
>JBHIXE010000254.1:0-4002 GCA_041984905.1 Verrucomicrobiales bacterium | reverse complement strand
GGCCCGTTCGCGACCGCCGCTGGCTTCTTCGCCTTTGCCCATCAGAAGATACTGACCCAGCTCAAAGAGATTGGCGTATTGTTGGAGGGCGTTGCGAGACACGAGCCGGGATCGCAGCTTGGTAAGCCGGCCTTCGCTGAAGGTCGGAAACATGGAATAAAGCTGTTCGGTCAGAATCAGCTGAATGACGGCGTCCCCCAGGAATTCGAGGCGCTGATTGTCGAAGTGCGGCTTCTGCGTTTCGTACGCCAGACTGGGATGCGTCAGGGCTTCCGCCAGGAGTAGCGAATTTCGGAACTTATAACCGACACGTTCTTCCAATGGAATCATCATCCGAATCATTCATCTGAGTTGAAACCGCTCCAGCTTGAACCAGAAAACCTGGAATGACTCGGGGGAAGTAATGGGGTGACCGACGGGACTCGAACCCGCAACAACCAGAACCACAATCTGGGGCTCTACCTTTGAACTACGGTCACCATCTGGCTCTGCCAATGGAGAGAGTGTGGACACTAGGACGCTTTCAAAAGGAATTCCACTGAAAACTCGGCCCCGTGGGCGAAAATGAAGGTGAAACACCCCATCTTCTGAGGCATTCGTATGGGTTTACGTTCTACACGAGTTACCTGATGAGCCTGTTTGGATTTAAAGAATGGAAGCTGATCTGTGATGCCCTGGAAGTGGGCAATCAGACTCTGATCCTGCGCAAAGGCGGGATCTCCGAGGGAAGACACGGATTCCAATGGCTTCACCAGGAGTTCTTCCTTTTCCCGACCTATTTCCATGAGCAACCCGGCCAACTTCGAGGTGAGGACGATTCTGCAGGAGATCTGATTCCCACCAAGGAAGCAGGCGAAGTGGAGATCCGGCTGTTCGCTGAGATCGCTCAAACCTGGGAGATCACCAGTCTCGATCAAGCCCTGTCCCTGGAACGCTTCCATCTTTGGCAGCCGCAGGTGATCGAGGAACGCTTTGGCTATGGCGAGAATGACGGGATCAGCCTGGCCTTGCTGAGGGTTCATCGATTGGAAGAGGCCTGGGTGCTGGCCAATCGAAAAGCTTTTGGAGGTTGCCGTTCCTGGTTGGGACTGCCTGAAGACGAGGGATTACCGACCGATTGGCGGGAAGGATTGGAAACCGTGCTTTCGGATTCGGCGTTTGAGAAGGTCCGCCAGGAGTTGCAGGACAGCCTCCATGAGTGAGCTCACCATTGTGATTCCGGCCTACAACGAGGAGGCCCTGTTACCGTTGGCGATTCAATCGATCCGGCGGGCGGAATCCGAATTGCAGCTCCAGGCGGAGCTTATCGTGGTGGACAACAATTCCACGGACAACACCGCCAATGTGGCGGAAAGCCTGGGCGCCAAGGTGGTGTTTGAGCCGGTAAACCAGATTTCGCGGGCGAGAAATCGCGGTGCTGAAGTCGCCCAGGGCGAGTTTCTGGTGTTTCTGGACGCGGACTCCACCTTTGAACCCGCGACCTTGGCCCAAGCTCTGGAAAAACTGCGTTCCGGAACCGTTTGTGTGGGCGGCGCCAAGTTGCAGGGCGATGAACCATGGAAGGGGTTTTCCCAGTTTCTGGTCGACTTCTGGCTCTGGATTTCCCGGCATCGTCAGTTTGCCGCAGGATCCTTCATCTTTTGCACCAAGGAAGGTTTTGATGCGATCGGAGGTTTCGATGAATCGGTTTACGCGGGCGAAGAGATCTTCCTGGCCCGACGGCTCAAAAAGTGGGGCAAGCGCCGTCAGCAGGGGTTCTATCTGATCGAGGATCCGCCGATCACGACCTCTTCCCGCAAGGGCGAGATGTATGGAAGCGGCCAACTCTTCCTGCAGTTCCTGATGCTGATGGTCTTTCCCTGGTGTGTGCGTTATCGCAGCCTTTGCTGGGTCTGGTACAAACGTCCTGCTAAATAGGAAAGAATCGCAGGCCTCCAAACCAGCACTTCCATACGACCACGGTCAGGTAGTGCACCGCAAAGCAGGGCCAGAGAGATCGGGTCTTCTGAAACATCAGGCTGCAGGCGATGCCCAGGACGAGCACGATCGCCAGAAATGAGGGATCCAGAAACACCCGCGCCTGAAACACTTCCGAGGTCCGCAGGAAAACGAAGTAGTTGAAGGGATGCCAGAGGATGAAGGCCATGGTGGAGAGAATCAGCACGGCTCGCGGTCGCCGAAGCCGTTCCACGATGGAGGGATGTGTCAGGCCGCGAAAGGTCATCTCTTCGAAGGCTCCGGGAATAACGATGGAGAGCAGCATCAATTTGATTACATCTCCTACAGGCGGAAATGGTGAGGGACTCATGATCCCGGATATGAGTCCGATGCTCAGGGCCGTCACAAAGTAGATCGATCCGATGATGGCGCAGAACCGCCAACCCTCCGCAGTTGGCCAGGTGGTCAGAGCGAGCCGGGCTCTCTTAAGAAGCAAGTGCATCTCGAAATGGTCCCAGGTCCAGGACTCCATCGTCGTGGAGGAGATCCGCCAGGATGGGCACCGGTAGATATTGCTCCAGGACCATGTGATTGCTGATGGAAGCAGCGTCTCGTTCTTCGCGAGGATGATTGAGCACCACACCCATGCAATGCAGACCTCGGGCCTGGATCGCTTTCACGGTAAGGATGGTGTGATTCAGGGCTCCGAGCTTGTTATCTACCACGACCAACACCGGCAACTGGAGAGAAACAGCCAGATCCGCAACGGTGGTTTTGGCAGTAATGGGCACTTCCCAACCTCCCGCGCCCTCGACAATCAGATTGGAGCAGTGGTGGGCCAAGTCGCGCCCTTGAGCGACCAACGCATCAAAGTCGATGGGACGGTTCTCAATCAAGGCAGCCGCCAAGGGTGCGGTGGGCGATTTCAACCAGACTGGGTTTACAGCATCCGCGTCCAGGTCCGCCCGGTCGGCAGCCTGTAAGAGCAACTGGACATCGGTGCGGTCACCACAACAGAGGGGCTTGAAGGGCATCACCGTTTCACCTGCGGCGACGAGCTCGCGGATCAAAAGAGAGCTCACGTAAGTCTTGCCGACCTCGGTGTCGGTGCCTGTGACAAAGAGTTTCATGCCCCGATCTGTGCCAGGATGGCCGCGGCGATTTGATCCGCAGCCCCTTCAATGTAGCCAGCGTCGCGCCCTTCGATGAGCAGACGGATCTTCTTCTCCGTGCCGGAATACCGAAGCAGGACGCGGCCGGCGTCTCCCAGTTCGGATTCCACTTTGCCGATCAGTTTCTGAGCCTCGATCAGCTCCTCGACGGGAGGCTTGGAGTTGACTGCCAGATTCCGTTTTGCCTGGGGAAACTTGGTGAGACAGCGGCGCAACGCACTGAGTGGTTTGCCTTCCGCGGCCATGATCTGGAGGATCTGCACCGCAGCCAGGACGCCGTCTCCAGTGGTTCCGTAATCGTGGAAGATGAGGTGGCCACTTTGTTCGCCGCCAAGGTTGAGACCTTCCTGGCGCATGGCCTCGATGACGTAGCGATCGCCCACATTGGCCCGGATAACCTTGCCGCCGATGGCCGCCAAAGTGTCGTTGAGGCCGAAGTTGGACATCACCGTCGCGACCAGCGAATTGCGGGTCAGCTTGCCGGATTTGGCGAGGAACGTCGCGGCAATGGCCAGGATGTCGTCGCCATCCAGAGGATCGCCGGTTTCGTCGCAGAGCAAGAGCCGGTCAGCGTCGCCATCGTGGGCAATGCCTACGGCGGCGCCATGTTGTTTGACGAGGGCAGCGAGCACCTCTTCGTGAGTGGCGCCACACTTCTCATTGATATTCACACCGTTAGGTGCGGCGTGCTCAATCACCAGGTCCGCGCCGAGGAGGCGGAGAATCTGGGGGCTGGTCTGGTAGGAAGCGCCGTTGGCACAATCCAGCACCACCTTAAGCCCGGTGAGTAGCGAAGCCCCTTCTGATACTGAGCTCAGGATGGACTCCACGTAGAGGTCTCTGGCTCGCTCCAGGATGGCGATCGTGCCGATCTCATGGGGAGCGGCAAGGT
>JBHIXE010000253.1:0-8383 GCA_041984905.1 Verrucomicrobiales bacterium | reverse complement strand
ACTCGGTCTGGTCGATAAATCCCTGGCCGAAAGCGATCTCTTCGATGCAGGCGACCTTGTAGTTCTGCTGATTCTCGATCGTGGCGATGTAATTACTGGCTTCCAGCATGCTCCCTGGGGTTCCGGTATCGAGCCAGGCAATGCCGCGGCCGAGCAATTCCACCTTGAGCTGGTTGCGATTGAGATAAGCCACGTTCAAGTCCGTGATCTCCAGCTCTCCGCGTGAGGAAGGCTTGAGAGACTTCGCGGTTTCCACCACTCGATTGTCATACACGTAGAGGCCGGGGACCGCATAGTGGCTCTTGGGGTGCTTCGGCTTTTCCTCGATGCTGATGACGTTGCCGTGAGGATCGAACTCCACCACGCCAAAGCGTTCGGGATCGCGCACATGATAGCCAAAGACACAGGCGCCTTCTTCCCGGGCCAAAGCGGCGCGGAAGAAGTCCAGCTTGCCGTAGAAGATGTTGTCACCCAGGATCAGGACCGCGCCGTCATCGCCGATGAAGTCCTCGCCAATCAGGAAGGCCTGGGCGATCCCGTTTGGTTGTTTCTGAACCGCATACTCGATGTTCAGGCCCAGGTTGGCGCCATCACCCAGCAATTGCTCAAACTGAGGGATGTCCTTGGGAGTGGAGATGATGAGGATGTCCCGGATCCCGCCCAGCATCAGCGTGGAGAGCGGGTAGTAGATCATCGGCTTGTCATAGATCGGCAGCAATTGCTTGCAGGCGACCTGCGTCAGCGGATAGAGCCGGGTTCCGGCTCCGCCCGCGAGAATGATTCCTTTCCGGTTTGGCATGGCTGGGATGGGGAGGGAGGTGAAAATGGGTTATGGGGGCAGCTGCGACGGGCCGTGGCTGGGCGTTATCCCTGGCCAAGACGCTGACCCTTGTAGCTGCCGTTCTCGATCGCGGAGATCCAGGGATCGTTGTCCAGATACCACTGAACCGTCTTGCGCAGACCGGTCTCAAAGCTTTCCTGCGGCGCCCATCCCAGCTCCTTCTCGATCTTGGAGCAGTTGATGGCGTAGCGCTTGTCGTGACCCGGACGGTCCTTCACGAAAGTGATCAGATCGTCTGGAGAACCGGCTTTCGCCTTCGGGCAAAGCTCGTGCACGGTGGCGATGAGCTGGCGCACCACGTCGATGTTCTTCAGCTCGTTCTTACCGCCGATGTTGTAGGTCTCTCCAGGAAGGCCCTTCACCAGACTGAGCGCCAGACCGCGAGCGTGGTCGCGGACATAGAGCCAGTCCCGGATGTTGGAGCCGTCGCCATAAACGGGCAGGCTTTCGCCCCGCAACACCTTGCGGATCATGAGCGGGATGAGCTTCTCGGGAAACTGGTAGGGACCGTAGTTGTTGGAGCAGTTGGTGGTGATGACCGGCAACTCGAAGGTGTGGAAATAGGCTCGGGCCAGGTGATCGCTCCCCGCCTTGGAAGCAGAGTAGGGGCTGTTCGGCGCATAAGACGTGGTTTCCGAGAAAGCGGGATCGGTCAGTTCCAGGGATCCGAAGACTTCGTCGGTTGAGACGTGGAGAAAGCGGAAGTCCGGGTTAGAGCGGGAAAACTCACGTGCAGCGTGGAGCAGTTGGAAGGTGCCCACGAAGTTCGTCATGATGAACTCTTCCGGCGCGTCGATGGAGCGATCCACGTGGGATTCCGCCGCCAGGTGCATCACGGCAGTGATGTCGTGTTCCTTCAGCGTCTGGTAGAACTGCTTCCGGTCGCAGATGTCGCCCTGCACGAACACGTGGCGAGGATCGGACTTCACCGGAGTGAGGTTCTGAAGATTGCCCGCGTAGGTGAGCTTGTCGTAGTTCACGACCTTGTCCACGGTGATCCCCAGTTCCTGCTCCGCATCTTGAAGCAGGTAATGGACGAGATTGGACCCGATAAAGCCGGCGCCGCCAGTGACTAGAATTCGCATGGTTTCTGATTGTTGACAGAACTTACGTAATCTAGGGGCTTAGCGCTAGCCGATCAATGGTAATTATGGAAAATATGGACCGGCTCTCGCCCCTCAGCTGGGTTCCCGTTCGATGAACTCCCGGAACCGCGCATAAAGATAACCGATTAACAGCAGGACGACGGCCAAAACTCCAAATGCGACGATGCGGAAGAACGTTTCCTTGATATCGACGGCAAACACCCGGATGACGCAGCAGCCAAGCCCCAACAGGCCGATGATGCGGTAGGGCCGTTGCCGGAGGATGAGCCCGCCCAGGAAAACCAAAACGCCCATGACACCCCAGAGCGCCGTGGCGTAGTCGAAAGCCGATGATCCTTCCCAGGCCCAGGCCGGATAGAGAATGATCAGGGTCGCCAATGGATATCCCCAGGCGGCGAGGATTCGCAGATCCGGATAGAGGTATTTGGTGCGAGGCGCAGTTGCCATGAACAGTCCGGAGATCAGGGTCAGCAGACCCAGAGTCGCCAGGGCTAGTTGATTCTCCCTGCTTGGCGCTTCTCCAAAGCGGATTGCGAACTGGGCAAAGGAGGAGAAGAGAAGAATCAGGGCTCCCAGGAATCCGGCGGGCCGAATCGAGGTCACCTTCCAAATCAGGTGATAAAGAGCGCCCACTGCCCCGATCGCCGTCAGCATCCAGGGCATCTCAAGCGTTTCCCGGCAGGCCATGAACCCGAGGAAGAAGCAAGTGAACCCCAGTCCCCAATGGCTGGGCCCATTGACCTGGCGAGTCACATAGCGGTGGATGATCCAGAGCACGAGGACATCGACAAAGGCGACCCACAGAAGGAAAGGAGGACCGTCCAAGGCCTTTTCTCCTCTCAGGAATGTGTAGAGCAGAACGATGGTCGCGACCACCGCAGGAAGCGGCGCCATGGTGCGCAGTTCTCGTAGGCGAACAATCAGCGAGCCTACATAGGTAAGGAGAGCGAGGGAGGCAGAGCAGGCCACAAACGTGGCGGTGTCCAGCTTCGAGTGGAAATAGGCAGTCAAAGCGAGCAACCAGAGCGCATGGAGGACTCCATCAACGAAGTGGGAGCCTTTCCACACGCCTTCCTTGAGCCACCAGTTGTGGAAGGTGGAAATGCCGATGGGGACGACGACCAGGGTCGAGATCTCCCACAGTGGAACTGCGGGCTTACCGCTTAAGGCGTGGAGGAAATAGAGGAAGTACCCGATTGGGATCAACATGGCCGTCACGAGCGGAACGCTGTCCTTGGTGAGGAAACAGGCGAAAATGACGACGGTGCCCGCCAGAACGCATGCGATATAGACAGGGGGAAGGGAGTGCCATGGCTGAATGGCATTCCACATGGTTTCGAGGACAATAAGGAAAATGGCGAGCAACAGTGTGGCTACAACCGCCCGGTATGGAAGGGCCACCTTGGGATGAGTGCTGCGGGAATGGAGGGCAAGGATCAAGACGGCGACCAGCGCCCAGCCAGAGTGGGCGGCCAGGCGCAGTGGGGTGGAGATATCCACGCTCCAGTGCCAATAGCCAAGTAATCGGCCGAAGGCGATGGAAGCCTGAGTTATCGCCGCGAACCGCAGCGCCTCCGCGATACGGAATTCCTGAGAGAATCGGTGCCGCAGCATTTCGCTGGTTACAATTCCAGCGCCAATAAGCAGGGCCCCATTTAGATAGGCAATAGTATCGCCAGAGCCTTCTCCCGGCTGGAACAGATAGTAGAGAGTCGCAAACAGGAACGTGGTGGTACTGACCACGATTGGCACCCAGGCTCGCAAGAGGTAGCAGAGAGGCGCGACGACGGTCGCGACGATGATCAACTGGAGGATGCGCTCGCTGGTTTGGGAATTGCCACCGAATAAGGCGGCGAGACCAAACCCTGCAAAGACGGCGAACCAGATGGCGACAAGATGTTTTCCGGGGCGACCTTCTTTCTCCAGGTTTGAGTTCTGGCGCTGGAAGAAGGAGAGGGTCGCCGTCTGCACGAGGATGAAGGCGAGACCGGTGTAGCGATCGGTGGCCGGAAGCGGCTCCGAGATTCCCAGGAGCGACCAGATGACGTCATGAAGCAGGAGGAGTTGGCCGGCGATCCAGAGCACAAGGAACGCCACCTCCAGGAGCCGGGACCGGAGCATCCGGCTGAAGTAGAGGACGAGCCCTGCCTCCAAGGCGATCGCGAGCCATTCGAAGGGCCCCTGCAGCTTGGCGATGGAGAAACAGGCAAAGGCTCCCACGGCTTTGAGCATGAGAATGAGCCAGAGGGGCCGAAGGCCGGGTCGCCAGACTTCCAGGAGGGTCAGGACCGTGAGCAGCACGCCCATGCCAAAGAAGAACCAGGTCAGCCATCCCTCGGGCAGGTGTCCCATGGCGAAGATGCCGGCGATGATTGCGAGCGAGGAGTTCACCAGCACGCCGCCCATCCGTAGGCGGTCCGGCAGGGGGTGCCGCGTCAGGTGGGTGATCTGGATGGCCGCGTGCAGGATGATGAAAATAGAGAAGAGACTCCCCACCAGGAAAATCCCGTGGGTTCGCACCAGGGAAGGGGCCAGGAGGATGTAGCCGCCATAACTGCCAAGAAAGGACACGGCGATGGGGCCAGACCAGCGCCTCCACCACAAGAGGACCGCTCCCGCAGCGGCAAAGAGGACCAGGCCCAGCAGGGTGAAGGACTCCTGCCCATAGGTATAGCTGAACCAGCAACTGACATAGCCCAGCGAAATCCCAATCGAAGCGATCGGTTCCGATCGCCGCCAGACGGCAAAACCTGCCATGAAGGCAACCGCCAGGAACTGCACTCCCAATCCGGCGAGGGTACTGTCCAGCACCTTGAGCGGAGCAAAGTTGTAGGCCGCATAGGCCGCGACGTAAAAGATCGCCAGACCTCCCGCGCACAACACTTCACCAAATGCCTTGAGGGACTTCTGGAGTCGCAGCCCCATCGCCACGAGCACCACCCCTACGGCGAGGAGTTCCAGCAGCTTGACCAGGGGCGAGGTGTGCTCGCTGACATGCACCGCAAAGAACACCGCCGCGATGACACCCAGCACGATACCGACTCGGGTTGCCCACCAGGAAGCCAGCCGGACTTCCGAAAGTTGCTGACCATCCGGAGGAAGAAGGTGGCACTTGCGCAGCACCTCCACCCAATCCAGTCCTGTCCTGGCGGGGGCGGGCTCTTCCTGGAATTCCGCAGCTGCGGCAGGCACTGGTTCTTCTACTGGGATGGGTGGTGGCGTCGGCTTGGACTCTGGAGTTGGGCTCTCAGTAACCGCCGTTTCCGGCGTCGCCTCGGGAACAGGCTCCGGCGCAGGTGTCACCGGGCTGGAAGGGGCTGGGGGCGGATCGCGATGAACCGGTTGCTCCAGGGACTCGGCCGTCACGGGTTCCGGCTCGGGCGCGGTTGCAGGCTGGGGAGGGGCAACTTCCTCCGGCTCAGGAACGGACAATCCGCCGCCACGCTGGTCTTCCAGCACCCGAAGCCGGGCTTTCAACTCATGGATTTGGGTCTCCAGCTTGGCGGCCCGCAGGGATTCGCTCGTCGTTGGCTTCCTGTCCTGTTCCAGGAACCGGATGCGATCCGAGAGCTTGGTGATCTTTACCTGGAGGAAAAAGAGGACAAAAAGGACGATGATAAAAAGAACGACCTCCATAGCGGATACTCCGAGTGCAAACCGTTGCTACTTCAGCAACAGAATGCCCGGGCCGCAAGCAAACTCGCTGGGAATGCCGAACTGAGGCGGCTACTCCGCCTTCAACTTGGGGGCGAGATACGTCTCCACATACTCCTCCACGGCGTCTTGCCAGGAGCGGGGAGTGTTGCCCGTAGTCGCCACGAATTTCTCCGTGGAGAGGGTGGTATACTGGGGCCGCTTGGCCTTCCACCCCGCGAGCTTGGCGACTTCTTCCATGGGCATGCCGCCCACTTCTTTGGTCTTCAGCGGAATCCCGGCTTTGTCGGCACAGTCCACGCAGAATTGGCCCCACTCCTGCCAGGAACAACTGCCCGTATTGCAGAGGTGGAGGATGCCGCCGTAAGGCTCTTCAGAGAACACGAAGGACTCCAGGTGCCTGGCCACATCCACGGCATAGCTCGGTGACCCAAACTTGTCGCTCACGGCCTTGACCTCGTCCTTGGCCATGGCCTGGCGGATGATCCATTCCGGAAAGCCTTGCTTGCCTGGGCCAAAGACCCAGGAAATGCGCACCGCCAGGTGATCCGGGAACGAGCTGAAGAGCTCTTCCTCACCCACCTGCTTGGACTCACCGTAGGCGTTGATAGGGTTCACCTCATCCTCTTCCGTGTAAGGCTCTTCCTTCTCGCCGTCGAAGACGTAGTCCGTGCTGATGTAGATAGTCTGAGCGCCGACATCCGCGGAAACGTGGCCGACCATCCCGGTGGCGTAGCCGTTGATCTGATCCGCGAGCTTGGTGTTCTCCTCACAGCCGTCCACATCCGTCATGGCGGCTGTGTGAATGACCGTATCAAAGAGCTCGATGTCGTCCAGGGTGCGGCGGATTGCGGAATCCTTCTCCAGATTCATTTCTTTGCGCGTGAGCGGGATGACTTCGCAACCTTTCTGAGCTGAGAAATGCTCCACGCAGAGAGAGCCCAACATTCCGTTGGCGCCCGTAATCACAATCCGTTTATCCATGATGAAATCGTCGCCGTTTTCCGCCGCCCACCCGAGCAGGGTTCATGCCGAAACTGGGCAGTTTGACGAGTCTAGCGCAGTTCCTAGACGTAGGGCAAACTCTTCGCGATCTCGGCGACTTGATCGGCACCCTCCAGCAACTCGCCGAGCGGGTCCCATTGGCCACTGATGAGGGCATCCCGCGCCGTATCCGGAATGTGGACTGGGAAGCTCTCTTCCCCATAGGTGACGCGCTGCGCATCCACATCAATGGTGACTTCCAGAGTCGGATCCTCGGCCACAGCGTTGCCGATCTTGACGAGGTCTTCTTCCGCGGCGGCCACACAGGGGATGCCCAGTGTGGTGCAGTTGCCAAAGAAGATTTCCGCGAAGCTGCCGGCGATCACTCCCCGGATTCCGTGGCGATAAAGGGCCTGAGGCGCGTGTTCCCGGGAACTGCCGCAGCCAAAGTTCATCCCACTGATGAGGATAGTGGCGTCCCGGTGTTCCGGCTTGTTTAGCGGATGCGGTTTCTCGGTCCCGTCTTCCTCATGGCGGACATCGTAGAAGAGGTATTCTCCCAGTCCGTCAAAAGTAACGCATTTCATGAACCGGGCCGGGATAATCCGGTCGGTATCGATGTCGTTGCCAGGCACGTAAACGCCGGTGCCGGTCAGGCTCGTGATTTTCTCTAGTGACATGGTGTTAGCGGAGCTGAAGAGATTTAGACAGAAGCGGTTTCCTTGATGCCGAACACTTCGCGGGCATCGCTGACTTTGCCGCTGATGGCGGCGGCGGCCACCATGACGGGACTCATGAGAATCGTCCGTCCAGTTGGGCTACCCTGGCGGCCCTTGAAGTTCCGGTTGCTTGTCCGGGTTCATCGCCAGGCACATGGAACAACCCGCTTCCCGCCATTCAAATCCAGCATCCCGGAAGACTTCGTCGATACCTTCGTTGCGGCAGAGCACATCCACGATCTGGGAGCCAGGCACGGCGATCGCTTTCACGCCATCGGCCACCTTGTGTCCCTTGATGTAGTGGGCGACCTCACGGAAATCGGAGATCCGGCCATTGGTGCAGCTGCCGATGAAGCAAACATCCACCGGGATACCTTCCAACGGAGTGCCGGGCTCCAGCTTCATGTAGTCGAGCGCTTCCTTCAGTGAGGCGGCCTCGCTCTCGCTCTTGCCCTCAAAGGTGGGGATGCTATCGGTCACGAACCCGCCTTGGTCGGGGCTGATCCCCCAGGTTACGGAAGGAGCGATGTCCGCGGCGTTGATCTCGACCACGTCATCGTAGTGGCAGTCTGGATCGCTTGCGAAGCTCTGCCACTTGGCGACGGCTTCATCCCAGGCAGCGCCTTCCGGACAGTAGGGACGGCCTTTGAGATATTCGAAGGTCTTCTCGTCCGGATTGACGTAACCACAGCGCGCGCCGCCTTCGATCGACATGTTGCAGACGGTCATGCGCTCTTCCATGGTCATGTTGTCGAAGACATCGCCGCCGTATTCGTAGGCGAAGCCAATGCCGCCCTTGGCGCCGAGCAGCTTGATGATGTGCAGGATCACGTCCTTGGCATACACACCTGGAGAGAGTTGCCCATTCACATTGATGCGGCGCACCTTGAGCTTGCTCAGAGACATGGTCTGAGTGGCCAGCACGTCCCGCACCTGGGTGGTGCCAATCCCAAAAGCGATCGCGCCGAAGGCTCCATGAGTCGCGGTGTGAGAGTCGCCGCAGGCAATGGTGGTGCCGGGTTGAGTGATGCCCTGTTCCGGTCCGACCACGTGGACGATGCCCTGCTTGCCGCTGGCGA
>JBHIXE010000252.1:306-8417 GCA_041984905.1 Verrucomicrobiales bacterium | reverse complement strand
AGCAGAATCCGCTGAAACTCACTGGCAGTGCGGAGTTCAGAGTCGAGGAGTCGCTTGTCGTGCGCTTCCTTGTGCACCATGGCACTGCCGAGCGCGAAAGAGGATTGATCAGCCAGCGACGAGAAGACGGCGATTTCGTTCTCGCTGAAGGACGGCTTGGGCTGTTGCCGGGCCACCATGATCAATCCCAGCGGCTTTTCCGCATAGATCAGGGGACCAATGATCAGGGCCACCCCTTTGTGAAGATCCGTCACGGAAGCCTTGAAGGCGGGATACTCCGCCAGGTCATCGATCTTCAGGGTTTCGTGATTCTTGAGGGGCAGGCCGTAGACAGGATGACCGGCGGATATGCTCTGAAGACGCAGATAGCTGGTGACGGCGCGGGGCCGCTCGTCCGTGGCGGCGATCACGGAGTCCGGGAGAGCGATCAAGGGAGGGCAACCGCCGGAGATGTAGGTGGGAGCCAGCCGTTCCCGGGATTGATCCAGAAGATAGAGGGCGGCGCCGTTTCCTTCCAGCACGTGGACGATACCTTCCACGATATAACGATGCATGTTGGAGGCGCTGTAGTCCGTCTGGAGTTCCGCGCCGAGCCCATGCAGGAAATCAAACGCGAGGCGTTCCTTGCCTTCAATGGCGTCGCGAGAGGTCCGAAGCCCCTCAATGGTCTCCCGTTGCCGGTAGAGAAAATAACCGGCGCCTCCGCTGACGAGCAGAAGCAGTAACATCGAGATGATTAGCGGGACCGCGCTCATTACCACCGGAACCCACTAACTCCAAACGACCGGAATGGGAATCGAATTTACTCCTCGCCGTCTTCGGGTTTCTTCAGATAGTCGAGCACGTTTCGAAAACGCGCGACATTGTCCTGATTGGCCTGACACAAGGCTTCGTGAGCTTCCAAGACGATTTGTCGGCACTCTTTCTGGGGCAAAGGTTCAGTGACGAGGCTGCGGGTGATGTTCTCCCGAACGAGCGCTCGTTCTTCCGACCAGACGCTGTCATTGAGGTCCAGGTCCAGGATCTGATCCAGACCGAGTTCCTGCAACGATTTGGCCGTCCGTTCGTTGGTATTGATAACTTGTAGCTGGCCTTCAGTCCGTGCCCGCAATTGGAGGGCAATAGCGGTGATGGTTCCCATAAAGGTGGAGTCCATGCAGGGACAGTCCTCCAGATCGATCACGATCTCTTCTTGCCCTTCTTCGATCCGCTGCTTTGCAAAAGCCTTGAGCGCAGGAGCATTTTGGAATGTTCCCTTTCCGATTACGCGAATCCATGCCACGTCCTGAAACAAGCCGGCAAGAATGGAGTCTTCTTCTACTGTATTCACGCCGCGTCGAACCAAGGATACTTACTTCAACAGGATACAGGAAAATGCCGCGAAATACAGCTGAAATCAAAATCCGCTGCTTTCGCCCAGAGACAGGTTAATCCCATAGGTAGGACTCCACTGCATCCAATTCCTGGCCATCCCGGACCAGGGACACTTTCCAAGCCAGGACGTTTCCGTCCTGATGATATTCGTCGCCAATCACCGTGATGTCGGTGATGTTCTTCCCCCAGCTGATCTTGTCGACCACGGTTTCCTTCACCTTAATTTTGTCCCCGGTGTTGGCTTGAATGTATTCGAAGCGGATGACAAGGCCCGGACTGCGGTCCTTGGACTTCCAGAAAACCGTGTAGTATTTCCCTTCCCGCGCCTTCTGCTCCTTGGAGGTGACCGCTCCGTACAGGAGATATCGCCTCTCGAAATCGATCATCGGGTCGTCCGTATCGAACTTCTTCTCGAAATCGATGTGGGTGTACTTCACCTTATCGATTTCCACCGCGGGTCCAGCCACCGCGGAAGAAGGGCTCAGCGCAGCCATGGCGACGGCTGCGAGAATGAGGGTTGGGATGATTGTGCGCATGCTGACTCCTATTCAATTCACAATCCTTTCAAGGAATGTCCAGTAAATATGCCTGCGGAAATGCGTCTTGGAAAGCGCGGAACGGGCAAGTTTGCGGTTTGCATTCATTCGCTCTGAGTTAGTATGCGGCATGCTTGATATTCGCTTGATTCGCGAGGACCCAGAACTCGTGAAACGCCGTGTCCAAAGTCGGGGCGGCGATGCCTACCTTTTGGTGGACGAGGTTCTGGGATGCGATGAAATCCGCCGGAGCGCGGAAACCGACCGCCAGCGGCTCCAGAGTGAGCGCAAAAGCATGTCCAAGCAGATCGGGCAATTGAAGTCCCAAGGCGAAGACACCTCCGCAATTGAGGCGGAAGTCCGCGCCATTGGAGACCAGATCAAGGAGATCGGTGAGAAAGCGGATGCCGCCGGAGAGAAGCAGCGGGACCTGATCCTGCAGATTCCCAACATGCCCCATGAGGCCTGCCCTATCGGCGCCGACGAGACCGCCAATCCCGAAGTCCGTGTCTGGGGTGAAAAGCCGGACATCCAGAATCCCAAGGATCACGTGGAACTGGGACAAGATCTCGGCATCCTGGAATTCGAGGACGCAACCAAGATCAGCACTGGTGGGTTCGTGGTCTTCCGCGGCAAGGGCTCCCGGCTGGAACGGGCTCTGATCCAATACATGCTGGATCTCCATACGGAGAAGCACGGCTACACGGAATACAGCCCGCCCTTCATCATCAACCGGGACTGCATGTTCGGAACGGGTCAGCTGCCCAAGTTTGAGTTCGATATGTACGGCCTGGAAGAGAACCAATTCTTCCTCGCACCCACTGCAGAGGTCCCTGTGACCAACCTCTTCCGGGAAACCATCCAGAAGGAGGACGATCTTCCCATCAAGGCGACTGCCTACACACCCTGTTTCCGTCGTGAGGCGGGTTCGGCGGGCCGGGAGAACCGGGGCATGATTCGCATGCACCAGTTCGACAAAGTGGAGCTCGTGCAGATCGTTCACCCGGACAAGTCGTTCGAAGCCTTGGAGGAACTCACGAGCCAGGCCGAGGCGGTGCTCCAGTCTCTTGGTCTCCATTACCGGGTCATTGAGCTTTGCTCCGGCGATCTTGGGTTCAGTTCGGCCAAGACCTACGACATTGAGGTCTGGGCTCCTGGGCAGAAGAGCTACCTGGAAGTTTCCAGCTGCAGCAATTTCATGGACTACCAGGCGCGGCGCATGAATCTGCGCTTCAAGGACAAGGACGGAAAGAACCAGTTCTGCCATACGCTGAACGGTTCCGGCACCGCCCTGCCCCGGATCTATGTGGCGCTGATCGAGACCTACCAGCAACCGGACGGCTCCATCCTGATTCCCGAGCCTCTGCAGCGCTACTTCGGTAGCGATCGCATCGAGTGAACCTCCACGACCTTCCGAATCAGTTCCCTGCCGGAGAGCGCTACTTGATTGGCGTTTCGGGGGGGCGGGATTCGGTCGCATTGCTGGAGCTGCTTCTGGATGCCGGCTACCAAAATCTGGTGGTCTGCCACTTGAACCATCAGTTGCGGGGCGCCGAATCCGCGGCCCATGCGGAGTTTGTCGCCAACCTGGCCAGGAAGCACGGTCTCGAGTGTTGCCAGGAATCAGAGGACGTGGCCGCCAGGGCCACCAATGCCCAGCTCTCGATCGAAACGGCAGCACGGGAGGCCCGGATCGAGTTCTTCGGCCGATGCGCGGGGCTCTTCCAATCGCCCAGAGTTTTTCTGGCGCACCACGCCGATGACCAGGTCGAAACCGTTCTCATGCGGCTCTTTCGCGGCTCCGGAATGCAGGGACTGACCGGTATGCGCCCGGTGCAGCCTCTTGGGGAACTCATTCTCATCCGGCCTTTGCTGGAGCATCGCCGGGAGGAGATCCCGGTTCCAGCCGAGTTCTGCGAAGACACCAGCAATCAGAGCGACCAGTTTCTGCGAAATCGCATCCGCCACAGCGTCATCCCCACCATTGAAAAGGCCACTGGCCGGAGTCTGGTTCCTCCGCTGAGCCGCGCTCTGGAGATCCTGGGAGCCGAGAACGAGTGGATGGAAGAACAGGCCATTCAATCACTGGAGTCCTGTAGTGAGGAGGATGGCCGGTTGGCGATCCCCCAGTTGCTTCAGTTACCCCTCGCTCTCCAACGCCGGGTTCTTCATCTCTGGCTCTCGCGACAGGAAATCGCGGAGGTGGGCTTTGCCGAAGTGGAAGCGGCCCGCTCCATCATCGATCCCAACGCGGACACCGCCAAGATCAACCTACCGGGCGGCCGTCATGTCCGGCGTCGCGCCAAAGTGCTGTTTGTGGAATAGCGACTCTCGATCGCCAATTCTGCCTCAGGATCCGAACGCCAAGGGCGTCATTTCGTCCACCTTGGCCTTGAGAGCACGGACGGTGTCTTCTGTCATGGGGGCTCCTTCCGAGCCATTCAAGAGCGCCTCCAACTCCGCCAAGCGGGCGCGCAATCCGATGATCTCTTCCATCTTCTGCATGGGGGGCGCGAAGTACTCAAACTCAAACACGTAGTAGTCCACGATATCCACCCGCCGGAGGATCTCCGCTTTCTCGGGGCTGAAATCCTTGAGGCAGGCCGAGCAGGCCACATCAAAGGCACGCAACCAACCGCCGAAACCAATGAGGTGCACGATATGCACGTCCCGCAGGTGGATCATCTCAATCTCCACATCCTGTTGGGTCGCGGCCAATTCCTCCCGCAATTCTGTCCACTGTCCCTCCCCGCTGTGTTCCAGCAGCGGCTTGACGTGACTGGCGATCTGGTCGCCAACGCTCAGACTCTGGGCGTGCTTGAGAAGGGATCGCCCTACCCCTTCCAATTCCTCGATCTGTTCCGTGTACACGATGAAAAATCCGTCGGCGATCAACCCGCCCAGAGACATCGCCAACAAGGGCCGCTCCGATGAAGTCTTGGAGGGGAGCTCCCGCTTGAAGTCTTCGTACGACAACTCTCCCAAATCTTCGATTTGCTGGAAGATCTTCCGGATCGATGGTGTGGTCAGTTGGTTAACGCCGAACTCCTCCCGAAAATGATCGTCCTCGAGAAGCTCTTCCGGAATTTCTTGTGCTTGAAGTGTGTAAGAAAAACCTCCTGCAAAGCAGACCAAGCAGGCGATCCCTCTCAGGAATAAACGTTGTTCCATGGTGTGCCTTTTTAATACACCTTCCCTAACCAATTACTAGTGCTTTTCTGATCGCCCCGGAAGGCGAATCCCTATCTCGGCTCCTCCATGGACTGGCTCCAAAACATTATCATCACATGCTACGGGCTGACCGTAGGAGCGCTCTGTCTCTACGGCCTGCACCGCTATGTGATCCTGGGGCTCTACCTCTTTCACCAGCATCGCCCTCCGAAGGCGCCGGTCCCATTCCAGGAGATGCCACGCGTCACCATCCAACTGCCCCTCTACAACGAACGCCACGTGGTGCAGCGACTCCTCGCCGCCGTGGAGAAACTCGACTATCCTCAGGACCGGCTCGAGATCCAAATCCTGGACGACTCCACCGATGAGACACGGGACCTGACGCGAGCGGAGGCACAGAGGCTGAAGCAGGCCGGTTTCCAGGTCTATCTCCAGCAGCGGGAGCAGCGGACCGGTTACAAGGCGGGTGCCCTGGCGGAGGGGCTCCAACACGCCACTGGGGAGTTGATCTACATCCTGGACGCCGACTTCGTTCCCGGCCCGGACGCCCTCCTCAAGCTGGTCCATCACTTCACGGATCCGGAGGTCGGCATGGTCCAGAGCCGATGGGGACATCTCAACCGCGACTTCTCCCTGCTCACGCGCATCCAATCCATCTTTCTCGATGCCCATTTCCTCCTGGAGCAGACCGCCCGCAGCCGAAGCGGACGCTTTATCCATTTCAATGGGACGGCAGGCATGTGGCGACGCGCCTGCATCGAGGATGCCGGAGGCTGGGAGCACGATACCCTTACGGAGGATCTGGACCTGAGTCTGCGCGCCCAACTCTGCGGCTGGAAGTTTCTCTACCTCCAGGACGTCGTGGTGCCGGCTGAGTTGCCAGTGCGCATGATGGACTTCAAGTCCCAGCAATATCGATGGACCAAGGGCGCGATTGAGAATTTCAAAAAACTTTTCCTCCAGGTCTGGCGTTCCCGCTTCTCGCTGCCCATCAAACTGGAGGCCAGCGTGCAGCTGTCCTGCAACTTTGCCTACGGATTCGTCGCCTTGCTGAGCCTGTTCCTGATTCCGAGCATTCTCATGGCTCCGGAGTGGAACTGGATCTGGAAGGCCCAGATGGCGGCCTTTCTTTTCGCGACGCTGCCGGTGGCGCTCTTCTTCCTGGTCGCCGCCCAACGCCTCTATCCCCGCACCTGGCTGCGAGACGCCTGTCATCTGCCTCTGATCCTTGCCACTGGCGTGGGCATTTGCGTCAACAACACTCGCGCCATTCTGGATGCGCTCTTCAGCCTGCGTTCCGGCTTTGTGCGCACCCCCAAATTTGGCGCCGCCGCCGAGCAGGCCCCTGGAACGCACCCGGCTCCCATCCATGAGACGACCAAGTCCCCCACGGTGCTCTCTCCCCATGCCGTCATGGCAATTGAATCGACCCTAACACTTTCCTTTCTTTTCTCTGCTTTATGGGCGATTCATAAGGGGTTATGGACTACGGTGCCCTTTGTCCTGCTCTTTGCGGCAGGATTTGGGTTTGTCACCTGGCCCTCCCTATCTTCCTGGCTTCATGAACGTTCCCAAAGCTCCCGCCAAAAGTCCGCTTAGAACTCTTCTCACCCTCCTGGTTCCCACCCTCGCCTGCCTTTTCCTCTCCGGTTGCGCGACGCTGGTGAAGGACACGGCCCACACGATTCATATCAGCATCCCTGATCAGGCCCTCGTTTTGAAGGAGCATGGCGTTCCCATCGCCACCTACCCGGTCTCGACCTCCAAATACGGGCTTGGGGACACCCCGCGTTCCAACAAGACCCCGCTGGGGAACATGGAAATCGCCAAGAAAATCGGTGCTGGCTATCCGCCTGGAACGGTGTTCAAGGACCGCAAACCTACCGGGGAAGTCCTGGCTCCGGATGCTCCCGGACGGGATCCCATCGTTTCCCGCATTCTCTGGCTGCGGGGGAATGAGCCTCAGAACCAGAACGCCTATCGGCGCTACATCTACATTCATGGCACGCCGGAAGAGCGAAACATCGGCACGCCATCCAGCTATGGCTGCATCCGAATGCGCTCCTATGACGTGATCCAGCTCTTCAATCAGGTGGGAACGGGCGCCCAGGTTTACGTCGTGAACCGCCCGTTGAGCGAACTCTAGGCCCTTGGCAACAGAAGTTTTGCGAATTCAAGGGCGGAACTCTTGACAGAGCCCTTCCGCCTCATAAAGTAGCGGGCCGCTCATGCCTAATATTAAATCTGCCGCCAAGCGCGTTCGCCAAACTGAAACTCGCACCCTCCGCAACCGGATGGTGAGAACTCGTATCCGTACTTTCCGCAAGAAGGTGCAGGAAGCTGTTCAAACTGGAGACAAAGCCGCCGCAGAAAAGCAGCTCAAGGAGTATGCCTCCGTGGTAGACAAGGCCGCCAAGTCCAACGTCATCCACAAGAACGCCGCCGCTCGTTACAAAGCCGCCATGGCCAAGCTTGTCGCAGGAGTGTAAATCCCCCGCGAACTTTCTCACCTTTGCGAAATAACAAGCCTTTTTAAAAGTTTTTAGGCTTCTTTTGTCGTCCCGCTTGATAAACCTCGCCGGATCTGATAAATTTCTCGCCGTTGCAAGGGCACGGACCTGATTCCAAGTGGCTAGGTTTCCTCCCTGACACGCGTGTAATTCTCGTACTTCTAGAAGCTATGACAGAGCAGGAAAATTCGCTTTTTGATCGTGCGCGCCGCGCTCAAAAAATCGTTGAGAATCCGGGGAAATATAAAATCTGCGAAGGTTGCGAGTCGATCGTCGCAGTGAAGGTCAATATCTGCCCCAACTGCCACAGCTATCGTTTTGAAGAAAACGAAGACTGCGTCGTTCGCCAAGCGAAAGCTTTGGGTTCTCGCGAGCAACAATCGGTGATTACCGAGGATCTTTACTAAGCCTTAAGGCATACTAGTTGTCTGATACCCCCCGCCTCCACCAAGCCCAACTCACGGGCGAGGAGCCGGAGCCAGCTACGAAGGCGCTGGTCCTCGTAGATGAAGCTCCTGAT
>JBHIXE010000252.1:0-296 GCA_041984905.1 Verrucomicrobiales bacterium | reverse complement strand
CCCCCCGCCTTTCAGCGCGAGTGTCTGCTGGGGTTCCGCGTTTCCGTGCCCCTGCGCAATCGGCAGGTGAGCGGCACGATCATTCATACCTGCCCTGTTGAGGATGAGGGCTTCAAGATGCGCCCCCTTTCCCGGCTCTTGCATGAAGAGCCACTCATTCCGGGCCGACTGCTCGAACTGGCGCATTGGATTTCGGAATACTACTCCTGCCGCCTCGAGACCGTCGTGCGCGGGATGATTCCTGAGTCGATCCGCACCGGGTCATCAGGTTTCAAGACCCAGAAGGCCGTGGTCCT
>JBHIXE010000251.1:0-8422 GCA_041984905.1 Verrucomicrobiales bacterium | reverse complement strand
GCCGGGCTGCGGAGTATCCTGCGAGCCGATCCGAACGTGATCATGGTCGGGGAAATCCGGGATCTGGAGACGGCGGAGATCGCGATTCGATCCGCACTCACGGGGCACTTGGTCTTCAGCACGCTCCACACCAATGAAGCGATCGGGGGAATTACCCGGCTCATTGATATGGGCGTGGAACCCTTCCTCGTCAGTGCCTCGGTGCGGGCCTTCATCGGGCAACGTCTCGTGCGGCGGCTTTGTCCGGATTGCCGACAACCCGCCAACTACGGGGAACAGGAGTTGAGCGCGATCGGCTTTCCCCTCCAGATGGCGAACGAGAAGACGCTCTACACCCCGCATCCCACCGGTTGCAAGAGTTGCCGTGGAACGGGGTATCGCGGCCGGATCGCAATCTATGAGATCTGCCGGATCACGGAAGCGATGCAGAACCTGATCGTGAGTCACCAGCCTTATGCGGCGCTGCACGATCAAGCGGTCGCGGATGGCTATCTCTCCATGCGCCAATACGGCTGGAACAAGGTGGCCGAAGGCGAAACGACCATCGAGGAAGTCTTGAGCGCGACTTCCGAAGAACGCAATACCGTCCCCGCCTAGTCCCCGATCAGCAGCATGGCCGAGTTCTACTACGAAGCAATCGGAGCCGACGGGCAGAAATCCAAGGGAACGCTCGACGCGGCGAATCGATCTCAGGCAGTGCAGAACCTGGAGAATCGAGGCCTGCAGGCCTTCGTTCTGGAAGATCGGGGAACCGCAACTGCACCCAAGAAAGGCACTAGCTCGACCACGAAAGCGGCGAGTAAAGGCAGTCTGCCCCTCAAGCAGCGGGAGGTCATCGAGTTCACCGAAGAGCTAAGCGACCTGCTCCACGCGGGGATGCAACTGGAACCGGCCCTGCGATCGATGGCAGACCGGGATGCGGAGTCGAACCTGAAGAAAGTCATCGCTCAAGTGGCTGACTCCGTTCGCGAAGGCGGAAGTTTTTCCCAAGCTTTGCGCCAGGCCTCTCCGAGTTTTGGCGAACTCTACTGTACCTTGGCGCATGCTGGAGAAGTGAGCGGCGCGCTCCCCAAGATCCTGCGACGCCAAGGCGAGCACCTACGGGTCCTGCACGAACTCCGGGGAAAGGTCGCCAATTCGCTGATCTACCCGGCTTTCCTGGTTGTCACGGGAATCGCAGTCTGCGCCCTCTTCATGACCTACCTGGTGCCCCGGCTCGCGGAAATGCTGACCCGAAGCGGCGCGAAACTGCCGCCCCTCGCCAGCGGACTCATTCAAGCCAGCGAGTTCACCCAAGACTACGGACTCTACCTGCTCGGCGGAGTCATCTTGTTGGGTCTCCTGATCTGGCAAATCCTGGCCAGCAAAGCTTTCCGTCCGACCCGGGATCGACTGCAGCTTCAACTCCCCGTGGCAGGCCCCATTCTCCAGCTTCACTTCCAGGTCCGTTTCTTAGAAACACTCGGCAATCTGCTCCAGAACGGGCTTCCCTTGCTGCGCAGTCTCCAGCTAATGGAGTCCGCCACGCAAAACCATTTCCTCCAGGCCAAACTGAAGCGCTGTGTCGAGCAGGTCACCGACGGAATGAGCCTGTCGCGAGCTCTCCAGCAATCAGGCACTTTCCCCAAGCAACTCACCGATATGCTGCGGGTGGGAGAACAAACCGGGCAGCTCGGCAGCACCCTGGCTCGGATCGGCGACAAGTATGATCGAGAGCTGACGCAGCGGATCGGAAACATCAGCACCGTGATCCAACCAGTCATCATCCTGATCATGGCTGGACTCGTGGGCACCATGGCCTACATTATGATTTCTGTAATTTACGATACTGTCTCCACCTTGCGCACCCGCTGAGTTCCGCCATGAAAACCGTTGCCGTATCCTCAAGCCGAGCCACTGCCGCCATGACGCTCATGGAGATGATGCTGGTCCTGGCCATCATCGCCGTTCTCCTGGGATTGGGCGCCTTCAAGATGAAGAACGTGCTCTCCGATGCGGATCTCACCAAGGCCGCGGCGGACGTGGAGAATCTGGAGACCAACCTGGCTCGCTACAAGGGCAAGGCTCTTTACTTTCCGACCGAAGCTCAGGGCCTGATGGCCTTGGCCGAGCCGCCGACCACTGGCCCCAAGCCAAAGACCTGGACCAAATCTCTCGACAAAGAGGCCTTGATTGATCCCTGGGGGAACCCCTATCAGTATCACATTCCGGGTACCAAGAACCCCGACGAATATGACGTTTACTCGATGGGACCGGACGGCAAGGCTGGGACGGAAGACGATATCGGCAACTGGTAGCCGTGAAGACCGCCAGCGCATCGCCGGAGTCACGCTCCTGGAAGTGCTGGTGGCGATGACGCTCATCCTGCTGCTGATCGGGCTCGCGGCGGTGCAGTTCTCCGGCTTGGATGCGGAGCAAACGCTGACTCGTCCCGCGCTGGCCATCCAGAAGCTGGCGGAAAAAGCGCGCCAGACAGCGATGGTCGAAGGCCATCCCGTGGTTCTTGAGATTCAGTCCGGAGCGGTCCTGGCGGGCGATCGGCAGGTCAATTTGCCCAACGGGTTTTCCTTGCAACTGCAACGCTGGGGCTCGGCGAACTGGGCCAGTCCAGGCGGCTACCTCTGGCGCTTTGAGCCGAACGGGCTTTGCGAGCCGCTCGGTCTGCGCTTGACCCGGGAAGATGCCTACTACGAGATGACCTTCAATCCGCTCACCGCCGTGGCGGACGAGACCAGCTTATGGATTCCCTGATCCCGCGCCGTCAATCTGGAGTCGCGCTGCTGGAAGCCATGCTGGCCCTGGCCCTCTTCGGGATCACCGTGGTCTCTCTGGTCGGGGTGGTGCGGAACATGAGTCTGCTCACGGTGGAATCCAGCCGGCGCGCTCACGCCTTGAACCATGCGCAGTCCCTGCTGGAGGCCGAACTCCGCTCTTTCCAGGTCGTAGAAGGCGTCACCCGGACTGGTCCTGACGATATGGGGATCAGCTATGAAGTGCGGGTGGAACCGCATCTGGAACTCGTGAACCAGACTGGCTCCACCCTTCCCGGCATGTATCGAATCCAGGTCATCGCGACCTGGCGAGAAGGCACGCAAATCGAAACCCTGGAAGCGGAAACGCTACGCAATGCGCTGCTCTATCGTTAACCGCCCCACGGCCTTCACCCTCCTGGAAGTGACGCTCGCCGTCGCGATTGCGGGCATCGTGCTCACCGGAGTTTACCAGGTGGCGAGAACCAGCTTCGAACTCAATGAGGAGACGGGTCAGCTTCAGCAGCAGGAAACCACCCGGCAGGCCTTTGTCGATCTGCTGCGTCGTGAGTTCCGCCATCTGCCCGCGGAGAGCCGAGTCAGCCTGAGCCTCGAGAGCACCGGCGACTTTCCGCAATCCACCCTTCGAATCGAGAATGCGCCCATGGCCTTCAGTTTCGGGGGCGCGGCGGGGCATGATGCCGTGGACCTCATCTCCGAGCCTGCGCCCGACGGAACCACCATCGTTCTCCTGCGCTATCACTGGAAAGACCGGGAGGAGAGCCGCGACCTCGTCCTGCTGCGGGGAGTCGCAGTCTACGAGATCCGCTGTCTCAATACGGCGCTGAACCAGTGGCAGACCGCCTGGCCTGCCGGCGGATCCCGTCCCAGCCAGATGGAACTGACCCTCGGGTTTGCGGGTGAACTGCCCCAGAGTCATGCGCTCTGGATTCCTCGGATTGTGCCCAGCGCCTTGAAACTCCAACCCCTTGCGCCCCAGCCATGATCTCGCGCCGCTCTCATCCCAAAGGCTCGACCTTGCTGGCGGTGTTCTGGCTCATCGCAATCCTCACCTTTGCCGTGTTCGCGGGGATCGGCTTTCAGGTGAACCGGGTCGACACCCAGACGACGCGTTTGCAGGCTTTCCGGGCAGAACAGCTCATCGAGCGCGGCCTGGCGTTAGCGACTCATCCCGGTGTCGAGAAGAACGATCCGTTGTTGAGGTTCGAACCGACGGGCCTGGAATCGCTTGAGGTGACGTTGAATAGCGAGGGCGCCCGCTTTCATCTCAACGCTCTGCTTCAATCTGGCGACCGTCAGTTGCTGGAGAGTATTTTCGCGCTGTGGGGATTGGATCCAGCCCAGACCGGGACCTTGATTGACCATTTGCAGGACTGGATCGATTCCGACGATCTGCCCCGGCTCAATGGCGCAGAGGCGGAAGCGTATGAGGAGGCCGGCTACACAGGACGGCCTTTCGACCGGCCCTTCCAATCTTTGAATGAAGTGTCCCTGGTGATGGGAATGGACGCGGTGGAAGAGCTCGTGCCCAATTGGCGAGACTGGTTCACCCTCTGGAGTTCATCCGGCAAGCTGGACGTGAACTCTGCCCCAGCGGACCTGCTCCAGATCGCCTGCGCCTGTCCGCCCCAGGATGCGCTGGCCATCGTCGAAGCGCGATCGGGTGCGGACGGAATCCCCCTGACGGAGGACGATCTGGTCTTCACCACCGTTCAGGAAGCGCTGAGTTACCTCAGCTCCACGGACTTGGACCTGAACCAGATCGCAGCTCGCCTGACGGTGAGCGAACCGGTGAAGCGGGTTGCGATTGTGGCTCGGGTAGGAGATTATGGGGCGCGCCGGGATGTTGTCCTGAGCAAGGATGGGAACATCCAGCTCTTCTACTGGCGAGACTCGATTCTACCATGAACTCCAAGCCCACTGCCGTCACCCTGCTTCGGCCCGGTCCCAAGGACTGGGAGTCCTGGGTGGAAACGGAGCCGGGGCATTGGAAACAGGCGCGGAATGGCGATGCGCCCAAGGAGATCTCCACCCTGGCCCTTCCCGTGCACGCCGTCTGCGCGGTGCCGTTGACGGTGACGACGACGGAACCGGATGTCGTAGATGGATTGATCCGGGTCCAACTCGAAAGCCGGGGTGTCGCGATTCCCGCCACCGCGAAAGGATCCATCTCGTTCCGAACGGTCCAGGAACTCCCCGATCGCGCCCAGATCCTGGCAACGGCCTTGCTGGATCAGGATTTGCCAGTGGGAAGCCGGGCCGCGGAGGCCTATGACGTATCTCCCTCCTTCCTGCGCACGCCCAAGAACGGGATCCTGATCTGGCGTGAGCTGGGACGTTGGGCAGTGCTCTTCACTCGCGATCATCAGATCGCCCATTTTCAGTGTCTCTCGCAACCCGAGTTGAACCGCGAAGCCTGCCTGGAGATCCTGGCACTGAAAGAAAGTCTCCTGCTGCGAGGTTTCATTTCGGATCCCGTTGATGTGGAGGTTCGGGATTCCTCCATGTCCGCACAAGCCGTTCAGGCTATGGGAGAAACGCTAGGGCTTCCCGTCCGGGTCGAATCGACGGATTCCTTGGTCACGCCGCGCGAGAAATCCCGGCTCATCCCGGCCAAGGTCGCCCTGGCTCGCCAGAGCCAATCACTGAAACAGCGGATCATCCTGGGGACCGCGATCGTCCTCGGACTTTACGTCCTGCTGATGGGAGGCTGGGCTCTCCGGCTGGCGGGTATGAAGGGCCAGATCGCCTCCATGAAACGGGATCTCCAAAAGATCGAAGGCGTGGCCGGTCAGGTTCGCGAAGCCCGCATCGAAGCGGAGCGACTGGAACCAGCGATCAACTACGAACGCTTTCCGCTGGAGCTCTTCCATCGGGTCACCGAACTCCTGCCGGAAGAAGGCGTCCGCCTCACCTATTTCCAGACCTCTCCGGGCAAGGTGGTGATTCGGGGAGAAGCCAACGACTCCGCGCTTGCCGTCACCCTCAAAGCCCAACTCCGCGGGAGCGAAGCGTTCCAGGAATACACCTGGGACTTTCCCCAACCGGAGATCCTTCCTGACAACCGGGCCCGGTTCACCGCCACGGGCACCTTGCCGGAATTCACGCCATGAAGCTCTTTACCAACCAGCGTGAACGCATCCTGGCAGCGGCCCTTATGGGAGTCGTGGCTCTGGCCCTGCATGTGGTGTTGGCCGACTCGATGTCCAAACGCGACAAGGTCTTGAAGGATGAGAAGCGGAAACTGGAACTCGCTCTGCTGGAGGCCAATACGCTGCTGGAAGAGAAGGAAGAGTGGCTCGCCAAGCGTTCCTGGATCTATTTTCGCCAACCCTCCTATGTTTCCGATGAGGAAGCCGAGAAGGAGATGCTGCGCCTCGCGGATTCCGCCACGACCCGATCCCTGGAGATCACGGGCCGCGAATTGCTGGAGATGACTCGCAAGCCGGAAATCGTCGAGGCGGGTCTGCGACTCCAGCTATCGGGTGAAATGGAGGATCTGCTCACCTGGCTGCACCAGATCCAGAATCCGCGGGAGTTCCGCGAAGTCCGGGAATTTATCCTGACGCCGCAAGGACCTGACTCGTCCGCGGTTCACTGCTCGCTAACCGTGATCCGTCACTACCGTCGCCCCTCATGAAGTTCATCCACTGGTTTCTGGTTCTGTTCGCATTGCTTCCCGTTCCTATGAACGCGCAAGAGGATTGGAGCCCCCAGTATCCGGTTTTGAGCCGCTATCGGGAGACCTGGGAGAACAGCCCTTTCACCCGGATCACTTCCAGCTCTGCTTCCGGCAACTTTGCCAAGGACCTCGTGATTGCCGGTCTTTCCCGGATTGGGGATGACTGGACGGTCCTGGTTCTGAACAAGCAGACCCGAAAATACACCAGCCTCAGTTCCGCGGGATCGAGCGTGGACGGCATGAGAGTGGTGGAGGTGTTGCCGCATTCCGATCGACGCCAGGCCAAAGTCATCCTCAGCAATGGCAAGCAACAGGCGTCCATTGGCTACGAAACGAGGCAGGACTCAGAGCCCACCCCAGCCGAGTCCCAGCCCTCGCCCAGGACCACGCCTGAAGAGCCCGTGAAGTTGCCGCTCCAACTTCCTGAAACCGCGCCAGAAAAGGCTCCCTAGACTCCGCCTCAATCGGGCGTTGCGACACTCGCTTTTGACCCTATTGTTAGGGCATCTTAAATATCGAGATGCCCTTAGGAATCCCCCAGGCCCAGATCGCCGCTCTCTCCCTTCCCTGGGTCCTGCTGTCTCTGGTTTCCGTTTCCGCTCAGGCGCCAGCCGATTCCGAGCCTTCGGTCAGTCTCCAGTTTGCCGACACGCCTCTGCCCTTCATCCTGAGCGAATACGAGAAGCTGACCGGCAAGCGCATCATCCGCGACGCGGCGGTTGAAGACGCCTTTCTCTCCATTGAGACCAATGCCGCCATGACCCGCGCTGAAGCGGCGGAGTTTATCGAGAAGAGCCTGCTCTTGAATGGCTTTGTCCTCGTTCCCAGTGGGACGAACTCCATGAAGATCATCTCGGAATCCAAGATGCCCCGAAGCGAAGGGGTGCCTGTGGTGCTGCATCCCGAGAACCTGCCGGAGGGCGATCAACTGGTGACCTACGTAATGAGTCTGACCCATGTGCGCGGCGAGCAGGTAGTGGACGCCTTCAGGGCCATCTCTCCCTCTCACAGCTACGGCGAGATTACGGTGTTGCCGGACGGGGCTTCGCTCGCGATCACGGACAACTCGGCCGTCATCCGGCGTTACATTGAGCTTCAGGAGTTTGTGGATGTCCCCACCGCGGAACAGGTCACCCGATCATTCCCGCTACTTCGCTCCGATGCGATGGAGGTTGTGGAACAGCTGGAGAAGTTCCTTGTGCCGGAAGAGGAGTCGGAACCTGTCGCGACGGAGGACGGCACCGCAGTGAAGGAACGCGGCAAACGGATCCTCGCGCCGAAAGTCGCAGCGATCGAACGCACCAACCGCATTCTGGTTCAGGCGCACCCGACCCAGATGCTCTTTGTGGAACGGCTGATCGAGGAATTCGACGCTCCCTCCGACACCACCAACTATCTGACCCGCCCGCTGCGCTACCTGCCCGTGCTGGAGTTCATGCCGGTAGCACTCGACGCCTTGAACCGGGGACGAGTTCCCGATCTTCAGGCCGACTTCGAGGACTTCACGCAAACAGTCGATGCACGTCCCAGGACCACGCCGCCGTTCTCTTCCATCAACAGCAACGGAATTTCCGATGGCGGCCGCGAATCTTTGGGAGAGCCGTCCAAGATCGGTGGACCCCGCTCGATTGTCGTCGGTCACACCCTCCTGATTGGCGATCCTGCCGCGAACGAGCTCTTTGTCTCCGGCCCTCCTGAGCATCTGGAGATCATTGGTCGGCTCATCGATCAGTTGGACAAGAAGCCCCGCCAGATCTTCCTCTCCACGGTGATTGGCCAGCTGACCCTCGGCAACGATTACAACTTGGGCATCGATCTCGTGCAGACCCTCGACGGCTTCCATGTCAATGGCGACAAGGTCTATTCCGCCGGGTCCCTGCGCTCCCGCACGCCTGCCAATTCCATCCTCGATCCGCAGACGCTGACCTCCATCACGGCCTTTAACGGCGCCTTCCCCACAGGTCTCACG
>JBHIXE010000250.1:0-8455 GCA_041984905.1 Verrucomicrobiales bacterium | reverse complement strand
ACAAGTTCGTTAGCCGGTGGTAAAGCGAGGCACGAGCGATACCACCGGAACCCAATCAGGCAGGACGAACCCCAAAACGGGGTTCTAGGTAGCTTCCTAAGAGAGGGACTCTGCCTTCACGACGCTTTCCAGGGCCCCGCTGGGGACCGTCGATATTCATCTTCTTCCGGTGGTGCCGCTCGATGCTCTCGCTTTACCACCGGCTAACGAACTTGCAGCCTCCGGCCTGGAGAATGGTTCGATCCAGCATCCCCTCCGCACCGCGCCTCCTATAACATAGATGCATCTTTACGTAATGGTAACAAGCGCTAGCGAAGAAGATGATGTAGCACTCACGCCGCGCGGGTTCCGCGGGACTTCGGCCCTCTGCTGGCCTTGCCATACTTCGCCTGGTATTCGCGACGCTGCTTGGTGATCTCGTAGAGGACGATTCCCGAGGTCGTCCCCAGGTTCAGGCTTTCGATCATTCCAAACATCGGGATGGTCACGCAGAACTCGCTTCGCTCGATGGCGAGATCGCTGATCCCGCGGGTTTCGTTGCCAAACCACACCGCCACTTTGGGATGGGTGTAGTCTCCCTCATGCAGGATCACGGTCTTCTTCCCCTTGAGATGAGGGGAGGTGACCACGGAGACATAGCGATTTTTCTCCAGGTGATCCAGGCAGTCCTCCGTGGAGTCGAAGCGCTTCACGAAGCTCCACTTGATGGCGGAAACCGAGGTGCCGGCGAGCGACGAACGCTCCCGCATTTCCTGCCAGTCGTCAGGTAGTTTCTTCTTGGGATCAACAATGTAGGTCTTGTCGACGCCCAGCGCGTTCACGTTCCGAATGATCGTGCCGATGTTCTTGATGTCCTTCGGATTCTCGATGACGGCGATCAGGTTCTTGCAGCGATAGGGCTTGATCGCATCGGCTCGTTTTCTGACGGATGGCCTTGGCTTGTCCATGGGTGATGATTTGATAATCCACGAAATAGCATTGGTCCGAGGAAACAAACGCAATCCAAAATCAATCACTTTGGCGCCCAAGTCTGCCACCAGCGGCGCATCAGGTGGAAGACGACCAATCGTTCTTTGACTTTCGCGGGCGCCAACGCTTCGGACCACGAGGGCGCTGCCTTGCTCGCTGTGCAAGACAGCGCTGTGCGAATTCCTTACCGACCAAAAGGGTTAACCTCCTTTGCAGCAGGTCGGCGTGGAGCACTTCAATTTCCCGCCCGTGACTGCGGCAAGCGACGCAGAGAGGAATAGATGCTTGTACTTCAATTGTAGTAGTGGTGGATCTTTCGCCACTGGAAAATCCCATCCAATTGAAGAACGGGAGCGCGAGTTTAACCACCAGTATGGCTAGTTCGTTTTCCTTAGCGTCTGTCTTGAACTCCCCCTTTCGGACGATTTTCCGTTGATCGTCGGTATAGCGGTCGCACCACGAGCAATAGGTGGGCAGGTCTTCGTGGTGCTCTACCTCAAGAGCGGCTTTAGTAGGGTCAACGCCACTGTAGTCGGCGAGGTCTCGCAGGCAAGCTGGGCAGCGATTGTCTGAGGTCGGAACGATGCCAGTGTGACAGTGTTGACAGCGGACGACCTTCATGAGTGCCGACTAACAACAGACGGAATTCATGATGATCAAGCTGTTTGCTGTCAAAATATAGGTGACTTCACGGTGCACTCCGTGGATTCGTCCGCAACTCCTTCAGCTTCGCCTTCAACTCGGTCACGACCTCCGGATGACTTGCAGCGACGTTGTTCCGCTGACCCGGGTCCGTCTTCAGGTTGAAGAGCTCCACGGGCTGATCGTCATCGGCGGGATAGCCGTGCTTTTCTTCCCACTTCTTCACGCGGCCACTGTGATAACCGTCTTTGGCGTCGATGAGCACCCAATCACCCTGGCGAATGGCCCAGGCACTTACGAAGGTGTTGTGGACATGTGAGTCGCGGATGGCATCGACTTCACCCTTGAGAAGGGGAAGGAGATTGTGCGAGTCCTCGGCTTGGTCCTTGGGAAGTTCCACACCTAAGGCAGCCGCGAAGGTGCCCATGAGATCGATCTGGGAGACGAGCGCATCGCTGGTTTCGGCGGGCTTGGTGACGCCGGGCCAGCGGATGATAAAGGGCACGCGATGACCGCCTTCGTAGATATCCCGCTTCAAGCCGCGGAGTAGTCCGGGGGACCAATGATCAAACTTTTCGTCGCGGGCGTAGGCGTATTTCTCCGGGCCGTTGTCCGCACTGAATACCACGATGGTGTTCTCCGCCTGACCGGATTCCTCAAGGGCACTTAGGATCTTGCCGCAGGCGTCATCCGTCTCGACCACAAAGTCGCCAAAGGGACCAGCGCCGGATTTGCCGTCGAATTCGTCATTCGGGATGATGGGGGCGTGCGGAGAGGGGAAGGCGAAGTAGAGGAAGAAAGGCGTGTCGGTCTCGGCCTGGGCCTGGATGTAGTCGATGGCCTTCTGCGTGGTGGTGGGGATGTTCTGGTAGGGATCCCAATCAGAGGTCATCGGTCCGGGACGGCATTCCCAGCGGCCTTCCTTGATCGGTTTCCAGAGCTCGGTGTCCATGAGGATGTCGGGGGCTTTGACCAGTTTGTCGTCTTCGATCCAGGCATAAGGAGGGAAGTTGATCACGGTATCGCCGAAGTAATGGTCGAACCCATGCGCGAGCGGGCCGTCGGGAATGGGCTTGGACCAATCAAAGGCTTCGGGACCCACGCCTTCGGCGACGCGGATGGCTTCCCAATCCCAACCCAGGTGCCACTTGCCGATCGCTGCCGTATCGTAGCCCTGACTCTTGAGCATCTCCGGCAGGGTAAGGCGCTCCGCATCAAAAGCAGAGGCGCCGAAGGCGTTCACGATCCCGTGAAATTTGCGCCAGTGATGCCGCCCTGTGAGGAGCGCGTAACGGCTCGGGGTGCAGATGCCGGAGGAAGAGTGCCCGTCCGTGAAGCGAATGCCATCCGCGGCCAGGGAATCCAGGTTCGGGGTGGGAATCTTGGACTTGGGATTGTAGCAGCCCAGATCGCCATGGCCCAGGTCATCGGCGTAGAGGATGAGGATATTGGGCTTGGGGGCGGCTTGAAGGACGGTAGCCGCAAGGAAGAGGCTGAGCAGGAGAGAGATGAGGCTTTTCATGGTTCAGATGGGGATCGTGCCAGATCTTGTCGTGGAAACCCAAGCTGTTTCAGCGCCGCAATCGACGAAGGCCTTGGGGTAAACGAATCCATATCCCGAGCAGCGCGACTCCTACCACAAGGGCGTAATTCGGAATCGCGAAGGATAGCGTCCAATGAGGACCGCCATTGTTGACGTAGTGAAAGGCGAACTTGCTCGTTCGCAGGGCGGGAAATCCCCAACTTCCCGCTTTCCATTCACGGGAATCTCGTCTCATGATGACACTCCCATGAATCGAAAACCCCTCTCACTCCTCTTTGCTACCCTCATCATGATGACCGGTGCGCTCTCGGCGCAGGATACTCCGGAAGAAATACCGCTTTGGCCGGAGGGTAAGACTCCCTACGCGAAGGAAAAGGACGCCGAAACAGGCCGGCCCAAGCTCTACCTCTATCCCGTGAAGGACGAGTCCAAGCGGACGGGCTGCGCTGTGGTGGTGTGTCCCGGGGGAGGCTATGGCGGGCTGGCGATCGATCACGAGGGGAACCAAATCGCGCGTTGGTACAATGAGCGCGGCATCTCCGCCTATGTGCTCCACTACCGGTTGGGGAGCTCCGGGCATCATTTCCCGACTCAACTGGCGGATGTCCAGCGAGCGATCCGGCAGGTGCGGGCGCATGCCCAGGAGTGGAACATTGATCCGGAGCGGATTGGCGTGATGGGGTTCTCCGCGGGAGGGCATCTCAGCTCCATGGCGGTGACCAAGTTTGATGAGAAAGCCTACGAGCCGTCGGATGACGTCGACAAGGTGAGCGCTCGCCCGGACTTTGGTGTGCTCTGTTATCCCGTCATCAGCACGGACCCGGAAATCGCGCACATGGGTTCCCGCCGCAACTTGCTGGGGCCGGACAAGGCGGATGACGAAGCTGCCGCCAAGCATGTGTCCTCGGAACTGAACGTGACGGATCAGACGCCGCCGACCTTTCTCTTCCACACTGCGGAAGACTCGGCCGTGCCGGTGGAGAACTCGGTCCGATTTTACCTGGCTCTCCAGAAACACAACATCCCTTCAGAGATGCATCTCTACCAGAAAGGGCCGCATGGAGTGGGGCTCTTCTTGGGCGATCCGATTCTGGGCACCTGGTCAGGCCATCTCTATGACTGGCTGCGGACCAACGGTTTCCTGACCGGCAAAGAGGTGGCGCGAGTGCCAGTGAGTGGCGATGTGACTCTGGACGGTCAGCCGATCAGTTGGGGGAGTGTGACCTTTTATCCGGAAGACCCCAATGTACCGGACACGACGGTTCGGATTCGCCGGGGAAAATTCCGCGCCGATGCCAGCTCAGGTCCCATTGCGGTCCCGTCCAAGCTGAAGTTCTCCGGCAGTATCTGGGAGGAAACCCAGGATCCCAATGATGGCGTGGTCGAGATCGATGGCGAAGTTGTGGAAGTGAAACCCGGGATGGAACCGCTGAGCGTGACTCTGAAGAGCTCATAAGCCGGCTTTTGCTTTCGCTCCTCATCGCACTTCTGACGTATGCGCCGAAGGCAGGGATGCCTTTTTCCAAGCAGGCAATCCTGAGGAGTTTCAGGCCCCGCATTCCGTGACCTGGGCGAGCGAAAGACTGGCGAAGACGTACGAGAAACCTCTCTTCCTGGGCGCGGGCTTTCACTTGGGTCGAAATCCTCACGGATTCCGCTACTTTTCGAACGCTTGTCGCGGAATCCGTGAGGATTTCGACAGCAAGGCCTTAGCTGCGAAGCAGTGAATTCACTGACCCCGTGCTGTCCGCAAAGTCCTTCAGATCCAGACCCATCATCTGTGCCTGGGTGAGCCACAAGTTGGCGAGGGGCGTGCCTTCGGGCAGGTTGAGATGCTTGCCAAGCTCCAGGCGGTTGCCTCCTCCAGCCACAATGATGGGCAGGTCCGTGTATTGGTGCGTCGCGCCATCGCCGAGACCCGAGCCATAGGTGAAGAGCGTGTTGTCCAGAAGGGAGGAACCATCCGCCTCTTGGATCCGGTCCATCTTCTCGACCAGATAAGTGAATTGCTCCATGTGGAAGCGATCCACTTTGAGCAGATGATCCAGGAACTGATGCTGATTGTGGGACATCTGGTGGTGACTCATCGGCTTGTCGAAGAGCGTCTCAAATAGAAAGGGCGTGTTCCACCGCTCGGGCCCGACCATAAAGGTTGCCACATTGGTCAGACCAGTCTGCAAAGCCGCCACCATCAGGTCGCCCATAAGGCGGATGTATTCGCCGCGGGGGAGATGAGCCTCCGGCGGTTCTTCCATCTTCACCTGGCTGAGTTCGCCCTTCATCTTCTCGAGCTTATCGATCTGTTGCTCGATCGTACGAATGGAGTCGAAGTACTCGGAGAATTTCTGCTGATCGTTGTAGCCCAATTTCCGTTTCATGGAGCGGGCGTCTTCCAGCACGAGGCTGGTGATATCCCGAGTGGACTGAATCTCGGAAGTGCCGAAGAGCCGGCGATACACCTTGCGCGGATCCCGGATGGAAGGCGCCAAGTGGCTGGTGCCATACCAGGAGATGTTGTCAAAGTAGATGGATTCCTTGTTGTCCTGGTGACTGTTGCAGCTGAGCTCCAGAGTGCGGAAGGGTGTAGTGCCGCCGATCCGGTCCGCGATGATGTGGTCCAGTGTGCGATCCAGCGGCCAGGCGGAGTCCTTGATCTCGAAAGCCTTGGCGCTGCTCAAGTAACAGGAAGCACACTGAGCATGAACGTCGGTTCCCTGCTGAAACGTACGATCCATCCCGGTGATGAGCGTGACCTTGTCCTTGACGGACGCCAGCGGTTCCAGGGTAGGAGTCAGCTCCAGGGAATGCGTCCCGACCGGGAGCTTCACCTTTTTCTCCATCTCTTCCTGGCTGCTGGTGAACTTGGGAATGATGGCATCGGCCTCCCCGGGGAAGAAGCCGCGGCGCACTACGCCGATAGGCACATAGAAAAACGCAATGCGTTGAGTGACTGCGGTGGCGGCGTGCAGGCTCTCCATCCAGGGCAGGGCGAGGGCGGCTCCGCCCAGACCTCGGAGGAAGGTCCGACGGGAAGTCTTGCTGGAAAGGTCGGTCGTCATGGCGCTTCGGCAGGATTGGTCTTGTGGAGGAAGGGCTCGCTCAGGGCGACTTGCTTGATCATGGTTCGCAGCCGGTAATCATCCTCGGCGGTGGCTGCGGCGATGTGTTCGATCACCAGGGAATCCGCGGCGTCGAGTTCTCTGGCCAGGGCAAAGGAAAGCAGGTGTCCGGCGAGGGCTTCCGTGAAGCGGTCTTTTTCTCCGAGCACAGCGTCTTTGAACTCCATGATATCCGTGAAGGGATGCTGGTTGAAGAGTTCCCCTGCCATGTCCACTTCACGACCATTCTCGTACTGGTCCCTCCATTGCCCCGTGGGGCCGTAGTTCTCCAGGGCAAAGCCGAGCGGATCGATCTTTTCATGACAGCCGGCGCAGTCAGCTCGTTCCCGGTGCATCAGGAGCCGCTCCCGCAAGGTCAGGTGCTCTTCATTTTTGGGCGGATCTTCAGGCAGGGGAGGCACGTCGGCAGGTGGCGGTGGAGGTGGATTGTTGAAGATGACCGATGCTATCCAGGCGCCGCGGGTGATCGGCTGCGTGCGTTCCGGGCCGGAAGTCATGGTCATCACGGCTGCATTGGTGATGACTCCACCTTCCCGCCGGTCCTCCAGCGGCATCCGCTGGAAGTTGAGCGCAGTCACCTCCTGTTTGGCGGCATTGCCAGGATGGTAGGCGGCGCGAAGTTGGGAGGAGCGGTAGGTGAATCCCGGATCCAGCAGATCCGTGATGGGGCGATTCTCCACCAGCACCGTTTCAAAGAGCAGCAAAGGCTCGAGCATCATGTGCATGCTCATCCGGTACTTGGCGAAGTAGAACTCCGGGAAGTGCTCGCGATCCGGGACGGAAGAAACGATGCGATCCAATTGTAGCCACTGGGCGGGGAAGCTATCGCAGAAACGTTTCAAGCGCCGGTCCTCCAACATTCGGTCGATCTCCTGCGCCAGAATCTCCGGTTGGTGAAGGGTTCCTTGCGAGGCGCGATCGAGAAGCGCGTCATCTGGAATGCTGCCCCAAAGAAAGAAGGAAAGACGGGAGGCCAGCTCGAAGTCATCGAGGGCGTCCATGTCTTCGACCGTACTAGCATCCTCATAAAGGTAGAGGAATCTGGGGGAAGCGATTGCGGCTGAGGCGGCGGCCTTCATGCTATCCGCGCAGGAGTCGCCAGCGTCCAGTCTTGCCAGCACATGGTTGGTGTAGCGGTCGACCTGTTCGCTTGGGGGAGGGCGCCGGAAGGCTCGCGTTAGAAACTGTTCCAGGCGGTCGCGGATTACGTAGGCCTGAGAATCGTGGTCGGCAGGAGCCGTAAAGAACTCGTTCCAGATGCCGCAGGTCTTGGGTCCAAAGTCAGGGCTGTGCAGGATGCTCTGGCTCAGTGTCAGGAAGGCCTCCATGAGGAGGGGCGACAGGGAGAGGTGATCGCCCTGCACATCGTAGCCATGCTCGGCGCGCAGATCCTGGGGAAAGGCGGCCACACCGGCGAGCCGGTTTTCGATGAGTTGGGATTTCCCCAGGGGCCGGCTGCCGACCCGGACCATCTCCGGCATCTTCCCACTGGCGGGCTGAAAATAGGCGTCGTATTCCCGCATCATGCGCTCCGGCAGGGTGAAGACGACGCAATTCAACTGCAGCAGATCCTGAACCGCGTTGTTGTATTGGAACCGGGTCATGCGCCGGATCGGTGTGCTCGCGTAGCTCTTGGACTCCGAGAGGGTTTCCCGCAGTAGTGCTTCCAACTCCGCCACCACCTGCTTGCGGACATCTGGTTTGAGCGGGATCTCTGTATCCGGCGGCATATCCTGAAACTCGATCATGTCGATGAGGTCGCGGATCAGGTCGGGATCTTCCTTCAAGTCGGCGATGCTCTCGATCTCCAGCAGATTGACGTCGCCCTTAACCTTGCCGTCCTTCCCGTGACAGCGCACGCAGCTCTCCTTGAAGGTGGGGCCCAGCAACTTATCAAAGGCGGGATCTCCTTCGGCATGGAGCGAAGTGGTGAGGAGCAAGGCCACCAGGCCAATCAGGCAAAGCGGCAGCTTGGAGGCTGTCGGGGGAACTCCCATGCTGAAAGCACGTGGGCGGAGACGGGATTCTGTCGGTCTTTCCCGAGGGATCCAACTAGACTGCGGCCAGGGACTTCTCGATCAACTTCTGGGAAGCCTTTACTCCGGGGATGGGCTCCAGCGCGTGGCCTTCCCATTCAATCGCCAGGATGCCGCTGTATCCCGAATCGACAATCATCTTCATG
>JBHIXE010000249.1:0-8495 GCA_041984905.1 Verrucomicrobiales bacterium | reverse complement strand
ACTGTAGCTTCGTAGACCGTGCTGTTGGTGTCCATCAAATCGGGGGAACTTCACTGTCGCACGTCGCACTGTCGCACTGCAATACTGACCTCACGAATCCTCAAACAACCCCACATACTCCCCATACCCTTCCTCCTCCAGCTTCTCCTTGGGCACGAAGCGCAGGGACGCGGAGTTGATGCAGTAGCGCAGGCCCGTGGGGGCGGGGCCGTCATCGAAAACGTGGCCCAGGTGGGCATCGCCCGATTTAGAGCGGACTTCCGTACGAACCATGCCGTGGGAGGTATCGCGCAACTCCAGAACTTCGTTATCCAAGAGCGGACGCGTAAAACTCGGCCAGCCGGTGCCGGACTTGAACTTGTCTTTGGAAGAGAACAGCGGTTTGCCGGAGATGATGTCCACGTAAATGCCGTCCTTCTTGTTGTCCCAATACTCATTCCGGAAAGGGGGCTCCGTGCCGCCTTCCACGGCCACCTCATACTGCATGCCGGTCAGCCGTTCTTTCAACTTCTCACGGCTCTCTGAGGTGGTCTTGGTGAGTTGCGATTGAGATCCGGAACCTTTGGCCTGGTTAGAGGCGGCAGCCTCGGTGGAACCACTGGAAGCAGCGGCGGAAGAGTCCGCACTTTCATTGCAGCCAGCCAAGGCAATCAGAGCGAGCAGGGAGAGGGGGGAGAAGAACGCTTTCATGATGTTCGGGTTGGTCGTTGTTCGACACCGGGGACTTACCCTAGGAAAGAGAAGCGCTCTCCGCAAATGCTTCTCTCCTCACGAGTCTCTCGGAATCACGGATTCCAGGAGAGGCAGCAGCCGGTTGAAGGCAGGGCCCATCTCCTGCCAACTGGAGTGATCGGGGTAGTCCACGTAGTAGTTCTCGCACTCCCAGCAAAGACTCGTCTGAAAGGGAAGTTCGTCCTTCCGATAGACTCGCACTCCATACACGGGAAGATGACACTTGGCTCCCGCGCCCCGGATGTCCTCGGCCAATCCGTCGGCCAGAGCCTGCGCCAGCTCGCGGCAGGCATCCCCCCTCAGCACCTTGGTCTTGAGAATGCGTGCATCCGCGCCATAAGGCCGGATCGGAAAACGCTCGGCGGGAGGGAGATCGGCCGGAAGCTTCTCAAAGTCGGAGTCGAGGAGAAACACGTGAACCTCATCCGCGGCTTTCACGACCTCGGATAGGGCGTCGCGATATCCGCGTTGAGCCTTTTCCCGGAACAGTTTGCCCTTCATGTATTTGGCCCGGGCCTTGTTGATGAACTCCGACCAGGCAAACTCTTCATCCGCGATGGAGAGATTCTCATCGTCCAGCGCTACGACCCCATCGGAGGCTTCCTGAGCGAGAGTGAGGCAATAGGGAAGGCAGAGGGCTCCGGCAATGAGAGCCGGAATCAGGGGCCGGCGGTTTCGGTTCAGCATCAACTTGGATCGATTCGAGTTTGCGTTAAGATCGCACCAGACGACTCATGGCGCCAGCACGGAACGACCCTCCCTCTAACCATACCACAGCCTACCGTCTCTACGACGGGTTGGAGGCACAGATCGATTGCTTTGATGGACATTGGTTGGTGCAGACCCGAGTGGGAAGATACCCGGCCTGGATCGATGAAGCGCCGGAAGAGCGTCGCTCGCTTTGGTGGAAACGGCTCGACAAAGAAGCGCGGGAATCGCCGCAGCGTCTCGACGGGGAAAACCTCCACGAACCGTTCCTGGCTCAAGAAGAGGGTGTGAACTACGAGATCGATTTCCAGGCCGGCTACTCTCAGGGCATTTTCCTCGATCAACGTCTCAATCGGCAGCGGGTTCGAAAGCGGGTTCAGGAAGGTGACCGCGTGCTGAACACCTTCGCCTACACCTGCGGATTCTCCGTCGTGGCGGCGCTCGGCGGTGCCATTGCGACCAGCGTCGACCTTTCTCGCAATTATCTCGAGTGGGGCAAACGCAATTTCACTCACAATGGCCTGAACCCTGACGAGCACTACTTCACGAAGGGAGACACCTTCGCCTGGCTCAAGCGCTGGGCGAAGTCCGGCACCCGTTTTGAGGGGATCGTGCTCGATCCGCCGACCTTTTCCCGCAATGACAAGGGGAAGGTCTTCCGGGTGGAGGATGATTTCGGTGAGTTGGTGGAGATGGCCGCCAACGTGCTCAATCCGAATGGGTGGATCCTGTGCAGCACCAATTGCCGCAACCTGTTGGCGGTTGATTTTGAGCGGATGATTCGAAGCGCCTTGCCGAAAGCGAAGCTGGAATCGCTCCCTATGCCGCCAGAGTTTACCGGCGAGAATTACCTCAAGTGCGTGTGGGCGGAGACCTAGTGTCGGAGCGCAGCGTCCTCGCTCGCATGCAGACGACCGGAGCAGAGCCTTGGGTTGGAGTTCACGCTTCAGCGTGCGCGAAGACTCCCGCAGAACGATGGGTGATCAACAGATGATGCGGATAGGCTTCGCGCACGCTGAAGCGTGAACTCCAACCGGGAGTCTCCGCACGCAACCGATGCGGATGTGTGGGACTGGCTCTTCGCGCAGTCGGCCAGACAGTAGAGCTACGCTCTAGGCTATCGCCACTCCGCGAATCGGCGTGGAGCCCGGAAAGACGATGGCCCAGAGATAGGCCACGAAGAGAATAACGCAGAGCGCGATTCCGAGGATGATCACCCAGTGATTCCAGTTGGTTTTCTTGTCCGTCGTCTCAATCCAGAACGCGGCAACGGTCCACAGCACGGAAGCAAGGAGGGGGAGCCAGGAATGCTGGCGCAGGAAACTGGCGATCGAGGTGAACTGAATCTCGCCATCGATCTCCCCCCAGCCGAGTCCCTTCAGAATGACGCCGAGCGTGATATAGCCCAACACGATGATGAGAATCTGGACGAGACAGAGGGTGGGGATGGGTCCGGTGGGGCGCATAAGTTACTGAGCCTAATGATGCCACAAACGAAGGCTCTGCAAGCCGCTTCTATGTCAGAATATCGCGAACCACGTGTCCGTGCACATCCGTAAGGCGGAAGTCCCGGCCTTGGAACCGATAGGTCAGCTGGGTATGATCGATCCCTAGCAGGTGCAGGATCGTGGCCTGGAGATCGTGCACATGCACCGGGTTCTCGGCGACGTTGTAACCAAAGTCGTCCGTGGCGCCGTAGCGAATGCCCGGCTTCACTCCGCCACCGGCCATCCACATACTGAAACAGCGACCGTGGTGATCGCGACCGTAGACTTCCTTGGTCAACTTGCCTTGAGAGAAAGTCGTCCGGCCAAATTCTCCACCGAAGATGACCAAGGTGTCGTCGAGCAGACCACGTTGGCGCAAGTCGGTGAGCAGACCGGCGGTGGCGCGATCGACATCGCCACACATGAGAGGGAGGTCGCGGGGGATGTTGTTATGGTGATCCCAGCCGACATGGTAAAGCTGGATGAACCGCACGCCGCGCTCGGCCATACGCCGGGCAATGAGACAGTTCGCGGCATAGGTGCCACGCGTCTTGGCGTCCTCACCGTAGAGTTCGAAGGTGTGATCGGTTTCCTGGCTGATGTCGAGGAGCTCCGGCACGGAAGCCTGCATGCGAAAGGCCATCTCGTACTGTTGGACTCGTGCCTCGATCTCGGGATCCTGCATCTGCTGAGACTTGATCGCGTTCATGCGGCCAAGGGCATCCAACGTGCTGCGTTGGGTCTCGCGATTCACTCCGGGAGGATTGGAAACGTAGAGGACGGGATCCCCAACGGATTGCAGCTTCACGCCCTGGTATTGAGAGGGCAGGAACCCGCTTCCCCAAAGCCGAGCTCCCACGGGTTGAGGTGTGCGTTTGCAACTGCCATAGGAGTTCAGCACCATGAAGGCCGGCAGATTGCCGCATTCACTGCCCAGACCATAGCTGACCCAGGAGCCCATGCTCGGCCGTCCGGCGAGTTGGGCCCCCGTCTGCAGGAAGGTGCGAGCGGGATCGTGGTTGATCGCCTCGGAGTGCAGAGAGTTGATGAGGCAGATCTCGTGGGCGACCTTGGAGATGTTCGGCAGGAGCTCCGTATTGATCCAGGAGCCGCCGGGGCCTTTCTGCTCAAACTTGTATTTGGTGGGAGTGACAGGGAGGGTTGCCTGGGTGTTGGTGAAGCCCGTGAGTCGTTGGCCTCCGCGGACGCTCTCCGGTAAGTCTTCCCCAAAACGATCCGCCAAATGGGGTTTGTAGTCGAAGAGGTCGAGATGGGAGGGACCGCCGGATTGGAAGAGATAAATGACCCGCTTGGCTTTGGGAGCGATGGCCTGAATTTCAGGTAGTCCGCCAATGTTGTTGCGCGTCAGATCCTCTGCGCCACGCAGGAGGGAAGCGAGGGCAACCGAGCCCAGTCCCAGCGAGGTGCGCGTGAGGAAACTGCGGCGAGCCAGAGAGTGATAGTGCTCAGCGAGAGGGTTCATTCCTTGGTGATGGTTTCGTCCAAATTGAGGAGGATTCGGGCCACGTTGGTGTAGGCAGCCAACTCCGCGGCATCAAGACCAGCTGCGGGTTTGGATTCGCCATAGGCAATGAGTTCGGCGGCTTCCTCGGGATGAGATTGGTAGTGAGCCAGTTGATTGGCGAATTCCGTTACCAGGATATCTGCCTCTTCGGCGCTGGGCTCGCGAGCGGTCAGGAGAAGCATGCCGTGGGTGATGCGCGAGGCTTCATCGTCGCCGCCTTCCTGGATCATGCGCGTGGCCAGAGCCCGAGCCGTTTCCACAAAGGTGATGTCGTTCATCAGGAGCAAGGCCTGGAGCGGGGTATTGGTGCGGCGTGCATTCACCGCGCAAGTGTCCCTTTCATTGGAATCCAGCAGCATCATGAGCGGTGGTTTCACGGCACGACGCCAGAGGGTGTAAAGGCTGCGCCGGTAAAGGGCATCGCCCGTGTCTCGCTTGTAGACGACACGGCCCTTGATGATTTCTTTCCAGAGCCCTTCCGGCTGATAGGGCTTCACGGGTTCACCGCCCATGGTTCCGACCATTAAGCCGCTGGCAGCCAAGGCCTGGTCCCGGATCACGGCAGCGGGCAGACGGTAGCGGGGTCCACGAGCCAGGAGGCGATTTTCGGGATCGATCTCCAGGAGTTCCGGCGTCACCAGGGAGACCTGCTGATAGGTGGCGCTGGTGACGATGAGCTTCCGGAGAGCCTTGACGTCCCAGCCTTCCTGCACAAAGCGCCAGGCCAGGTAGTCGAGTAGATCCGGATGCGAGGGAAGCTCACCCTGGGAGCCGAAGTCTTCCTGGGTCTTCACGATTCCCGTGCCGAAATACTGTTCCCAGATACGGTTTACCATGACCCGGGCCGTCAGCGGGTGATCCGGTTCCACGAGCCATTGGGCCAGACCCAGCCGGTTCTTCGGCAAGTTCGGATCCATAGGCGGCAGAGCGCTGGGAGTCTCTGGAAAGACTTCTTCTTTGGGCTGATCATAGGCGCCGCGATCCAGGATGTAGGACTTGCGCGGGTCGTCTTCCATCTCGCCCATGATCATGACCTTGGCCCCGGTTTGGCGAAGAGCGGCGCTGCGTTGGTTCAACGGTCCCAGCTCGCGGGCGATCGGGCGGCCCGGCTCGTAAGCGACTCGCAGGAAGTAATCCTCGGCGGTCCTGTGAAGGCTTCCGTTCCATTTTTCTACCGGAGTCTTGCCAAGATCCCGGGGCAGTTTCTGGCGCGCCTCTTCGTCCGCTTTGAGTTGTTCCAGCCAGGCCTTCTTGGCCGGAGCGAACCCTTCATCCTTCTTAAGGGCGGCCAGTTGCTTCTCCAGTTCGGTGATCTGGGGCTGCAGAGCCGCGTATTCCTCAAAATGCGGTAACGCCGGCACGTCCATCATGGGAGGCGCTGCGTTTGCGCCCCGGCCTCGGCCGTCTTCGGGCACCGTGTTGAAGAACGCGAAGAGCTGGTAGTAGTCCTTCTGCGGAATGGGATCGAACTTGTGATCGTGGCAACGGGCGCATTGCCAGGTCAACGCCATGAAGACGGTGGCGGTGGTTTCGGCCCGGTCACAGACGTACTCCACAATCCATTCTTCGGGAAGGATGCCGCCCTCGTTGTTGAGACGGTGATTGCGATTGAAACCCGTCGCCAGGAGTTGACGCATCGAGGGATCTTCGAGGAGATCGCCCGCCAGCTGCTCGATCACGAACTGGTCGTAGGGCATATTCTGGTTGATGGACTCAACGACCCAATCTCTCCAGGGCCACATGTTGCGCAGCGGATCGCTCTCGTAGCCATCGCTATCGGCGTAGCGCGCCGCATCGAGCCAGCGCCAGGCGGCGTGTTCCCCATGCTGTGGAGAAGCCAGCAGGCGGTCGACCGCTTTGCTCAGGGCTTCCTGATCGGGGGAGGGATCCTCCAGGAATGCGGCGACCTCGTCGGGAGAGGGCGGGAGGCCCGTGAGATCGAGACTCACCCGGCGGAGAACTGTGGCGCGATCCGCCTTAGCAGAGGGTTTCAGTCCGTTGGATTCCAGCTTGGCGAGAATGAATCGGTCGATCTCGTTCAGCGGCCAATCTTCTTGAGCGACTTCGGGAATCTCAGGTTCGGTAACGGGTATGAAGGCCCAGTGTCCCTGATACTCGGCGCCATCGGCGATCCACTGACGCAGCTTGGCCGCTTCCTCGGGAGAGACCGTCTTGTGGGTCTTGCGGGGAGGCATCCGCTCCTTGGGATCCTCCTCCAGAATGCGCTGCAGCACGGGGCTGGCATCGGGATCTCCGGGCACAATCCCTGCCTTGATGGCCTCGGCGCGAATGTCCAGACGCAGGTCGGCTTCGCGGGCTCCCCCATCGGGTCCATGGCAGGTGAAGCATTTGTCCGAGAGAATAGGGCGGATGTCCCGGTTGAACTTCACTTCCGCGGGGAAAGCTGAAGGGGCCAGGTACAAAAAGAATAGGGCGCTGAATACGGGAAGGCGCATAAGGAAAAGGGATCGCAAGCTACTACCAGACCCATTCACGAATGGCGAGCCCGCAATCTTACGCGAAGGATTGAGGGCTCCGCGCGCCTCTTGTCTGCCGGTCTTGCATCAGGCCATAAACCCGCTAGGGTGGGCCGTTCGTTCCAGGCATCATGTTAGTCTTCCAAGTTCTCCCTTCCCATGGCTGAGAGTCGACCGTCAGTGATCATGTACACGGATGGGGCGGCCTCTCCCAATCCGGGACCGGGAGGCTACGGTGTCGTGCTCCTCTTTGGAAGACATCGCAAAGAGCTCTCAGGCGGGTTTGAGATGACCACCAACAACCGTATGGAGCTTCTCTCCGTGATTATCGGGCTGGAAACGCTCAATCGCAGCTGCGAGGTAACGATTCACAGCGATTCCCGTTACGTGGTCGATGCCGTGCAGAAGCGATCAGTCTTTCGATGGCAGGCCAAGAACTGGTATCGCACGGCAGATGAGAAGGCCAAGAACGCCGATCTCTGGGAGCGCTTTCTCGGCGTCTACGAGAAGCATAAGGTCACCTTCAAGTGGGTGCCCGGTCACCAGGGAATCGCGGAGAACGAACGCTGCGACGAGCTTGCCGTAGCGGCTCGAAAAGGCGGGAAAGTTCCCGATCATGGCTATCCAGGCTAATGCTCTGATGGTGAGTGGTTGGCGAAGAGTCTGCTCCGATTCAGGTTGGACAATTCCTTCGGAGCGTCTTTAAAGTCACGGTCTCGTCTTCCAATTCAGCTTTTACGGGACCCATGCGCTTCCTTTTATTCCCTTTCCACCTGATCAAATCTCTGCCGGGTTACTTCGTAATCACCTTTCGCACGACCATCATTTTCCTGCTGCCTGGACTGGTGGTGGGAGCCATTGCCGGAGCGATCTTTGCCCGGGACAAGGTCGTCTACTGTGCGCTGATTGGGGCGGCCACGACCTTGTTGATCTGTTTCATCCTGATTGCCCAGAACTTCCTCTCCATGTGGAGACGCAAGCAGTTCGACAGGCCAAGTCTCCAGAGGCTCCCGGACAAGTTCTTCGCCTTGGCGATGGGGCTCTTCGCGTCCTTCACCTGCATCGTCTATGCCGCGCCTCGCCTGTGGCCGGATTTCGTGAATCTGTTCCAGGATCAAACCACTCTGGGACCGTTCCAGACCCTCCAGTTTTCCGTGGACCATTTTCTTCGCGGCCTGCTCTTCGATGTCTTTGAAGTGTTTGGCTGGAAGGTGTCTTCCATCGAGCACAACACTCGGAACTATCTCTTCTGCGGGTTCCTGGTGGCCTTCCGGCTTCTCAGTTCCGCCCTGATCGCGGCAACGGTCATCGCCCAGTGGCAGTACACCTACAATGGGGAGAAGGTGATTGAGGAGCTGTTGGAGAAGCAGGAAGAGAAAAAGAAGAAGGAGGCCTGATTGGTCTCATCGACCGGCTGGTCTTGTGAGGCGCGCCCGAGGACTCGTGACTCTCAGCTTCCTGATCCGGGGCAATCCGCGAAACAAAAACGCGGAGCGCTGAGACCATGAATAGCCGTGGTGTGACCGAAGGGGACCCACGGAAGGGAAAACGCGAGTAGCGCTGAGA
>JBHIXE010000248.1:8057-8497 GCA_041984905.1 Verrucomicrobiales bacterium | reverse complement strand
AGGACCCGACGGCCCTTCGGACACCAACCGCTGTGAGGGAGACCGTTGGCAATGGCCCAGTCCAGCGCAGCTCGAGCCGCGCCAGGTTGCCCACCTGAAAGTATCTTTTCGATCATCATGATGAAGTGGGGCTGAGTGTTCGTTCCGTTGAAGGGAATCTTCGTGGATAATTCCATGAAACCAGAAAATGCATCTGTTGGCGATGCAGATTCTGTCATCATACTTGCACCAGTTGATCGGGGGTATCCAGAGCGCTCTAGGGATGCCCCTTTTGGACAAAGGACCCCATTGGGTTGCTGTTTCTGGGCCGAAGCGCGTAGTATCCCGTGATGGACGAATCCACTCCATCCATTTTCGGTCTTGTGCTGGGCGCCTTGCTGCTTGGTTACGTGATCTTTTCAAAGGTCGTGGAGGTTCGCTTTCGCCGCGCCTCCATCCCT
>JBHIXE010000248.1:0-8047 GCA_041984905.1 Verrucomicrobiales bacterium | reverse complement strand
GAGTGCCCCTGAAGCGAGAGTTTGAACCCGGGGACGAGGTTGAGATTCTCATTGATCCCCGCGACCCTCCCAACTCGGAAGTTCCGGAAACCGCTCACAACGCGCCTGGCCGCGGCGTGGGCGGAGGAAACTGTGAGCGAGTGGGAACACCCATCTTTGGGATTTGGGACGGCGTTTACCTGGCTGCTTCGGTCGCCTTGATCCTTTACTCTTTTCAGTAGGTGCTGTGTCGATTGAATAACCGGGGCTTCCGCCCGTTCCAATAGCCATCCAGGAAGCGGGGCGGGAGTTCTCCGGTAAGGGGCTCAATTCCAGAAACTTCTGAAATCGCGAGTTGCCCGCGATCGCGCTGCTTGCTAAGAGTCCCTGCTTCCACCGCCTACACACAGAATTCCCTGTTCATGCTCCGAAACCGCAATGCAGAGACCAAGCGAGAGATCTTCGCTGCCTCCTGCTTGGGGATAGTCGTACGAGGAGCGTGGTTTATTTATGGAATGGCCTTGTTCGTGATCCTGGTGAAGGTGTTCTCCCCGGAGATCGCCCGCATGTTTGATCCGGTGACACGCGGCTTTTGGGAGGACGCGATTGCCTACCACGCTGGGGAAGAGGGGGCGCTCGACCGGGCCGGACTGGAAGCCAGGTATGGGAAGGAACGGGTCGCAGACTACCTGGATTCCGAAAGGGAATGGGTGCTCGTGCCCAGTGAGAAAGCGCAGCTCCTGAATCTCAAGGGGGGACAAGACGAGTCCGGGGGAGGGTTCGAAGAAGATGCGTGGTGGCCGGATTGGCTGACCTACTTTGCGAGCCTCGTTTACGTATTTCCTTTTCTCCTGCTCATTTCCTATTTCCCGGCAGCCTCTGCCTTGCGGACCTTGCAATTGGCGATCGTGAAACTCGCCTATGTTCGAGCGGATCGCACCACCGTTGTGGATACCTATCGATCCGCCCTGGCCCACCGGCGTTTTCACAGAGCTGTCTACGCCTACCTGATGACCGTGGTTTGGTGCCTGGCCCAGGGCTTGTGGATGGTCTTGCGAGAAGGGGCGTTCAGCATCGATCTTGCGGTCCAGACCGCTTGTGGGTTGGTGTCTACGGCATACGTAGGAGGTTTGTGGCTGTTCGCGTTGGGACTCATGGTAGACGCCGCGTTCATCTTCCTGGGACGCAATCCTCTCGCGCATTTCTGGGATGAAGCCGTGGTAATGCTGATCTCCCTTCCCATCTTGATCGGCGTGTTCCAGAACTCCTGGATGACCGCCATAGTGATTGGGCTTGCTGGACTGGGGCAGGTGATTCTGGCGAAGCGTTTCTATCAGACCAATTGGGATATAGCCGAGCCCTCGGCGGAGACTCAACTAGAGCCCGCCCACCAAAGGTAGTTGAGCGGAGCATCCCGGCGTGAGTTCAGCTAGGACATTATAGCCCTCCTGAAAGGCAATCGCCGCCATCCAGATCATTCCACCGAGTCCAGCTATTATCGTAAGCAGTGCCAGGATAAACATGCCTGTCTCTAGCGTTACAACTGGATTGGGTCAATTGATTCGATGGAAAACTAATTGGACTCTTGGAAGTAGTTGCCTTTCAGCCTAGGTTGCAGCGGCACTTACAGCAACGGCCGCAAGCGTGTCAGCGTCTCATTGGCGAAGCGTTCCCAGCTCTCGTAAGAAACGATGTGGGAGTCGTCATCCAGAGCGCCTTCCTGCAGTTCGATTCCGCTCAGGTCGGCTTTCGCTTGGGGATCGACGCTGTCCCTGCGTGTGCGGCGGCGGATGCATTGGCCGTCCTGAAAGTAGGCTCGTTCTTCCGTGACCTGGACCAAGGCATTCTCAATCGCAGGGTGATAGTGTCTCTGTTCGTAGACAAAGATGATTTCGCCTTTCCGGTTGTAGCTGAACTCCCGGAAGAGGGGGCCGTGCTGGCCGTAAGCGGTAGCGACAATCCGGGCTGGTTTCCCATCCTCATAGAAATAGACCTTCTCCTCACTGAGATATCCCACCTCGATATCGTTAACCCTGGCTTCGACAGTAGAGCAGTGTTCCATGACTTTCTCGACTTCATCGACCGCAGCGACGATATCGTCGTAGGGTGCGGAGATAAGAGTGCCGGAAAGGAAGGGCAGGGATACCAGGAGGCTGGCGAGGAGGATTCGAGGTCGAGGCCGTTTCATGGGATGACGAGGTTGCAGAGGAATACGATCGGGCCAACGGGCGCCTTTCAAGCGACGAGACGCAGGGGGAATGTGCCGCTTGCGAAATAACCCCGGCTCGAAGGGCCCAAGCGCTCTTCCCGAATCAGAACAGCCAGCTGAAATAGCGTTCCAGCCACCAGTCCGATTCGCGGCCAAAACCGATCGAGTCGCTGGAATCCCCGCGCTCCACTACGATGGGAGGATCGCCGCCTGTCTTGGCTCGAAGGAAGCGGATGAGCTTGCGTGGAGTGGTGTCCGTCAGTTCAATTAGTTCTTCCTGACTCACCCTGGAATCGTCGACATTCCAATAGACGGAGAATCCGGTCGCGGCCTCCACAGTGTCCGCCAGTTCTTGCGCATGCTGGGCACGGACATAAGGGATGGCAACATTGAAGAGATTGTGCTTCACCATCTCTTCCGTGGCCAACCCAGGCAGGGAGGGAATTACGAGAGCCAGGCGCCGGCAATAGCGGGGCGCCCGAATGGTAACCTCGGTCGTCGGCTTGTCGTGGTGCAGGGTGATGCCGGTAATCCCCTGAAAACTGGGGTGAAGGACTGCCTCAGCGCCAAGTGGACTGAGGCTTGCAGAGCAGGCGCCCGCGTAATCCTGAGGTGAAAAGCTGACGCCTATGAATGAACCTGGGCCCGATGCGTGAGGAGATTGGAATAGAAGGGTGGAAGTCGTGGAATCGCCGCCCAGCGAATACAGTGACCATCTCGTATTCTCTTGATGCACCACTTGCACGTCAAAGTTGGAAAACTCGAGAGTGGATCCCGTGGATGTGGGTAAGGTGCGGGACTCCATTTCTCCATAGGCCACATGAATTACCAGTAGCAAAGGGGCGTCATGCCACTGATGAAGATCGGAGGAAATGACCAAGGGATCCGTGGCCTGGGCTTCACTATTTCCTGACACATATGCGTGAGTCTGTAGATTGTATAAGCTTGCCTCCAGGAACGTTAGATTCGGGGTGTTCGTCGTTTGGATAAGAAACTTCGCACGCGGAATCAGGAATGAAGAGTCCTTCTCATAGGCATAGTGATCCACTTCCTTGTTGCCGGTTCGAAAGGTCTTCGCCTCACCATTCAAATCGACCCATTGGGCAGGCTCCAAGTGGACATCGCTTCCAGTAAAGTAGCTGGGTTGCGCAATCCCCAGGGAGACCGCCTGCAGCTCAAAGGTGGCACCGTCCTCCAATTCGATTCTGCTGGGCGAGGTGGGATCGCCATGGGTAAGAGGCAACGAGGACTGCAGGCGGGGATCATAGGTGAAGTGCAAGAGGGGATCAGGACCAGAAGCAGTGTGTGCCGACGCGTGCCACACCGTCACAGGGGCATGCTGGAAGGGGCGCTGGACGGTCCAACTTGGGGAAGGCTCGACTCGAAGGTCCCAGAGAGTGGACTGACGAATCTGATCGGGTGAGGATTGCCATCCGCTGCTGTGCCAGTTCCAAAGGAGACTCACCACAGCTGTCCCTCCCAGGGCGAGCAGAAAAGCACCCGCGATCGTCCTCCGCTGTGTCATGACACCGAAGGCTAGCGACTTTGCCGCGGTGAGGCAATCCTGGGTGTGACCACGGAAGTGAAACTCCAAAACTTCGTGGCGCTTTGCATGCCCAGAGAATCTTGTTAGCCTCGGTTTGTGCAAAGAAATGGAGGAAGCTCCGGATGTTTTTGGGAAAACTTGAGGGTGATCGCCATCATCATGGCAGGCTTGGCGTTGCTGTTGCCGCCCTGCTACCACGATTTCAAAGCTCGAGCGAGGCTTCACTTCTACGCCTCATGTACGAAATCGATCACGACTGGACTCCGCATGTTCGCCGGTGAATACAAAGGCAGGTTCCCGTTTGAAGACGATCAGGAACGAGCGTTCACCACCTCTACGGATGCTTTTGGGCACATGATGAAGAAAGGTGGGATCACCTCCGATGAGATTTTCTATATTCGTAGCAATCCCCTCAAGCCGCAGGAACCCAACAATGACGGAACGCTACTCCCCAGTGAGAACTGCCTCTCTTACGTCACCAACCAATCCCTCTCCGACTGGGAACTCTCTCCGCTGGTGGCGCATGAAATGACCGGTGTAGGGACCTATGGCGAGAATCATCCGTTCCTGAAGAGCCGTCGCGCCATTGTCGGCTATGTGGGAGGTCATGCCCGGATTGAGAAACTCTCCTCCAGCAAACCTGGAGCGACGATTCCCGGTCCCCCGGATAGTGGGATCGATAACATCTTTGAGCAGGGAACCAAGTTGGAGGATGGCACCTTCAAGGACGGCTTTCTGGCCGTGCCTACCAGCAACATTCTGCATCCCCAATAGGAGCGGCGACTGGGATTGCTCCCTGGGAGCCAATTTGATAGAAGGTATAGGTGCGTCAAAGAAGTGAGTCAGGATCCCGTTGGTCACGGAGCCTTTTTGTGCTTCTGGTCATCTTCGGTCTGTTCGCCCTATTGATCCCGCCCTGCTACGATGACCTTCTCAAACGTACGCGGCTTATCAGCCATGTAAATCACGTCAAATCGATCCTTGCAGGGTTACGGATTTACGCTGCTGACTATGGCGGGCACTTTCCCTACGAAGACGATCAAGGACGCGTCTTTGTCACATCGACCGAGGCCTTTCGCCACATGATGGAAAAGACGGACATCAAGGCAGATCAGAATTTCTACGTGAAAGGAAATCCAGCCAAGACTCAGGAACCTCTCAACGACGGAAAGCTGACCGCGGGCGAGTGCTGCTATTCTTATGTGACTGGGCAGACAGTCTTGCATTGGGAAACATCTCCGCTGGTGGGCCATGAGATGACTGGAGAGGGAACCTTCGGGGCCAGTCTTCCTTATCTGAGGGAGAAGCGCGCCGTGGTGGGTTACGTCGGGGGGAGTGCCCGGATTGAGAGGCTCTCTTCACGCAAGCCAGGCGCCGCCATCCACGGACCGCTCGGTAGTGGGATCGACAATATTTTCGAGCAGGGCACATTGTTGGAAGACGGCACCTTCGAAGATGGCTACCTGGCTGTGCCTACGAGCAACATCTTGCATCCGCAGTAGAAGGTAGTGGTGCTTTGAATTGAATCGGTCAGCAGATCCTGTTAATCCTATTGGGGTGAGGAAAGGGCGGCGGCTGCAAGGTCTGATGGTGATGCTTGTCATTGCCGGTGTTTTTGTGCTGATCCTGCCTCCCAGCTCCGATTGGGCAAGGGGAGAGCCATTCCTTCAGGATGTGAGTCACCTCAAAGGCGTCTTGTTTGGTCTGAGGGCCTATGCGGCCGATCATGAGGGCCGTTTCCCGTGGAAGGACCACGAAGGCAAGGCCTTTTCGACTTCCACAGAAGCGTTTCAGCACCTGATGACGGATGGTGATTTCAAGTCCGACCAAATTTTCTGGGTGCTAGGCAACCCTGAGAAAAGGGCGGTCCCAATTGCTGATGGAATCCTAACTTCCCAAGAATGTAGTTTCTCTTATGTTTCCAGTCAGATGAGCCCAGATTGGTCGACTTCTCCCTTGGTGGCGCATGAGATGAACGGGGTAGGCACCTTTGGCAGGAACCATCCTTATCTAAGGCGACAAAGGGCCGTGGTAGGATACGTAGGTGGCCATGCACGGGTTGAACTGCTTTCTTCGAGACGGCCTGGAGCGACGATTCCCGGTCCCCCAGGCAGTGGGATTGACAATATCTTTGAGGAGGGCACCAAGCTGGAAGACGGCACCTTCAAAGGTGGCTACTTGGCCGTGCCCACGAGCAACCTCCTGCATCCGCAGTAGGCTTGCCGATTTCGGTCGGGTCGCTTCGTCACGAGCAGAGAGCGGTCACGCGGCAGGCGAAGAAAGGCTCAACGGCAGATGGGAAATCCATTGCGGAGAATCGGAAGGTGCTGGAATGTTGCGACAGCTTCCTCTGTTAGAGTCCGCGATGGGATTTCGCAGGGGAGAGCTTCAGTGGCACAATGTTTGCTAGCCAGGGATTAACTTCCCACCTTCCCGATATCTATGAGACAAGTCGTAGTGGCTGTGGCCGTTTTTGGCTGGAGCCTTTCTCTTCTGGCGGCCGAGGTCAAAATCACCCGGATCCTGGAACAGCACACGTTCCAACGCCCTCTAGGCCTGGTCACTCCGCCCGACGATTCACCCCGGCAATTCCTGGTGGAACAGACGGGCAAAATCAAGGTGCTCTGCAAGGACGCCGAGCCGGGCATCGAGCCGCCTGTGTTCCTGGATCTCACGGATCGCGGGATGGAGCACAATGAGTTTGAGGAAGGGCTCTTTGCCTTGGCCTTTCATCCTAAGTTCGCGGAGAACGGCAAGTTCTATATCACTTACACTCAGCAAGGGCCCAAACGCACGGTCCTGAGCGAGTTTCAGGTCTCGGCCGACGATCCTAACCAGGCCGATCCAACGACAGAACGCATTCTCCTGGAGATCCAGCAGCCGGACTGGAACCATAACTCCGGCATCCTGCTCTTTGATCCCAAAGACGGCCTCTTATATATGACAGTGGGGGACGGGGGATTGCGGAATGGCGCGTTTTCCCTGCCTCAAAAGCTGCACTGTCTCTTTGGCAAACTCCTTCGCATTGATGTTGATAGCCGTACGGGGAATCTCCCTTATGGCATTCCGGCGGACAATCCCTTCCTGGACGTGCCGCGGGCTTGTCCGGAGATCTACGCTCTAGGCCTGCGCAATCCCTGGGGCATGCATATCGATTCGGAGACGGGGACCTTCTGGCTCGCCGATGTGGGCCAGAACCTTTGGGAAGAGGTGAACATTGTGGAGAAAGGCGCCAACTACGGTTGGGAATTCCGTGAGGGAACGCATCGCTTCTTTGAGCGGGACCGGTTTGTGGAGTCGCTGGGCTACAATAGCACCGAGCCTCCGGCGAACGTCGTATTTACGGAACCGGTTTGGGAATACGATCGCACCCAGGGCTTCAGTATCACCGGCGGCTTTGTCTATCGGGGATCCCAAATGCCTGAACTCCAGGGCTATTACCTGGTAGGAGACTGGAAGATGGGGAATGTCTGGGGATTGAAGTACGACTGCGACCAAAAGAAGGTCGTAGATGTGAAGGAAGTCATCCGGCCGAAGTTGGAGGATAACATCAACATCACCGCGATCGCTCCGGATCTGGACGGCGAGATCATCCTGACAAGCTGGCATGGCCCGATCTATCGCCTGGAACCAGAATCGTGAAGCGAAGGGCGGAAAGAAAGGGCGGCACCGAAAACGGGTTGCGTCCTTACACGCTCTCACCGTGAATTCTCCATGAAGACAAACCGACTTTTGGCGTATTGCATGCTGGGATGGATGGCTGCGGTCTTGGTGGGGCAGGGGCAAGTGCAAGGCGCCGAGTCCCTGGAAGAAGCCGAAGAACGCATCGACAAGCGGGTCGAGGTGATGATGGATCAGGATCCGTCCACGGCGGGCATGGTCAAAGCGATTGATTGGGAGCAGCAGGAATGGGACAAGGTTCTCAACGATTCCTACCAGGAACTGCTCTCCCGATTGCCGGAGGAAGGTCAGCAAGCGCTGAAGGAGGCTCAGCGCTCCTGGATCGATTACCGGGACAAGCAGTATAAGGCTCTAGGAGCGATCTACAGTCAGACGGAGGGAACCATGTTCGTCCCCATGGCCGCCAATTCCCGGGCCCTGATCACGAAGCATCGGGCGATAGAGTTGGCGGGTTTGGTGGGCATCCTGGAAATAGGGGCTGAATAGGAACGGTGTCCTGTCGCAGACACGGCAGTTTAGAGCGTTTCAGGTGGAGATGTGCCCATGTTATGGGAGGCGGCGCTGTATGGAAGGCATACCAGATGGAACCATTCTCCAGGCCGGAGGCCTACAAGTTCGGTAGCCGGTGGTAA
>JBHIXE010000247.1:0-8518 GCA_041984905.1 Verrucomicrobiales bacterium | reverse complement strand
CAATAGCCGTTGATGCCCTCCGCTTCCGGAGATTCGATCTTCAAGAGATCGCCCTCACGCGCAAACTGGGGCGCGATTTCATCCCGTGGAGAGGCGGTTTGCCATTCGCTGGCCCAAGTAGTCGCCATGCACGAAAGGAGCAGAAGAAGGACAACTGGTATTCTTGTCATGCCAGAAATCCTGACTCGATCAGGGGCCCCAACGCAAGGCCTGTTATGATCCGTCCTCCAACTTGTTTAGATCCTCCCGCAATCTGGTGGAGAGATCCATCGCTTCGTGAAGGATCGAGATCACCCCAATGCCATCGCTCAATTGGCGAAAGAAGATGCGCCGAAGAAAGGCAATCAAGAATGGCCGTCGGATACTCACATGCCTATGTACACCAAAAATCGCCGGTGCCCTGACCGGCGATTTTCGAAGGTGCGTTCGGGTGAGGACCGTTTCCCCCTCAAGAAATGTCCCCACACCTGAAGCGTTAGATCAGGCGGCTTGAGCCAATCCTTCATCCAAAACCTGGCGCACATGCACAGCCAGTTGGTCTGGCGTGTATGGCTTGGGAAGAAGGCGGATGTCGCGCTCCCCTTCAAACCCGTCGAAAGCGTCATTGAAAGTGTCCCGGGTGTAACCGGAGGTGTAGAGAACCTTGAAGTCCTTGCCCAGCTCACGAGCACGATTCACGAATTCAGGTCCCAACAGTTCCGGCATCATCACATCGCTCACGATCAGGTGAATTTGATCCGGACATTCCTTCATCAGTTGGTAGGCGACCCAGCCGTCACTGGCATTGATCACTTTGTAACCCAGGGTTTCTAGGATGCGGGTGGAAAGCGTGCGGATAATTCCGTCATCTTCCACGACAAGCACGGTCTCGGTGCCGTTAGGCATGGGGCGTGCGGAAGCGAGTCGCTGAATAAGTGAGCTGGACATGATGATTATTAGCAGAAGTGTATATTTATTATAGAAGACATATCTATAATTTCAATATTAATCATCTTTTCTAAGCGATATTTCTTCTCGCGAAACAGATGGAGTCCTCCTGCCAACTCCAGACGGAAGCTCCCTGTACAAATCAGGGCAGCCAGACCGAAGGCAGGAGGCGTCCTTTGGGCCTCCTCCCGGTGGGAAATCAGGCTTCAATATTGAACCTCATCGCCACTGGTCGCCAAAGGCTTCGCGGGCGGGGCCACCGTAAGCTAAGGGAGACCAACAGGTCTCAATTCCAGCTGAAGGAACGCCAATCGAAAGCTTCGGTCACCACGTCCTGGTGTAGCGCCTGCATCGACTTCTTCATTTCATCCAGGCGTTCGGGATACTTGCTGGAGAGATCGTTGTCCTGCGCAGCGTCTTCCTTCAGATTATAGAGGCGGAAGTTCTGCAGCTTCGTTTCCTTGATGGGGCCGATGTATTCCTCCTTGAACATGTTGTCCTGGGAGAGATCGAGAGTGGGGTCAGCCACGAGGCACCAATCCCCATCCCGAATCACGCAAACCGGACGCGAGGGATTGTAGAACCAATAGAGCGGATGATTCCGCGTGATGGACTCGCCCCGGAAAAGCGGGGTCAGACTCACGCCGTCCAAGGTCCGGTCCTGGGGCGGTTCGACGCCCGCCACATCACAAATGGTCGGGAGAAGATCCACGATTCCCGCCGGCACCTCGCTGGTGCTGCCCGGCTTGATCTTGCCCGGCCACCGCATGATGCCGGGTTCACGAATGCCGCCTTCCCAGAGCTGGGTCTTGCGGCCGGTCAACGGATCGTTGCTCCCCTGCATGTAACTGCCGTTGTCGGAGGTGAAGGCAATGAAGGTGTTGTCCGTCACGCCCATTTCATCCAGCTTGGCCAGCAACCGGCCCACAGCGTTGTCCATGTTTTCGATGCTGCCGTAGTAGGCGGGGTCTTTCTGATCCTTGTGCCGATCCTTGAACTTCGGCGGTGCAGCGACTTTCCGATGCGGTTCGTGGAACCACACATTCAGGAAGAAAGGCTTCTCCTTATCGCGATGATCGTCGAGCCAGGTCAGAGCTTCATCCACCACGAGCTGACAGGAATAGCCGTTGGTCTCGCCCACGGCCACGCCATTGCGCACGAAGTTGTTCGGGTTCTCGTGCGAAGGCTCGGCGTTGTTTCCCGTCGCCAGCCAGTAGTCGAATCCATGGTCGCCGGGATCCGGCCCCGGACCGCTTCCGTCCACCAGGTCATAGCCCAGGTGCCACTTTCCGACGTGCGCCGTACTGTATCCCGCCTCCTTCATCTTTTCCGCCACGGTCACTTCCTCGACCCGCAGGTGCATGTTCTGGGAGGTATGCACCCAGCTGTAGACCCCTACCCGCACCGGGAACCGTCCCGTCATGAGCCCCGCCCGGGATGGGGAACACACCGCACTGGCGGCGTAGAAATCCGTGAATCGAAGCCCTTCGGCTGCAAGACGGTCGAGATGGGGCGTCTCGTTCTCAGGGCTTCCATAGCAGCTGAGGTCGGAATAGCCGAGGTCGTCCGCCAAGAGGACCACGACATTCGGGGCATCCGCTGCAGAAAGATGGTTTCCCAAGAAACAAAGGAGGAAAAAGCTACGTAGGAGATTCATAGGGGTGAATTTTTTCGCCCGGGACCGCATCGAACTCGAGTCGTTTGACTCGCTCTAGTAGGGATAGGCTCCAGGCCAGGAGGTTGTCACTTAGAGCAAAGGACGGGATACGGTCAGAATCAACCGTAGAAAAATTTCCCAAACTGAACCCTAAGTGTTAGAATTTCGCCCGATGCCAGCCAATGTGCCCAAGGAAGAAAGCCCCGAACTGGAGCGGGCTTACAATTCGACCCGGCAGAGTCTCATCGAACGCCTTAAGGACTGGGAGGATCACCAAAGCTGGGATGAGTTCTACCAGACCTACTGGAGATTGATCTATTCCATGGCCACCAAAGCCGGACTCCGGCCAGACGAGGCTTCGGAAGTGGTGCAGGAAACGATCCTCACGATCGCCAAGCAACAGCAGCAAAGCGATCCCAAGAAGATCTACGATCCCAAGCAGGGTTCCTTCAAGAACTGGCTGCTCAACGTCACCCGCTGGCGGATCGCGGATCAGTTCCGCAAACGGCAGCGGGATCAGAAGCTGGTGACACCGTTGCGCGAGGACGAGGGAGATGCGGATACCGCGGCCCTGGAACGGTTGGCTGATCCCAATGGGTTCGACCTGGAGAAGGAATGGAACGCCGAGTGGAACGAGAACCTCACCAAGGCCGCCATGCACCGGGTGAAGATGAAGGTGTCTCCCAAGCAGTATCAGATTTTTGATTGTTACGTGGTCAAGGGCTGGTCCAGTGAACAGGTCCAGGAAACCCTGAATGTCAGCGCCACACAGGTTTATCTGGCCAAGCATCGTGTGGGTAAGTTAGTCAAACAGGAAATTGAGCACCTCCAACACAAACTCCTCTGAAGAGGACGGCGGCCCAGAGATACCCAATTACGAGATCTTCCGTACCATAGGAAGAGGAGCTTACGGGGAAGTCTGGCTGGCCAGGTCCGTCACCGGCACGTTTCGCGCGGTCAAGGTCGTGCGCCGGTCCAACTTCGAGAGCGATCGTGCCTTTGAGCGGGAGTTTGAGGGGATCCAGCGTTACGAGGAGGTTTCCCAGGAGCACCATGGGTTGGTGGATATTCTCCACGTGGGCCGGGATGACGAGCAGGGCTTCTACTATTACGTCATGGAGTTGGCCGATGACGTGAAGAACGGCCGCGAGATCGAGCCGGATACCTATGCGCCGCTCTCGCTCACCTCCAAGCTCAAGGCCGGGGAGAAGATGCCGGTCCAGCAGTGCCTCGATCTTGGCTGCGCCCTCGCGGAAGGACTAGGCCAGCTTCACAAGCACAAGCTCACGCACCGCGACGTGAAGCCTTCCAACATCATCTTCATCCGGGATCGCCCAACCCTGGCCGATCCGGGCCTGGTGGCGCTGAGCGGACAGAACACCTTCGTCGGCACGGAAGGCTATGTGCCACCGGAAGGCCCCGGCAAACCTCAGGCGGACCTCTACAGTCTCGGCGTGGTGCTCTATGAGATGAACACCGGCAAGGACCGGCTCGAGTTCCCGGAGTTGCCCACCATCGTCGATCGAGGCGAAGAATGCTTTGAAGAGCGCAACGCGCTGAACACGATCATCTGCAACGCCTGCGCTCCCCGCCCCAGCCAGCGCTACCAGACGGCCGCGGCCCTGCATGAAGCACTCTCTGGAGTCGGCCGCGATGTGCGCCGGGAGAAGATCTGGCACCTGTTGCCGGCGCGAATGACCGCCGCGCTCGCGATCCTCGCGGGTTGCGCCATGTTCGCTCTCGTCTTTCGCAGTGGACCGGAGCCGCAGCCATCGGATCCGCAAACACCGCCTCCATCCGAGCTTGCCGGCACGCCAGCGAATCCGGTGGAGCCTCAGGCGGATCCGGAAACCCAGGCCCCTTCTGTCGCTTCAACCGATCCTCCGGCAACGGATCCCGTCGCGGATCCACAACCGGAGACCTCCACCGACAATCAGGAGCCGCCGTTGGTCGCCATGAAGACGGAACCCGATCCCGTCCCGGTCACCGTACCAGCCGATCCTGACACTCCGCCTATCGCGATGACGGATCCCGGCCAGAACGGGAGTGAGTCTTCCGTCGAGCCGCAGCCGGAGATCACGCCCGCTCCTGAATTTGGAAGTCTCAAGATCCACAGTTTTCCGCCCCACGCGAAGGTCTTCATTGGGGGCAAGGAAACCGGAACCACGCCGCTCACCCTGGAAGATTGGCAGGCAGGGGAATACGACCTCCTCTTCAAGATGGAGAACTACAAGGACGAGCTGGTTCGCGCGAAGATCGAAGGAAACCGCTCCACCCTGCTCCACGCGGATCTCTCCCTCTGGATGCCGCCCAAAGCCGGCGAATCCTGGGAGAACAGTCTCGGCATGCCTTTCCGGGCGACCACAACCCACGGTGGCCATCGGAGTGCGGCTCCTCTGCATGCCCGGGAGTTTGAGGTCTTTGCCGCCGAACACGGCACCGACAATCTCCATCACCTGGTGGGCCTGGAAGAACTGGTCTACGCGGACGGCAAATCCCGCTTTGAATTCTGCCAATGGCTGACCAATCGAGACCGGGAGATGGGTTACCTGAGCCAATCCCTGGTCTACCTCCAGGAAGTGGATGAGCCTCTCGACGGCTACTCGGACCTCGCCTCTTTCTACCTTGTGGTGGACGAACCGCAGACCGGCACCATCCTGGTTTCCAGCGATCCACCCGGCGCGACGGTCTACGATCCCGCGGGCCTCCAGCTAGGCACCACGCCACTCGCCATGGAAGACACCGACCTGGGCCCCGTGAAGTTTGAGGTTCGCAAACCCGGCTATGGCGCCGTGGCTCTCGAAGGTACGGTGGATCACGTGGAACCGCTCGAATTGGCTGCCATCCTGGAGCCGAACAAGAGCGTGATCTTCGGCTATCCCTGGAGCAATTCGCTTGGCATGCGCTTCGTGCCGATCCGCAATCTGATGGTGTCCGTCTTCGAGACCCGGGTCGCGGACTACGAAGCCTTCTGGAAGACGGAAGGCGATCCCGATCGCTACTTCGAACCCGACTTCGCCCAAGGACCGAGTCATCCGGTCGTCAATGTGAAGCTGGCCGATGCCTTGCGCTTCTGTGAGTGGCTCACCAAGGAGGAACGCAAGAAAGGACTCATCCAGCCCCATCAACTTTATCGGCTGCCGACGGATCAGGAATGGAGTCTCATGGCGGGCCTGACCGAAGAACAGGGCAGCACGCCGGAAGAACGGGATGGCGGCGTCAAAGACGTCTATCCCTGGGGCACACAATGGCCTCCGCCGGCCAACGCCGGCAATTTCGCGGACAGCTCCGCCACCCAGGTCCTCGGAGATACGATCCCGGATTACGAAGACGGCTTCGTTCGTACGTCCCCGGTCGGAAGTTTTGAGCCCAACAAGCATGGGCTCTATGACGTCGCCGGGAATGTCTGGGAATGGATCAGCGAGCCTTACAGCGCCAACCCGGACTCCAACTACGTCGCCATGCGCGGCGGTAGCTGGCAGGACTACCGCAAAGACATCCTGCAGACCTCCACCCGCAACGTCACTCCGCCCCGTCACCGGTTCATTCACTGGGGCTTCCGAGTGGTATTGGCCGAGGATCCCTCGCTGATCGTGGTCGAGGCGAAGCATTAGGAGAGCGGCAACGCGAAGCGGCATCTGTTTGTCGGAGCGCGAGCGGCCCGCGCGGCCCGCTCGCATTGATGACCGGTCCGATGCCTGCGAGCGAGCCGCTCGCGCTCCGACACTTCCGAATTCTCCTCAGGTTATCCGCCCAAACCGCTTCTCCAGTTCATCGTAAGACAACTGGATCATCGTCGGCCGTCCATGGGGACAGCAGTACGGCATCTCACAGGCTAACAAGTCCTCCAACAACTTCCCCAGTTCTGGCGGGCGCAGGGTGTCGTTGGCTTTCACCGCGTGACGACACACCGTCGTGGCGACCATGTCCTCGCCCAATCGCATGGAGGACATGCGACGACTCGCGCGTTTCAACTCTTCGATCACCTCGCTCATGTAGCGAGCCGGATCATCGGACTTGAAGAACTGCGGCAGGCTATCGATCTTCAACGTGTTCGAGCCAAAGGGCTCCGCACCAATGCCCAACCGCTGCAGGACTTCCAGGTTCTGCAGGATCAGGTCGTAATCGCGGGGCGCGAGTTCCACAGTGACGGGCATGAGCAGTTTCTGACCCGGCACCCCTTCGTTCGCCATGCGTTGGCGCATCTGCTCGAAAAGGACACGTTCATGGGCCGCATGCTGGTCCATCAGGACGAGGCCTTCCTTGCTTTCCATGAGAACGTAGAGCTTGCCTAACACCCCCAGAATCCGGAAGTCTTCGGCCGTGACTCTGGCCGGCTCCTCTTGAGCTTCGACAGGCGACGCCTCTGCCTGAACCGCGGTTTCGGACGCTGCTTCGTCTTCTTCGGCCTCCGGTAGATCGGTTTCCGGCAGCGGCTTGCTGAGCTGCGCCCAGTCCTTGCGGAGCGCGACCTGTTCCCGCTCCGGAATCAGGGAAGGCTGCACGGTGACCTGAGGCGGAGCCTGAAACGCGGCGGGAGATTTCGGCTCAATGGAACCCGGCGCCTCTTCCTCGAACCCTTCACTGGTTTCATCACCGGCCTCTTGATCCGGCTCCAACTCGGGTTCGGGCAGGAGAGTGCGCACGCGCTGACCGGGAATGGTGGTCTGGCGGCGAGTCAGGGTTCGTTGCACGGCTTCGATCACCGCATCCCGCACCGAGTTGGCGTCCCGGAATCGCACCTCTTTTTTGGCGGGGTGGACGTTCACATCCACTGCCAGGGGGCTCATCTCCAGAAAGAGGAAGGTGATGGGGTGCTGCCCCTTCATCAACGCGGTGTGGAATCCCTCTCGCAGGGCGTAGTTCAACATCGGCGCCTCCACAGGCCGACCATTCAGAAAAATGAGCTGCTGACTCTTGTTGGAGCGCCCCATGCCGAAGCCTCCAATGTAACCATGGATCTCGATGCCGTTGATTTCTTCCGGCTCGACTTCCAAGAGGCGGTTGGCCGTTTCCACGCCTGCCAAGCCCTGGATCCGCTCCAGCAAATGGGTGGTCGCCGGCAGCATGAACTGGCGCTTGTCATCGCGCAGGAGACTAAAAGCGATGTTGGGATGGGCAATGGCCTGGACGCGGACCTGCTGCTCCACGTGGCTGTATTCCGTGTTCTCCGTGCGGAGGAACTTGCGCCGGGCCGGGATGTTGTAGAAGAGCGAACGCGCTTCAATCGAGGTCCCGGGAGCATCACCGCAGTCCTTCACGGCGAACATCTTGCCGCCGTTCACGATGATTTCCGTGCCGCTCAAAGCATCCTTCTCCCGGGTCGCGAGTCGAAACCGGGACACGCTGGCGATGCTGGGAATTGCTTCTCCCCGGAAACCGAGGGTGCAGATGCCGTTGAGATCCTCGCTCGAACGAATCTTGCTGGTGGCATGCCGTTCCAGACACATCAGGGCGTCCTCCCGGTTCATCCCGAAACCATCATCCACCACCCGAATCATGGAGATGCCGCCCCGCTGGACCCGGATTTCGATCTTCCGGGCCTCGGCGTCGATGCTGTTCTCGACCAGTTCCTTCACCACGGAAGCGGGCCGTTCCACCACCTCTCCCGCCGCGACCTGACTGGCGAGAGCGTCCGGTAACAGTCGTATTCTTCCCATGCCTGGCTGGTTGTCTGAACTCCCGAATGTAATTTTTGACCGGCCCTAACGCCTCTGATACCTTGTAGGAATCCCCAAAATCCCATGATCACCGTCACGGAAAAGGCCGTCAAACAACTTCAGCAGGTTCTCGCCGAGAAACAAGTTTCTCCCGAAGAGAAGGGCTTGCGCCTGGCGGTGGAGCGCGGCGGCTGCGCCGGAATGCAGTATGTCATGCGGATCACCGAAGGCGAGGCGACCGATACCGTGGTGGAGAGTGATGGCGTGCGCATCT
>JBHIXE010000246.1:318-8559 GCA_041984905.1 Verrucomicrobiales bacterium | reverse complement strand
GTTAAGTTTTTTAAATTCATTAATGCTAATAATTTTAAACCCGTAATCTCTAACCACTTTTTTTATTTCGCTGGGCCAAGTTATTGAGGACGCGTTCGAGTTGAAGAGAACCAGGCACAGGTCCGCCAGGGCGCGGGTCTCCGCATCGACCTCGCTGGGCTGGAGGTCCGGCACATAGTCCTCATAGACGAAGAGTTTCTCGGTGAAGGAAAACACTTTGCCCGTGTTCTCATCGTTCGCGGTGCGCACCACTTCGGTGGGGAAAGTCTTGGGTTGAGGATGGAGACCTTCCTGGACTTTTTCCATTTCCTCCCAGTGCGCCAGGCAGGCGGCGATCTCCTCATCACTGGCAGGCCGTCCGTAGGCCTCACGGAAGGCCAGATCCACGAGCGCGTGCCGCTCTCCGCCGACTTTCATGAGCCGGTCCGCAAAAGCGAGTGCCCGATCATAGGACTCTTCACTGTTGAACAGAGTGAAGACCTGGGGAGTGACATTGGAAGCATCCCGCAGCTCACAGGAAGTCTCCGGTGTCGGTTGGTTGAAGGTGACCAGAAAAGGATCCCGCTGTCCCCGGGTCTTGTGGGCATAGATGGTGCGCCGATTGCGATCTTCGGGGTTGGGATTCGGCACATAAGAAGGCGCGAAGGTGCCCATGATCATGCGAGGCTGAAGAGCCGCCTCCAGGTTCATATCGGGCCGGATGGGAATGCCGCCCATGGCGGGATTCAGCTCTCCTGACACCGCGAGCATTGCATCCCGAAGTTCCTCGGCCGCCAGTCGACGAGGTTCAAAGACAGCGTAGGTCTCGTTGTTGGGATCCGCCTCCGCCAGCTTGTCCGCTTCCGGATGCGTGCTGGACCTCCGGTAGGCTTCCGTATTCATGATGAGCCGGTGCATCGTTTTCACCGACCAGCCTTCTTCCATGAAGGTAGCGGCCAACCAATCCAGGAGTTCCGGATGAGTGGGTTTCTCTCCCGTGCCGCCAAAGTTGTTGGGATTCTTGGCGATTCCGCGGCCGAAGTGGGTCTGCCAAATCCGATTGACCATCACTCGTGAAGTGAGGGAGTTTTCCGGGCTGGTGATCCATTCGGCCAAGGCGCTGCGGCGGCCCTCGACTACCTCCGGCACTTCAAACTCGAGCCCACCAGGAATGGCGCTCAACACCGCTGGTTCCACTGGTATGGTTGGGGAAAACACGTCCCCACCTCCCAGGATGGCAGTCTTCTCCAACTCGCCTTGGCCCATGGGATTCTGAGGCCTATCAATCCGGCCATAGCTGCCGTTGGGTGCGCGGGTCTTCCCGTTGTAGACGGTGTAGGCAACGGGCTTGTAGCGGTCCAGTTCCCAGTTGAAGCGGTTCTGCCATTTGCGCCCAATGCGTTCCTCGCCGAATTGCCTGGGGGTGAATCCGACTCTCCGCTCGGGAATCTGGTCTTCGGGAGCCTTGGCCTTGATGGCTTCCTGGCGGGACTTGTAGGGCAGTCCCTTTTCCTCAAACCAGGCCTTCTCATTGGCGGCTTCCGCATCCTTCAACTTCGCCAGCATCTCATTGGTTACTTTGCGGCGGGCCTGGTGATACTTCTGGTCTTCGGCCATGCCATGGAGGTTTTCTTCCTCCAACCAATCCGTCTCCACTTCCGCAAATTGGGTCGCCGCGAAGATCGCCTGCATGGAGTAGTAATCCCGTGTTGGGATGGGATCGAACTTGTGATCGTGACAGCGAGCGCACTGCAAGGCATGCGCCAGGAAGACCTGCCCCACGGAATCCGTCACATCATCCAGCCATTGCTGACGAGTGACCTTGGCCACGCTCATGCCGGTGTGTTCCCAGGGGCCCATCCGGAGAAACCCTGTGGCGACCAGCTTCTCGGGATCTTCCCGGTCGATCTCATCCCCGGCGATCTGCTCTTTCACAAACTGATCGTAGGGTTTGTCCTCGTTGAAGGACCGGATCACGTAGTCGCGGTAACGCCAGGTATTCGGCCGCTCATAGTCATTGGCGAAACCCGAACTGTCCGCATACCGCACCACATCCAGCCAATGCCGGGCGGCCTGCTCGCCATACTGAGGGCTGGCGAGCAACTCGTCGACCAATGCCGCAAAGGCGTCCGCATCACTGCGGGAGTCGTCCAGGAAACGCTCCACTGCCTCGGGCGTGGGAGGCAAACCTGTGAGATCAAAGGTCGCACGCCGGATCAGGGTGCGCCGATCCGCCAAAGGCGCCGGCTTGACTCCACCCTGCTCGATCCCGGCATCGATGAAATAGTCGACCGGACTCGCAACCTTGACCCGAGGTTTCCGGATGGGTTGGTAGGCCCAGATCTTCTCCTCGTCATACTTACGGGTCGTCCACTCCTCGCTGAGTCCACCGCTAGTCTGGACGATGACCCCAGCTGCGTATTCCTCGTAGATCTCCGCCACGCGTTCGTCACTGAGCCAGGGCGCTCCGCCGTCGATCCAGTCCCGGATATACCAGGTCTCTTCCTCGGACAGTTTATCCGCCTCCTTCGGCGGCATCTCGTAGTCCGGCTCAGTGCGAGTGGTCGTGAGATAGAGGAAGCTTTCCGCCGCCTTCCCCGGAATCAGAACGTCAGTCTCAAAGTAGTCCCCTCCCTTCAAGGTTGCTTCCAGACTGGTCAGATCCAGACCGCCCTTGATCTTATCCGGTTCCTGACCATGGCAAGCCACACACCTCTCGCTCAGCAATGGCTTGACCTTCAGGGCAAAGAGTTTCTCGGCTTCGCTGGGCTCGCTTGCCAGGGCCACACCGGAAACGGAGAGAAGCAGGACTGGAAGAAAACGTCTCATTGGGGATTCCTGTTTGAGAATGAAGACATCACCGCTTTCCGGCAAGAACCGATCCCAGGACGATGATTCCAAAAAGTTCGACCTTAGTGGGGGCAAATTCGTTGGAAGAAAGGAAGCCAACTAACTCTGGACCGGCTGCCTTACCCCATTCACATTCCTGTCATGCGCCCCCTGCTCATTTGTTTTCTTCTGTTGAGTCTTACGCCCCTCGCCCAAGCGCAGTTACCCACGGAGCCCGTTCAGGGATATGTCTACGTGGAGGCATTCGAGGTGCGGAAGGAGTTCGCGGTCAATCTGCGCACCTTGCCGGAGTGGCAGGAGGCTGCAGAAAAGGGAGAAACCATCGGCCCCGACAGGCAGCGGGAGTTGGTTGAGGAGTTCACCCAGACGTTCACCAACTCTTCCCCACTGGAGATTGATGGGAAGACGCCGGAGCTCACCCTGGACCGGATCAGCTTTGTGCGGATCATGGATCCGGAGATCGGAGTCATTCCCGACGACCGAGAAGAGATCCCCGTCAAGGAAGCCTTGATCGCCGCGGTATTCGCAACGGCCACGCCGGAATTCCCCTCGCACCTGGTTCTCGACTGGGACTACTTCCCGGAATCGATCGAGGTGGTGCCGGTGACCTTTGTGTCGCCCTCCAAGCGGAACACCTTTGAGCTCAAGCCGGGAGACCCTGCCCAGGAATGGACCGTGCCAGCCAGCGAGAAGCTTCCCACCTTGTTCAAGGTGCCAGCTCCACCCGCTTCTGATCGAGTGGTGATCCCCATCGTCAGCCTCATTCTCATCCTGGTCGCGGCAGGGCTGGGAATTACCGCCAGGATAGGCCGGCACCACCTTCCGTCCTGGGTTGGCATTGCCTCGGTGGGCTGCGTTCTCGGGGCGTTTCTCACCTGGAACACGGCCGGGATCCAGATTCGGGACCCTTATGCGGAGGGGACTCTGATGAGTGAAGATGAAGCCCGCGAGTTGGTCATGCCCTTGCTCCGCAATATCTATCACGCCTTCGATTACCGGGATGAATCCCGGATCTACGATACCCTGGAAGCCAGCGTGACCGGCGATCTTCTGGAGAAGATCTACCTGGACATCCGCAAGGGGCTGATCCTGGAAGAACAGGGCGGACCCCGGGTGAAAGTGACCAATGTGGATCTGCGCGAGGTCTCAGCGGAACCGATTGGGGAGCGGAGCGGGGTGCGCGCCGATGTGGAATGGATTGCTCTCGGCTCGGTAACTCACTGGGGGCACGTGCATCAGCGTCTCAACAAGTACCACGCATGGCTCACCATTGAGCCGGTGGACGGTCAGTGGAAGGTGACCGGGATTGAAATCATCGAAGAAGGGCGGCTCAGCTAAGGGTCCCCTCAAGTTGCAGCGCTTCCCTTTACCACCTACCCTAGTTCTCCCGTGGAATTCGTCCGCTACAAACACGCCCGATTCACTGCCAGGTTCCCCAAGGATTACCGCTACTCCAAGTCCCACTACTGGATGGCGCCCATGCCGGACAACCCGGATCTTTGGCGGGTGGGCTTCACCAAGTTTGCCACCAGAATGCTCGGCGAACTGGTTGAGGCCGAGTTTGAGGTCAAGGACGGCGACACCGTGGAGCCTGGTCAGGAGATTGGCTGGGTGGAAGGCTTCAAGGCGAACAGTTCCGTCTTCTGCGTCATGAACGGGCTTTTTCGGGGGATGAACCCGATTCTAGCAGAGGATGCCTGCGTGATTCGCTCCAGTCCGTATGAGGACGGCTACCTTTATGCTGTCCAAGGGTTGCCTGAAGAGGCAAGTATTAGCGTTGACGAGTATATCGAACATCTCGATGGTCTCATCAACCAGATGCAGCAAGACCCTAAATACGCAGACTCATGAGCTCCACTTCCCCCCAATCCGCCCGCTACATCATGATCGGCGGTTTCCTCGGCGCCGGCAAAACGACCTCCATCCAAAAATTCGCGGAATGGCTCGATAGCCAGGGCCTTTCGGTTGGCCTGATCACCAATGACCAGGGCCAGGGTTTGGTGGACTCCGCCCTCGGCCGGTCCAAGAAATTTGCCGTGGAAGAGATCTCTGGAGGATGCTTCTGCTGCCGCTTCAACTCGCTGGTCGACGCCGCGACGCATCTCACGGAGTCCACCCGTCCCGATGTGTTTCTCGCGGAACCGGTTGGGAGTTGCACGGACCTGGTGGCCACGGTGAGTCTGCCTTTGCAGAAGATCTATGGCGACGCCTACCAGGTCGCTCCGCTGAGCGTGTTGGTCGATCCGGTGCGCGCTCTGCGAGTGCTGGAGTTGGAAGAAGGCAAGAAGTTCTCCGAGAACGTCCGCTACATCTACCTCAAGCAGTTGGAAGAAGCGGAGATCATCGTAATCAACAAGATCGATCTCCTCGATCCCGACCGCCTTGCCCTGCTCCGCAACGGACTGCAGGAACGCTTTCCGGACGCCAAGATCATCGAGATGTCCGCCCGGGATGAGACCAACCTGAGTGCCTGGTTTGACGCGGTTGCGGACGCCAGGATGAATGTCAGCCGATTCCTGGAAATCGACTATCAGCGTTATGGGGAAGGCGAAGCCCTGCTAGGCTGGCTCAATGCCACGGTGGAGTTGGAAGGCGAGGATGAATTTGACGGCAATCAGCTCCTCAAGGATCTGGCAGGCGCCATGCGTCAGGCTCTGGAGAACCAGGGATCCGAGGTCGCGCACCTCAAGATGACCCTGACGCCTATCGGCGATCCCTATGAGATCGCGGGCATCAACATGGTCCGGGACGATCACCAGCCGGAGCTCTCCCATCACCTGTCCGAACCGCTGGAAGACGGCGAGTTGCTCGTGAACATGCGCGTCGAAGCGGCCCCAGAAGTGCTGGAGCAGGCCTGCAAAGCAGCCCTGGATCGAGTGCTCGCGGAGCAGTTCGGCCTGAAATACGAGATCACCCACTCCGAACATTTCCGCCCGGGTCAACCCGTGCCGACCCACCGCATGGTGGACTGAGAGAGGTCAGATTAGGGTAGCGTCATCACGATCTTCCCGAAGTGCCGGCCTTGGTCCATGGATCGGAAGGCCTCCTGAGCCTCGCTTAACGCGAAAGTGTCTGAGATGATGGGGCGCAACTGGTGTTCGGCGATGAAGGCGTTCATCCTCTCCATCATTTGCCTGGATCCCACGAAGATACCCTGGAGATGCACATTCTTGCGCAGGATGTTGGAAGTCTTGATCTTCCCTTCAAACCCATCCAGCACCCCCATCAACGCAATGTAGCCCCCGATCTTCACGGCCCGAAGGGATTCGTCCAGGAGTTCGCCGCCCACGGAGTCCACGATCACGTCCGGCCCGAGACCACCGGTTTGTTCCTGGGCCCAGTCCACCCAGCTCTGCTGGCAGTAATCGCAGACCGCGTCCGCTCCCAGGTCCAAGAGCTGCTTGCGCTTCGACTCGGAACTGCTGGTCGCGAGAACCCGGCATCCGGCCGCCTTGGCAAACTGAAATGCGAACATCGCGACTCCGCCCGTCCCGCGAACCAGGACCGTTTGTCCCTCCTGCAAAGGGCGATTCTCGAAGAGCGAATTCCAAGCCGTCACCGCGGCACAGGGAAGGGTTGAGCCTTCTTCCAGGCTGAGATGTCCTGGAATGGGCACCACGGCTTCCGCCGGAAGCACCCGGTATTGCACGGCCATGCCATCCGCCAACCCGCCCTGGGAGGACGCGGCTTTCTGCCCCGTCAAAGGCCCCTCGATCCAGGCAGGCATGAAGAGCGCCGCCACCTTGTCCCCCACTTGCACGCTATCGACTCCCTCCCCCAGGGCTACGATCTCGCCCGCACCATCCGAACAGGGAATTCGCGGCAGTTCGATGTCGGGATAATTGATCCCTTTCACGGTGGCCAGATCCCGGTAATTCAGGGAGACCGCCCGAACCCGCATCTTGACCTCTCCGGGCCCAGGTTCCGGTTCAGCGCGTTCCGCAAGTCGGAGATGATCGATTCCGAACTCTTGAGAGATTTCGAGGGCTTGCATGGAAGGTTAGAGGGAAGTTCCGACCACCTTCTAACACTCGTCCTCTCTCTGCAAGCCTCGGTGGTCAGCGAGTGCTGGCCATGGTGCCCTCGGCCGGATAACTCACCCGCCTCCAGTTGCTGCCACTCCAATAGTCTCCCGTCCAACCTTCCAGGCGCCTGAAATAGATCCCATCCCGGTCAAAGAGGAAGCTGGGTGCGTAGTCGATTCCGACATCGTCCAATAAAGGGGGCTCGTCGAGAGAGTCGATATTCTTCCAGGTGGACTCCAGAAGATAGTCCGTGCCTCCCAGCCGGACCACACACCAGGCATGCCCAATCCCTTCGTGACTGCCCAACGCAACCCGGGCATCGAACCCTTCCGTAATGAGCATATCGGCCAGGAGGATCGAGGTATCCTCGCAGTCCCCAGATCCGACCCGGTAAGTCCGGCGCGGATCTTCCCAGGAATCCCCTCCCAGGATGCGTTCCGCGTCCATCCGGTAGCGGCATTTGGAGGCCACGTCTTTCCAGATCGCGAGAACTCGCTCCATCTCACTCATGTCCGGCGTCACGACCGGCGAATGCATCCCGGCAAAGAACTGGTTGGCCCTTCGCCAGTTCCCATCGGAATCGGTGGCGATCAGATTGTACTCCGCATCACAGTGCGGACAGCTCACAATCAGGGTCGATTTCTCCTGGCTTCCGAAACTGACGCCGTGTCCGTTTCCGCAGAAGCGACACTGAGAATAGTAAGTGGGATGTCCACTTGGCCTGGTGGGCAAGCTCAAGGGCGGCAGTTCTTCCGCCACCAGGGCGAGACATCCCACGCCCCGTTTCCCGGGCTGGCGATAGATCCAGGTGGCAAAATGAGAGTAGTCTCCCATCTGCAGGTCCGCCCAATCGTTGAGACGGTCGAGAAGCTGCGCTTCGTCCCCTGCGAAGACCAGATTGGCCGCCACCTCGTGAACCTGAGGCGCCTGGCGTTCTACAAAGCTGAAGATCCCATTGAGCTTGAGGGATTCCAGTTTCCCGCTTTCAACGAAGGTCTGGAGCATCTGCTGGAGGGAGACTTCGCCTTCCAGGGGACTAAGGTGATTCTCCTCACGACGCTCGTTTGCACTCTGAAGAGCCTCTGTAAAGAATTGCCCATTATCCGGAGGATCACCGGATCCCGGATCCAGAAAACGAAGCGCGGCAAAGGCACAGACGAGCAAGGCGATGATGGACGCGTAGGCGAGCAGACGGAGCGAAGGCATCGTGTTTTATAATTACCATAATTTGAGCCGGATTCAATCGCCTTTCCCCGCTTCAAAGGCACAAGACCTGCTTCACTCCGCCCGGGCTGGGAGTTTTCGCATTGCCGAATCTCGCGCAAAATGTTTTTCTCGGCCCGGCTAGGTTATGATCCCTCATATCTCGAAAGACAGAGTTGGTGTG
>JBHIXE010000246.1:0-308 GCA_041984905.1 Verrucomicrobiales bacterium | reverse complement strand
GTTGGCAGTACCCATGATGACGGCGAACGCGGGTTTGGCGGTGAGAAGCGATTTTCCCGGTGGCTCAGCGGAAGTGTTGAGAGTGGACCAGAAGTCCCAGTTGGTTTCTATCAATCCGGAAAATCACGCGGATCGAGGTTGGACCTGCTGGTGGTACGCAAAAATCTCGGGCATCGATCCCAAGAAACCGCTGACACTGGAGGTCGGCGATACCTATTGGTCCACACCGGACCGGGCCACCTTCAGCACCGACGGACGCACCTGGAAGCAAAGTGAAATCGGGAAACGAGCAGGCTCCCGAATTCGCT
>JBHIXE010000245.1:0-8585 GCA_041984905.1 Verrucomicrobiales bacterium | reverse complement strand
AGACTCCCAGGTCCTGGACCAGGTCCACGTAGGCTTCACGGAACTGGCCGCCATTTTGGAGCGGTCTCACGGTGGGGTGGTCACCGAAAAGGACGTTGCCGAGATCCTCACGCTCTCAAAGAACTTATCCAAGGCGATCCAGCATCAGTCCTGATCTTTGGGCAGGCGAATGACCTGGGCGCAATCACTCCGCGTCCAGCATTCATCGTGCGCCACCGCGATCACCGTCCAGTGTGGGCTGGAATCCAGAAAGCGATCCGCGACCATTGCTTTCAGAGCCCCATCCAAGGCGGCGGTGGGTTCATCCAGCAGGAAGATCTGGCGCTTCAAGAGCAGGGCTGTCGCCAAGGCGATTCTTTGGGCTTCTCCGCCGGACAGGTCCTTGGTCCGTCGCTTGAGGAACCGGGCCTCCAATCCCAGCGATTCCAGGGCCGCTTGTTCTTCTTTCCGGTCAGGCAATCCGGGACCGGCTCGCAGTGTGAGCAAGGCTCGCATGGAATCCTCGACCGTTCCTCCCTCAAGCTGAATGGATTGCCCCACGTAAGCAACCTTTCGGCGGAGATCATGGGCCACCTCGGGAGTCAGCTCCTGATCCTGGAAGCGCACGACCCCAGAGTCGGGCCGAGTGAATCCCAGCAGCAATCGAAGGAGCGTGGACTTGCCGCTTCCTGAAGGACCGGTCAGGACAACCTTGGCTCCCTTTGGGATTTCCAGGCTGAATTCCTGGAAGAGCGGGTGGCCCTCGTAGGCCAGGGAAACAGAGTCGAGTTGGAACATGCGCCTGAGCGGGAATACAGGTTGTCTGCGGAGGTATCCATAAGCAGGATGAAAGCGCTTTGCCAATGATGACTCTGCAAGTCCTGGGAGCTGTCTCCGAGAATTCCGGTGCGCCGGACCTTTCCCTCGGCGCGCTAGTGGCGGCGTTTCTGCTCCTGGCGATACCGGTGGCGGCGAGCTACTATTTTCGCCTGGGATTGATTCGCGAATCCATCGTCGCGGCGACCCGCATGGCGGTGCAGCTATCTTTCGCCGGGATCTACCTGACCTGGCTCTTCCGCTGGGATCATCCGGTTCTCAATCTGGCCTGGCTCCTGGTGATGATGACCGTGGCCGCGCTGACCACGGTGCAGAAGAGTCAACTGCGTTGGCAGGTCGTCCTGGGGCCGGTCTGCGTCTCGACTCTGGTAGCGACTCTGGCCGTGGTCCTGTATTTCAACGCTCTCATCCTGAGGTTGGACCACGTCTTCATGGCCCGTTACCTGGTCGTGATCGGTGGAATGGTGCTCGGCAACTCTCTTTCCGGTAACATTGTGAGCCTGACCCACTTCTATCAGTCCCTCCGGGATCGCGAAGAGCGATATCTCTACTGGTTGGGGAATGGCGCCACCTCTTTTGAGGCGCTGCTGCCTTTCTTTCGGGAGGCGGTGATTCGGGCCGTCAAACCGACCCTCGCTTCCATGGCGACGATTGGCATTGTGGCGCTCCCGGGCATGATGACCGGTCAAATGCTGGGCGGTTCGGCTCCTTTAGTGGCCATCAAATACCAGATCGCCATCATGCTGGCGATCTACACCACGGTGACCTTGGGAGTGGTGCTGGCCATCCTGTTCTCGAGCCGTCAGGCTTTCGATTCCTATGGAATCCTCAAGAGAGGGATCTTTGCTGAGCCGGGGTAGAGGGCCTTGAATGGAGGTGTGGCCCAAACGAAGCTTCGCAACCAGTGAAAGCGAGGATGTCCATTCTCCAGGCCGGAGGCCTACAAGTTCGTTAGCCGGTGGTAAGCGAGAGCATCGAGCGGCACCACCGGAAAGAGACGAGTATCGATGGTCCCCAGCGGGGCCCTGGAAGGCGTCGTGAAGGGAGAAGCCCCTTCTTCCTAGAACCCCGTTCGGGGTTCGTCCTGTCCGTTTGGGTTCCGGTGGTGTCGCTCGTGCCTCGCTTTACCACCGGCTAACGAACTTATAGGCCTCCGGCCTGGAGAATGGTTCCATCCGGCATTTCCTCCACACTACGCCTCCCATACATGGACACGTCTCCACTCAAAAATGCTTTAGTTGGCGTTTCCCCTATGTTCCTCCCTGACTTCGGATCGAGAGAGCGAAGTTGCATGAATTGTATCCTCGGGAAGACGCCCTACCTCAGAGCACTAAAGTCGGGATTTCCGCTTTCGTTTCCGCGGAGTCCGGTTAGGCGTACTGGCTCGCAACGCAGCCATGGACGCCTCTCCGACTTTTCAGCCTTCCCATCCCTATCAGGTCGACTTCACCCCGTCTTTGGGCGCGATGTATCTGGGGGACGGCCGGTGCCGGTTCCGGGTCTGGGCGCTCTATCCGAAACTGAAGCTCAAGCTGTTTGAGGAATCCCGGGAACGGCTCCTGGAGATGGAACGCAAGGACCGGGGCTACTACGAGCTAACCCTCGACAACATTCCTCCGGGCACACGCTATGCCTTCCGGCTCGATGACAATCGCGATATCCCGGACCCGGTGTCTCGCTATCAGCCGACCGGCGTGCATCAGCCGTCAGCCGTGGTGGATCCCCACTTCGACTGGACCGATCAAGGTTGGAAAGGCGTACCGCTCAAGGAGCTGATCACTTATGAACTCCATGTCGGCACCTTCACTAGCGAGGGCACCTTTGAAGCGATCATCCCTCATTTGGCCGAGTTGGTTGATCTCGGTATCACGGCGATTGAGCTCATGCCGGTGTCTCAATTTCCCGGGACCCGGAACTGGGGATACGACGGCGTGCACCCCTATGCGCCACAGAACACCTATGGCGGGCCGGACGGACTGAAGCGGCTTGTCGACGCCTGCCATGCTCACGGGCTCGCGGTGATCATGGACGTGGTCTACAACCACTTGGGGCCGGAGGGCAACTACCTGGCGCAGTTTGCGCCCTACTTCACGGATCGCTATCACACGCCTTGGGGCGCAGCGGTAAATGTGGATGGCGAACACAGCGATGAGGTGCGGCGGTTCTTCATCGAGAACGCCGTTTACTGGATTCAGGAGTACCACATGGATGGGCTCCGCTTGGACGCCGTGCAGTTCATCTTCGACTTCTCACCTTTCCATTTCCTGGAGGAACTGACGGAAGCCGTGAAGCTGGTGGGCGAACGGGAGAATCGAGAGGTCAATGTCATCGCGGAGTCCTGCATCAACGACAACCGGCTCGTGAGACGCCGCGAACTGGGTGGCTATGGGCTGGATGCGGAGTGGTCGGACGACTTTCAGTATGCGCTCCGCACCGAACTCACCGGTCCGGAGGCGGGTTTGTATTCGGACTACAACGGGTTCCCGGATCTGCTCCGAGCATTTCAGAACGGCTTTGCCGTGGATGGGCGCTACTCGAATTTCCGGCATCGCCGGCATGGCAGCAGTGGCAAGGACATTCCACCGGAACGGCTCCTGGTCTATGCCCAAAACCATGACCAGGTGGGCAATCGCATGCTCGGCGACCGCCTTTCCGAGTCCGTGAATTTCGAGCAGCAGAAGCTGGCAGCGGCCACCGTCATTCTCTCGCCCTATCGCCCCTTCCTCTTTATGGGCGAGGAATACGGCGATTCGGCCAGGTTCCCCTACTTCATCAGTCATACCGACGAGCGACTCGTCAATGCGGTGCGTCGTGGCCGGCTACACGAGTATTCCCGCTTCAACTGGAAGGGCAGTCCGCCGGATCCCCAGGACGAGGGCACCTTCCAAAGCGCCAAACTGAACCACCATCTCAAGGGCGAAGGAGAACACCAAGTGCTGTGGGAGTTCTACCGCGAGCTCATCCGAATTCGGAAGTCTTCCCCAAGCCTCGCCGCCGTGCCGAGGGACCAGATCGAGGTGATAGAGTTAGGCGAGAAGGTGATGGGCATTCGCCGTACTGGAAATGGCGAGGAGACATTCCTGGTGCTCAACTTCAGCGATGGATCCGTGGGAGTGGATCTTCCAAAGGGCAACTGGAGCAAGGAGCTGGACTCGGCCGCGGAGCGGTGGAACGGCCCCGGGGAATCCGATGCGGTGCAGCCCAGCAGTGCGGTGCTTTGGAGAAAGTAGCAGGCACACTCCGTGTGCCGTCCGCAGAAGCAGCGTCCGGAGATGTCGCTACGCTCAATCACCGGTTACTGGGGCTTGCCAATGCCTGCGGCGTTGGCGGCGGGAGTCTTTGTGCGATTCTTACGCAGCGGAAACGACAGAGCGTTTCCCTCCACCTGATTGCGCCGGAGGCCTGCCTATTCAACGGCACTGCATGCGCCTGCTACTATGGCGACCACCACTGATCGAGCAGCCGCTTCAACTCCTGACCTTTCGCCTCATACTCGGGCTTGCCTAACAGGTTCTCCGATTCATCCGGATCCTCCACCACATTGAAAAGCGATGGCTCCTCCAGGTAATCGCCCCAGGCCGCTTTCTTACCGTGAGTATGGGGATAGACGTACTTGAACTCCCCTTTCCTCACCCATCGATAGGCGATATCTCCCTCCGGCTTGTTCAGTTCCGTGGCGTCGCCAGGATAGACATCCCCAAATACCGGACGCTCCGGATCCAGCTGGGCTTCGCCCTTGGCGCTGGGTAGCAGGTTGATGCCCGGCAATTCCTCCGGAACCTCCGCTCCACAGGCCGAGAGAATCGTCGGCAGAAGATCAATGGTGCTGACCAGCCCTTCGTGCCGCGCCGGCCGGATCACTCCGTCCCATCTCAGTAGAATGGGCGTACGGAGGCCATAGTCAAAAGGCGCCCGTTTGCTGTTCTTCGTATGATCTCCTGCCTTGGTGGGATGAGCTTGCCAGCCGTTGTCGACGGCAAAAACGAAGAGTGTGTTCTCCGCCAGACCTCGCGTCTCGATCTGATTGATCAGTTGTCCCACCGTGTCATCAAATTCGCTGATGGCCGCGAAGTAGGCGATGTCCTTCTTTTCCACACCGGGCTTATTCCGGTAGATCTCCAAGTAGCGCTCGGGAGAATTATGCGGCGTGTGCGGAAGGAAGGGCGCATACCAGACCAGGAAAGGCTGATCGTCCCCGCCGCCATCAAGGAAGTCCCAGATGGGCTGCATGGTTTCGCGGCCGATGTCCAGACCAGCATCGCCATTGCCATGGGCGACCATGACGCCGCTGGCCAGTTTCTTGTCCCCATACTTCCCTCCGGAGGGCTCCGCCAGCGTCATGCCTTCGGTAAATCCCGCATTGGAGAAGTGGCCTTCCCAGTACTTGCCGGTCTGAAGGGAACGATAGCCCTGCCCTGCCAGCAGTCGAGGTAAGGAAGGCCGGTCCTGAATGAGTTTCGCGGCTTCCTGCCGAAGCGCGTCGTAGCGTTCCTTGCCAATCTCTGGTGACTTGGTGAGCTTGGGGAATCCCGGAGGCGGATGATTGAAGTAGATCCCGTGTTGGAAGGGATACAGACCCGTAAGCATGGTTACCAGGGATGGCCGGCATACGCTCGCGGGGACGTATCCGTTGAGATAAACGGCGGACTGGGCGGCCAGTTTGTCCAGGTTCGGAGTCTCCACCAACGCATTTCCCATGAACCCGAAATCCGTGTAGGTCTGGTCATCGGAAATGATGTAGACCACGTTGGGCGAAGGCTCTGCGCCTGGCAGAATCGCAGGGATTCCAAGAAGGAACACGGCCAGAAAATGAAGGAGGTGGTTCATCACGTTACTTTCTCTGACAGGGATATTGCACTGCAAGCCGGATTCTCTCATGCTGGCCTTTGCTATCATGAAAATCCCTACTCTGCTGCTATTCATGCTTAGCCTGCGACTCTCCCTCGCGGCTGAGCATCCTCCAAGCATCGTCTACATCATGTCGGACGAACTGGCCTACTACGAACTGGGCCACATGGGCAACGAACGCATTCTCACGCCGAGGATCGATCAGTTCGCCAAGGAAGGTATCCGTTTCACGAGCGCCCTGGCGGGTGCCCCGGTCTGCGCGCCCCTGCGCTGCAATCTCATGACCGGGAAGCACGCGGGCCATGCGTCCGTGCGCGCGAATGATGGGGGCACGCCTCTGAGAGCTGGGGAACCGACGATTGCCACCATGCTCAAGGTTTTGGGCTACGCGACCGGAGGTTTTGGGAAATGGGGCTGCGGCGGCCGGGATTCCACGGGGGTTCCGGAACAGCACGGGTTCGATGTGTTCTATGGCTACTACGACCAGGTGCATGCCCACTCCTTTTATCCGCCTTATCTGATCCAGAACAGTGACGAAGTTCCCTTGGAAGGAAATTTGGGTGGGCGCAGTGGAGAGACCTACTCCCACTATCTGATCATGGAGGAAGGCCTGAAATTCATCCGGCAGAACCAGGACAAGCCTTTCTTCTGTTACCTGCCCATCACGCCCCCCCACGGCATGTATGATATCCCGGCCGATGACCCGGCCTGGGATCTCTACAAAGACGCGGAATGGATGAAGGATCCTGACGTCCACCAGGACGCCAAGAATTACGCCGCCATGGTCAGTATGGTGGATCGCAACGTCGGCGAGGTTCTCGATCTCCTCCAAGAACTGGGCCTGGAAGACAACACCATCGTGTTCTTCACCGGCGACAATGGCGGGCAGGATCGTTTCAAGAGCGCGGAGTATCCTCGTGGCTACTTTGGCCCGAATGTGAATCCCCAAACCGGGGTCGAGTTTCGCGGCGGGAAAGGCAATCTCTATGAAGGCGGACTGCGCATCCCCTTTCTCGTCCGTTGGCCGGGTAAGATCGCGGAAGAGCAGGTGAGCGACCTGATCTTCTATCAGCCTGACATCCTACCCACTCTGGCGGAGTTGACCGGCGCGACGCCCCCTCAGGACATTGATGGGATTTCCATCCTGCCAACGTTGCTCGGCGCCAAAGCGACCGGCCGCGATCAGGAGCTTCATGACATGCTCTACTGGGAGTTTGGCCGGCAGACCGCCGTCCGCAAAGATCTGTGGAAGGCCATTCAGCCCAAGACCGACGGCCCCTGGGAACTCTACGACCTCTCCAAGGACATCAGCGAAACCACGAACGTAGCCGCCGATCATCCCGATCGACTGGCCGCGATGCAGGCCTTTGCGAAGGCGTCTCACGAACCGGCGAATCCCGGTGTCTACCAGGATGAAGCTCGCACCCGCCATGAGCGGGATCGCTGGGCGAAATGGGGTGACTCCAAGGAAAACCCAAATTCCAAGTAACCGTTCCCTCCCGGCAATACGTAACCTTTGCACCTTAAAATGGACTGAAGGGAGTGATTTCAGCTCCAGCAGAACTCCATCCTTAAGGTCGAGACCGTCCAAAGATGCCGGGAGTCCATTTTTACTCTGTCATCCGAACAAAACTCGCTCGCGCATACGTCTTGTAAATTTGACTAAAATCCATAATTGTGGGTAAATACAATGCTCTTCCTTCACTCTAAGCCCCTTACTCCATCTCTCGCTAGTGCCTCATTACGACCTGATTGTCATCGGAACCGGCGGAGTCGGTAGCGCCGCGCTCTTCCACGCGGCCAAACGCAACCTGAAGGTTCTAGGGATCGACCGATTCCCCCCCGTTCACAGCCAGGGAAGCTCCCATGGCGAGTCCCGCATCATCCGGATGTCCTACTTTGAGCATCCCGACTATGTGCCGCTACTGAAACGCTCCTATGAACTCTGGCAAGAATTGGGAGACCTGGAGGACTCGTACCTGTTTCACAAGGTCGGCCTCCTCTACGCGGCTACCCCGGACAGTGCCATTATTACGGGGGTTACCGGTAGCGCCGAGAAACACGGTCTCTTGTTGAGATCCCTGACTCCCGGCCACGCCGAGGAGATTTTTCCGGGCCTCTCCATTCCCGGCAACTACGCCACCTACTTCGAAGAGAATGCGGGCTATCTCCTGGTGGAGAAGTGTGTCCAGGTTCATCTGAACCAGGCCCAGCGCTTGGGAGCGGAGTGCATCCACGGGGAGACCGTGACGAAATGGACCCCCACATCCACTGGAGTGGTGGTGGAAACGGAGAAGGCCCGGTATGAAGCCGATCGCCTGATTATTGCAGCAGGCCCCTGGGCCAATTCCATGCTGACGGACTTAGACATCCCGCTCCAGATTCTCCGCAAGCACCTGCATTGGTTCGCGCCTGGAGCGCCCTGTTACCAGGAATCCAACGGCTTCCCCTGTTTCTTTATGGAGAGCCAGGAAGGTTATTTCTACGGGTTCCCATCGATCCATCCCCATGGGTTGAAGGTCTCAGAGCACACTCGTGGGACAGAGATTTCCGATCCGCTCAAAGACGACCGCCAACCGGAGGCGGAAGACGATGCCCGCATCCGCGAGTTCAAGAAGGAGCATCTTCCAAGAGTCTCGGCGGAACGCACCCGTCACGAGGTTTGCTACTATACCATGACCAAGACTGGGAACTTTGTGGTGGATTGGTATCCAGAAGCATCTCAGGTGACGTTTGCCGCAGGCCTCTCCGGGCATGGCTTCAAATTTACGGCAGCCCTCGGAGAAGCCCTCGTGGACATGGCCGTGGAGGGTCAACCCCGGCACAAGCTGGATTTTCTGTCGTTGATGCAACCGGGGTTGTTTTGAATCCGAAATCCGAAATCCGAAATCCGAAATCCGAAATCCGAAATCCGAAATCCG
>JBHIXE010000244.1:0-8607 GCA_041984905.1 Verrucomicrobiales bacterium | reverse complement strand
CCCAGAGAGGGTCTCGACCACCGCCGTCATCGATTCCACCCAGTCGCCAGAATTCAAGTAGTGAATTCCATCCAGATCTTTGTCGACAGGATAATGGATGTGGCCACAGATGATGCCATCACAGTTTGCCGCCCGCGCCAGCCTTTCGACCTCGGCTTCGTAGTTCCCGAGAAAGCTGGTGGAATGCTTGAGCTTTTCTTTGAGCCATGCTCCGAGGGAGAAGTGAGGCTTCTTCCTCCAGCGCCGCCATTTGTTATTGATCCGGCTGATCCGGACGAGAACCTCATAGAAGACTGCGCCGAATATGGTCAGGGCCTTCGAGTTGGTGGACCGGAGATCGAAACCGTCTCCATGAATCACCAGATAGCGGCCACGAGGGGTTTCGTGGAAATAGCGTTCCATGAACGTGAGATTGGGCAGCCGCAGTGGCAGGAGCCGGTCGAGCACATTGTCATGGTTTCCCCGGATATAGATCACCGGCACGTCCTGCTTTTCCATCTTCTCCAGCACCCGATGGAGAAACTGGGTGTGCGAGTCTCTCCAGGAGCCGCCTTTGGAGAGGTACCACTGGTCGATGATATCGCCGTTGAGAATGAGCAGGTTGCAGGTGATGCTGGCCAGGAAATCGGCCGCCTCTGAAGCGCGGCAATCCGGGGTTCCCAAGTGCACGTCCGAGATGATAACGGTCTCATAGTGGACGGGCGTTCTCATAGCTAACTCTCCTGGGAACTCAGCTTAACGGGAGCAGATCACCAGAGCTCTCCGCGTAATTTTTGACCAGATCCTGAAGGCTCTGCTGAAAGTCATCGATGACCCGGTCCCAACTCACGCCCACTGCGGTAGAGCGGGCGGCCTGACGCATGTCCTCCCAATGACGGGTATCGAGCGCGTGGAGACAGCACTCGAGAAACTTGTCTCCATCTTCAAACGGGGCGGTGAATCCATTGACCCCGTGCTCGATGTGTTCCCGGGCGGCTACATAATTGTAGGCCACAGTCACGAGACCACTGGCCAGCGCTTCGAGAATGACGTTGCCAAAGGTCTCGGTCACGCTGGCAAAAACAAAGACATCCGCGGAAGCGTAGTGACGCGCGAGGTCTTCGCCAAACTTGGCGCCGGCATAGATGAAATCCGGATATTCCTCCTGCAACTCCTCTCGTTTGGGGCCATCACCCACAAAAACCCCCCGAAATTGCGGATTGTTCTTCGCCATTTGGGCGAACGCCTGGGCGACCAACTCGAGGTTTTTTTCCGCCGCCATACGGCCCACGTAAATTCCGACGGGACTCTCATCGCGGGCGCCCCAACTCTCCCGCAGTCTGGTATCGCGCTTCTCAGGAGAAAAGAACTCGGTGTCGACGCCTTTCGGAAGCAACTCGAGGTTGTCGAAGCCTTCCTGGCGCAGCGCCTGGCGCACGTCCTCGCAAGGTACATACGTGCGCAGGGAGAGATTGTGCACCGTCCTCAGGTAAAATGTGGCGATGGGCTCAAAGCCGGAGAGCCGGTAGTAAGCCAGATACTGCTGAAAGTTGGTGTGGAACCCAGACACCACGGGGATCTTGAGGGAGCGCGCCGCATTGATCGCCGCGATTCCTAAGGGCGTTTCGGTGGCCACGTAGACCACATCCGGACGCTCTTTATTCCAGCGGGAGAGGATAGGGAATCGGGTCGAAAACCCCACGTGGAGTCCATCGTAGCCGGGGAGAGGAACCGAAGGAACTTCAAGACCGGCTTCATCCGTTCCCAAGACGGCGGGACGGATCACATCGATCGAGTGGCCTCGTTCACGCAATCCTTGAACCAGCCGCTCCAGGGTTCTGGCGACACCATTTGCCTGAGGAGCATAGGTGTCCGTAACAAAAGTCACCTTCATAGAGTCCTTGTGACCATTCGCACAATTAACATCTCCTAACTACCCTTCAAGAGTCGCCCTGTGGCAGTCTCGTCACGAAGTCTCTCGAACGTCGAGGAAGCCAGCCTCAGGGTCAAGGGACAAGCTTTAATATCGGCCTATCAGCCCGACGCCCAAGGACCGATTTCTCTGGAGGAAATTGTGATAACCCTGATAAGTCTGGTGTGACCGAATAGAGGACGGCTCTTAGCCTCGCTGTTCCCAGAGGAACCGAATGAGGTCGCGCAGCTGTTCGCGGGACAGGCTTGCCGTCAGTCCCGCTGGCATGAGGGTTCCCACGTCCTTGCGTTCCTTGATCTGGCTGAGGGGAATCGGAACGACCTGTTGGCTGGCGATATCGCGCATCCAGAGAGTGTCGGCGTTCTCCTTTTCCCGGTAGCCATTGTAGAGCTTGCCATCCTTGGTGGTGACATTGAGGGAGAAGTAACCTTCTTTGAGCTGGCGTTCAGGCCAGAGCACCGATTCGACAATCAGGTCCAGAGGCAATCCGGAGCCCACCGTGCTGAGATCTGGCCCCAGAATTCCGCCCTGACCTCCAATGGCATGGCAGGCCACGCATCCCAGCAGAGGGGACTGATAGACCTCCTTGCCCTTGGCGGCGTCTCCATGTGCCTGGACTTCCTCAGCAAGTTTGGCGACAAATTCTGAGCTATAGGCAAGGGCACCGTCCGCGATACCAAGTGTACGATTGAGGATGGGGGTCAGCAAGGCTTCGCTCCGGCCCGCCTTGGTCAGGGCTTGAGAAATATGAGAGGCTCCCTCTTTGCTCAACTCCCGGGACTCCAGCGCCGCGGCCAGTGGCTCGACTCCATCCGTCCGGTTCAGATAAGGCTCCAGGAGAAAGGATGCCTCGTCGACGGATCCCGTACTAGTCAGCATATCGGCGCTGTAGGGGGCGGCCTTCTTCAAATTCAGGCTGGCGATCGCATTGACCGCAGACTTTTGGATCTCCCGGCTCTCATCTGAGGTCGCGATGGGTGCGAGCTGTTCGATGGCCTTCGGACCTCGGATCTCTGCAAAGGCCGCGATGGCCGCCTGACGTAATTCCGGACTGGTCGACGCCGTCGTGGCCCATTCCTTGATCGGAGTGCCCAAGGGTTGAACGCGCCAGTTGCCCGCGAGAAGGATGGCCATCTTCCGGATCTGTTCATCGTCCGATTGGAGGGCCGGGTTGAGCAGAGCCGAAAGGTCGCCGGAAGGCCGGACTCGCCGCACGGGCCAGTTGGCATGGAGCTTTTGGAGAAGTTCCAAATCCCCGGGAAGCGCCTTCAAGGCGCGCTCGATTCCACTCGGCGGACCCACTTCGGTGAGAAGCAGCAAGAGTTGGCGCTCCTCTTCTGGCTTCGCCTGCGCCAGCAACTCATCAAGAAGCTTGGCGGATTCCTCCCCGCCAATCGCTCCTAAAGCGAAGGTGAGATGCGTCGGTGAATCCAGCGTCAGCTGTTTGGATTGCAGGGCGGGCAACCACGCATCGGAAAGCGCATGGACGCATTGTTCCAGGGAACAGAGGATGAAGTGGTCAGTAGGTTTGTCGAGGGCGTGAAGCGCGATCCGCATGGCTTCAGCCTGGCCCAGGTGAGAGGCGGCAATGACGGCTTCCAGGCGAACCCGGGCATCCTCGTCGTCAATGGCCTTGGCCAGCATCTCGATGGAGCCTTGCCAACGGCCAACCATCCGGGCCCCGTAAGCTCGGAGCTTGGGTTCTTCCGAAGTCTGGCAGGTGGTGATGACTTCTGGAGTGACCATCTGGTGAGCTTCAATGACTCCGGCCAATTCGTAGATGTGATGGGGATCCGTAGCCTTCCTCAGCGCTTCCATGAGTCCTTCTGGCGCCGACTCCAGATCGGACAGGATGCGCTTGGCGTGATAGCGGTTCCAACGTTCCGGCGATGCAAGTTGCTCGAACAATTGCTCCGTAGAGAGCGCCGTCAGATCCTGCACGGGTAAGAGGTCATTGTCTTCGCGGACAATGCGCCAGATCCGGCCATGGCTCTTGTCGCGATCTGGATGACGCAATGAAGCCTGATAGTGGCCGATGATGGGATTGAACCAGTCCGCCACATAGATGGCGCCGTCCGGACCCACCTTCACTTCGACGGGGCGAAAACTGCTGTGGGAGGAGAGAAGGAGTTCGATCCCTTCCGTTTCCGCGTAACCGGAACCATCCTCTTTCAAGGGGAAGGCGGTCACGCGATTGGAGTAATAGCCGGCAATGAGGACATGGTCCTTCAAGGCGGGCAGATAGCTGGACTCGACTAGCTCACAGCCCATGCTCTTGCCGGGAGTGACCGCGACCGTCGCCAGGTTCATGATGTTCTGAAAGTGATCCGTCGGGACCAGGCCGGGGGTGATGTAGCCGAGTTCCCGGTTGTTGCTCTTCACAAAGAGCTCGCCCCAGCGGCCGAAGGCGATACCCCAGGGATTCTGGGAGGCCATCGAGTGCATGCAGAAAGGCTCCAGGCGCAGTTCCTTGACTCGGAGCCGGTAGAAGCCGGCTTCTTCCCCGCGCACGATGCCCCAGGGAGTCTCGACCCGGCTCATGTTGTGCAAGCCCTGGCTGAACCAGAGATCCCCGGCGGGACCCCAGCTCAGGGAGTTGATGTTCTGGTGGGTATCCCCCGTTCCAAAGCCGGAGAGCACGACCTTCCGCTGGTCGGCCTTGCCATCGCCGTCCGTGTCCTTCAGGAAAATGAGGTCCGTGCCTTCACTGAGGTAGACGCCACCGTGGCCAAGCGCGAAGCCAGTGGGCATGTTCAGTCCGTCCGCCCAAATGCTGCTGGTCTCCGCTTTCCCGTCGCCGTCTTTGTCTTCCAGAATCAGGAGCAAATCGTTGGGCTTCTGGCCGGGCTCCAACTGGGCATAGGTCAGGGTTGTGAGCACCCAGAGACGTCCTTTGGCGTCCCACCGAATCGCAATGGGATTGGCGATCCCGAGATCTTCAGCGGCGAAGAGCTCCACCTGGTAGCCTTCCGGCAAGGTGAAGGACTCCTGCTCGGCTTTGACGGAGGGATCTTCAGCGCGTTCCGCCACGGAAACCGCCTCAACCAGGGAAGGGAGGGCGAGGCAGGCGGCCACAAGGAAAAGGGTATATGAGGATTTCATGAGCTGGGCGCGGTTCAGGGCTGGATCGCTTTCGCTTGCTGGTGAATCTGGGTTTCGGCATCGCCCATCATGGTGAGGGCCTGCTCCACCTCAAAAGGGAACCAGCGTTTCTCTCCATCGATGTGATCCCGGCTGCTGGGCACCCACTGCCGGTCGCCGTAGAGAAAGGCCCAGTTGGTGGGGCGGTAGTATTGAAACCAGAGATTGTTCTTCCGGGCAATAGAGCCGCGGAGCGCGTCCGTCTTTGCTGGCTTGGACTGTGGAATCTCGCCTCCGAGTTGGGTGATCATCGCTTCGGCCACGGCGACCTGACCCACTTCACTGAGATGCACTCCATTGGTGGAGAGCCCAGCTTCCTGAGGGACTGCACGGAAGAGATCCACCAGAAGAAACCCGCGTTCGGAAGCCAGTTCACGGCTGGCGGCGGCATACTGCGCCAGCACTTCATTGCGGTTGTCCGCAAGAGATTGCGCTGGGCCGGTGGGGAAGAAGGGAGTGGGAGTGACCACAACGACTCTTTCCGTGACGGTTTTCAATTGGTCGAGAAACTTGCCATAGGCATCCCGGAACGCAGGCAGAGCTGCGGCGCCATCCAAAGACTCCATCTTGCCAAAGCGAACAAAAACGGTGCCGGCGGTAATCTTCTTCCGCTGGTCGGGAGTGCTGCCCGGTCGCTCGTCCGAGTTCTCGTCATCGTAGAAGAATAAAGGGCGCTGCTGACGGTAGGCGGTGTCTGCTTGCCAGGCGATATTGCGGAACTTGAGATCCTGATTGGCCCAAGCCAGGGTCGCCAGCGCTTCGAAGTGATTGTCGAACTGCTGATCGACCACATTGGTGCCGCCAATGAACACCAGCGTTTCACCGGGGCGGGGCTCGAACTTGCCTTGGAAAGCGGGCGCTGGCGGGGTTTCAGCCTGGAGGCCACGAATGGCGCCAAAGGCGTCATCGCGGATCGGCATGGCCGCGGTTGACAGGGACAGAGAAGCCATCAGGACGCAGAGTCCCAAGGGGAGGGGGCGAAGTGACATGCACACTTCCTAAGCCCGGAAGGGCCCTCATGCCAAGTGTGAGGTTGGCATGAGGCTAGATTTCATTCCGCCTGGAGGCGCTATTTGCTCCACTTCAGCATGCGCAGAATCGGGGCTTCCGCCCTGGCTCTGAGGTCTTCCGGCAACTCCACCTGAGGAGAGAGATTGGCCAGGCAATTCCGGAGTTTCTCCATGGTGTTCATCTTCATGTAGCGGCAATCCGCGCAACGGCAGTTGTCCGTGGGGCCGGGGATGAAGTTCTTGCCGGGGCATTCCTTCTTGAGCCGGTGTAACATTCCAGACTCGGTCACCACGATGAAGTTCTCCACATCGGTATCCCGGCAGTAGTGAACCATCTTTTCTGTGGAGCAGACTTCATCCGCCAGCAGCCGTACGGCCATGGTGCATTCCGGGTGTGCCACCACCTTGGCGTCCGGGAATTCTTCTTTGATCTTGTTGATGCTGTCCCGGGTGAACTCCACGTGCACGTAGCAGGCGCCTTGCCACAGGTCCATCTTCCGGCCGGTCTGTTCGATCACCCAGCTCCCCAGGTTTTCGTCCGGAGCAAAGAGGATGTTCCGGTCCTTGGGTACCTGTTCCACGATCTGGAGCACGTTGCCGCTGGTGCAGATCACATCACTCAGCGCCTTCACTTCCGCGCTGCTGTTGATGTAGGTGATGACGTAGTAGTTCTTGTCGGCGTTCTCCTCGAGAAACTTCGCCAGCTCTGGACCCGGGCAGCTTTGCTCCAGAGAGCAGCCCGCGTCTTTGTCCGGCAGGACTACGGTCTTGTCCGGATTGATGATCTTGGCGGTCTCGGCCATGAAGTGCACCCCGCAAAAGGCGATCACATCCGCATCCGTGTCCCGTGCCTTGAAGGACAGGCCCAGGGAGTCGCCCACAAAGTCGGCAATATCCTGGATCTCCGGGACCTGGTAGTTGTGAGCAAGGATGATCGCGTTGCGCTCGCGTTTCAGGTCCAGAATTTCGTCGCGCAAGCTGAGAGCAGGAGTGGTGGTTGACATCGGTTTTTACGGGTGAGGAAGGAACAATGTAGGCTGCCGAACCTCTCATAGCAAACACTCATGCCTGATTCTGAGAATCACGAATGATTCGCGCCCGATGAGGCAAATTCTTGAGCGGGGTAACGGGGCGGAAACGGGGAAAAAAAGGGGTGAAGCCGTTGACTGTGGAAGGTGTGAAATTTATAATTACCATAATTCAACCCCCTCAAACCTTATGTCATCCTTAGCCCAAGCCCAATGCTTCTGCCCCTCTGTGGGAATGATCGGCACCAATCCGGCGAACTCTCGCCGGGATGAAGACCGTATCTCTCTGCTTCAGATGGCGCTGCCCGCGTGTGAACAAGGCGACAATCAGGAGTCCGATGTACTTCTGGAAAAGATCGTCGACGCGATTCAGCGAATCAAGGCCCAGCGCGAGCCCAATCGGGTGTCAGCGCGTCAGGTCACGCAAAGATTGGGAGAAGTTGCGTCTTACTGCAACGCAGTGATCGATCAGCTGGAAGCGAAAGCGGCGGAAGAAACGGACGTAGACGCCAAACGCGCCGAGGAACTGGAAGCCGCGAAAGCGATGCTGACCGAGTTCCGTCACCAGGTGTATCAGAAGCTTTGTGAACTGAAAGAAGTCGGCGAAAACGGCGGCCCGGAAGAACTGGCTGCGGCGTTGAACAAGCTGGCGGAAATCCAAGAAGGAAGCCTTTCAAACATCGCAATGAACTAGCTGCGGATCGGGGGTTTTGCATTGCCTCGAACCGCGGCTTGTGATTTGATGATCTATCGTAAAATCCCCACCGAAAAAAGCAGCATGGCAACCCAATATGGCGCGATCTGGGCGCCGTCCAATATAGGTATCTTTCTACTGAGAATCCTGACTGGGGCCGCTCTGATCTACTATCAGGGCGCCACTCAAGTGACGCAGGCTTGGAATTATATTTGGGAGGGCGGAACCTGGCCGATGCTGGATCACATGCTGCAGAGCTATGCCTTTCCGGTCGCGCTCACCTTCGCGATTCTCACGGCCATCAGCTATTTCTTCAGCCCAGTTCTCCTGGCTCTGGGATTCCTGACCCGCTTCAGTGGCGCAGCGATCTTCATCGGATTGGTGGCGACTCTGAACATGGGGATCGACCACATTGTGTCGACCAGCATGCATACGCAGACTCTGGCGATCTACCTGGTGGTGAGCCTGTTCTTTGTCCTGCACGGAGGTGGCGCGCTGGCCATGGATCGGCTCTTTGTCCGCCGCCGACCCAGAAGGGCGGTCACGGAGGTCAGAGATGGGGTCTACGCCTGAGACCATCCATGGCGAAGCCGGATCGAGTCATTGGCGAAGGGAAGTCCTACGTCCTTGGTAAGCACGAGACGTATCGTGGAGAGTATGTCTCTCGCACGGACGCCAAGGGGCACGTCGCTGTCCTGGCGGTCTCCAATCAGAGGGAGATCGTACTGACTGAGCAGTATCGCGTTCCACTCGGGAAGAGAGTTCTGGAGTTGCCCGGCGGACTGGCCGGCGATGAGCCGTTGAATCCGGACGAACCGCTCC
>JBHIXE010000243.1:5067-8623 GCA_041984905.1 Verrucomicrobiales bacterium | reverse complement strand
GAGGCTTATAGCAAGTCTCTTCAGGAGAACGCTACCATGGATATCGTCCTGCTGGACCTGACCTTGCCCGGGGGAATCAGTGGCATGGAGACCCTGGATCGTCTCCTCAAGCTGGATCCTCACGCTCACGTCATCGCTACCAGCGGGTACTTCGAAGAATCTGCTGCCGCCGGCGCCACTCAGGCCGCCAAGCAGCGGGGATTTCAAGGGATCCTGCCCAAGCCTTACACCACGGAGCGTCTTCTGCGCCTGTTGCAGGTCAGCTTGAGCGAAGTGGCTGCCTGACATCCAGGTTTCGGCTTCAGGGAGGGGTGGTTCAGGTTGAAGCCTGTCACCCTTAAGAATCCAGGTATCCGGGAAAAATGCTGATGTTGACGCCAGTTCCATCGTCTCACAGGCCGAATTGGACTTGAAATTCGGCCGCGTTGAGCTTGGTAGAGGGGATAGTCTCGCGAAATATCATGGGCGAAGTTAAATCAACTTTTGAACTGAAGCGCGGCGCTCACGCACCTGACTTTGAGTTGCCGGTAGGAGGAACGGGGGAAAAGCACTCGTTGAAGAGCTTGAGTAAAGGGATGGACGCAGTCGTAATTATTTTCGCCTGCAACCATTGCCCTTACGTGGTGTCTCTGGCGCCTGACCTGGGGAATCTGGCAGATGAATATGCCAGGCGGAACGTCGCCTTTGTGGCGATCAATGCGAATGACGTGGATAACTATCCTGACGATGCTCCGGACAAGATGCCGGCGTTCGCCAAGGAGAACGGATGGAACTTTCCCTATCTCTTCGATGAGACCCAGGAAGTCGCCAAGACCTTCTCCGCGGCTTGCACGCCAGACTTCTACGTCTTCAACAGTTCGCTGGAATTGACTTATGCCGGTCAATACGACAACTCCCGGCCTGGAAACGCCGCTCCCATCACGGGGGCTTGCCTTCGGTCCGCATTGGAGGCTACGTTAAAGACGGGTAGCGCGGACAGTATCCGCATGCGGCCCAGTTCCGGGTGCAACATCAAATGGAAGCCCGGTAACCAACCCAGCTACTTCGGGGATTGATCAGGAAGGGGCCGAATTGACGCCCAACTTGATGATTCCACCGCTGAAATACGTCCCAGAATTCGATGGCCAGAGATTATCGACATTCCCCAGAGCCACCGGATCCTTCGTATGGCGACTACGGGCAACCTCAGTATGATGATGAGGACGACTTTGTTGTCGAGTTGCCTCCGGCATTCGAGCAGAACCCGGGCGTCGCTCCGGCGCAGCAGCCCTATCAACAGCCGTATTCCCAACCTGGTTACCAGCCTGCGCAAGAGGACTCGCGCGGGCACCATCCCGCAGCTGCCACCGGCGGAGAGGGTGGCGGTGTTTCCTGGGTGGCGGCCTTTTTCCTGGGGATGCTGGCTCAGCTGATTCTCCTGGGATGTATTGGAATTGCGCTCTACGTGATGCCGGAGCCGACGGGGAAATTCTTCCAGGCAGCGCAAGCTCACTTCCAGGTAGAGAAAGACGCCCCAGAAGTCTCGGAATGGGATCCTTCGATTGAGGTGGATACCGATGTCGTCGCGCGGATGGAGATCCTTGAGTTGGAAGACCGCGTGATTTATGGCAAGGAGCGCATCGCCTGGGATGAGCTGGTGCGCCAGTCTCAGATCTTGAATCCCGCTGACCTCACCTACGATGCGGTTCACGCCAGCCTGAAACGGATTCGCCTGATTTACGCGATTGGCGGTCCTGGCACTCCGGCGCCCTTGGACGCACGGGTCATATTTCCTGGCAAGACTTCTGAGTCTGAATTGCCGGACACGGCCATCATCCAAGTCCTGCGAGACAAGCGTCAGCCACCCGAAATCCGGCGTCGTGCCGCTTTCCTGCTGGCGGATTCTGCGTCTCCCTCGGCCACCCGGGCCCTCTATGATTCCATCCAGGACGATCCGAACTTGGATGTCGTGAAGCAGGCTTTCACCTCTTTCCGCGGCACTACCGGCTATCCGGGCGAGGACTTCCTGGATACCCAGTCCGTCGCTTCCTGGTGGGACACGCACAAAGCAGGGATCCTCGGGCAGAACTGACTTGCCACTGGGGCTCTGTCAGGAGAATCTCGCTCAATGGGTTTGATTCTAGCGCTGGACCAGGGAACCACGAGTTCGCGAGCCATTCTCTTTGACGCTTCTTCCTCTGTCGTGGGCGTGGCCCAGCAGGAGTTTCAGCAGTTCTTTCCCCGGCCAGGTTGGGTCGAGCATGACCCCCAGGAGATCTGGAGTTCTCAACTCGCCACGGCACGCGAAGTCTTGGAGAAAACGGGGACCTCCCCAGAGGGCGTAGAGGCCATTGGGATCACCAATCAGCGGGAAACCACCATCATCTGGGATCGCGAGACCGGGGATCCGATTCATCCTGCGATCGTCTGGCAGGACCGGCGCACCGCGGGCATCTGCGATCAGTTGCGGGAAGAAGGACACGAGGACCTGATAAGGGAGAAGGCGGGACTCGTCATTGATGCCTACTTCTCCGGCACCAAGGTGAAGTGGATCCTGGACAACGTCGAAGGAGCCCGTCAACGCGCCGAGGCCGGTGAACTGGCGTTCGGAACCGTGGACTCCTGGCTGGTCTGGAATCTCACCGGCGGGGCCAAGCACGTCACGGATGTGAGCAATGCCTGCCGAACTCTGTTCTTCAATCTGCACACTCTGCAGTGGGATGACGAACTGCTGGAGGTCCTGGGCGTGCCCAAGTCGCTGCTTCCGGAGATCGTCTCCAATAGTGAAGTCGTGGGAACGGCAGTGAAGGAGCAACTCGGCGCGGAGATTCCCATCGCGGGCATGGCCGGAGATCAGCAGGCCGCTCTCTTTGGTCAGGCCTGTCACGAGCCCGGCCAGGCCAAGAACACCTACGGCACAGGCAGTTTCGTCCTCATGAATACCGGTGAAGAGCCGGTGGTTTCTGAGAATCAGCTCGTGACCTCCGTGGCCTGGAAGCTGGAAGACAAGGTCAACTACGCCCTGGAAGGCAGCATCTTCGTGACGGGGGCCGCGATCCAATGGCTCCGGGATCAGCTCGGGATCATCTCCCATGCCTCGGAAGTGGAAGGGCTGGCCGCTTCCGTGGAGAACAATGGCGGCGTCTACTTCGTCCCTGCCTTCACGGGCCTGGGTGCACCGCATTGGGATCCCTATGCCCGGGGCGCGATCGTAGGCCTGACTCGTGGCTCGTCCAAGGGACACATCGCTCGCGCAGCTCTGGAAGGCATCGCCTTTCAGACGGTGGAGGTCCTGCTGGCCATGGAAAAGGATTCCGGCATCGAGGTGGCAGAGCTGCGGGTCGATGGCGGCGCTTCCATGAATGCGCTGCTCATGCAGATCCAGACCGATCTCCTGGGCGTGCCCGTGGTGCGACCCCAGGTCTCGGAAACCACCGCCCTGGGCGCGGCCTATTTTGCGGGATTGGCAGTCGGTTTCTGGAGTGGGCTGGAAGAAATCGCCGCCAAATGGGCGGTGGATGCCCGGTTCGAGCCGCAAATGGAACGGAGCGAAGCCGAGTCGATGCTGGCCCGGTGG
>JBHIXE010000243.1:0-5057 GCA_041984905.1 Verrucomicrobiales bacterium | reverse complement strand
AGCGAAGGCCTGGGAATCCTGAAAGCTCTGTGGTATAGTAGAGGTTAATGAAATCACTGGAGCGCCTGTTTGACCGGCTCTGGTCAGACTATCTCGAACTGAATCCTGACGCCCGCCGCATTGAGGCGCTGCTGAAGGAGCGCGGTGAAACGATCGTCAACGATCACATCGCTTTCCGCACCTTTAACGATCCCCGCATCAACGTGGACGTGCTGGCCAAAACCTTCCTGGAGGGCGGCTATCGCGAAGGGGACACCTACGAGTTCCCCGCCAAGCAACTCGATGCCCGGCATTACGAGCACGACAACCCGGCTTTCCCTCGCATCTTCATCAGCGAACTTCGCCTGCAATCGTTGCCGGACGAACTCCTGTCGATTGTGCGGAACCTGCTGGATCAGGTGCCGGCGGATTATGCTGAGCGGGAGGACTTTCTCTGCAGCGGCCGGCCCTGGCGGGTATCCGAAGCGGAGTATGAGAAGCTGCGCGTCGAAAGCGAGTATGCCGCCTGGATGGCAGCGTTTGGCTTTCGGCCCAATCACTTCACTATTGATGTGAATGCCCTGACTACCTTCAGCGACATCCGGGAGTTGGCGGCCTTCCTCAAGGAAAAGGGATTCCCCCTCAACAACAGCGGTGGAGAGATCAAGGGCTCGCCCGAGGACTATCTTGAGCAGGGTTCAACCCTGGCCAACGAGGTCGAGGTGGAGTTCACGGATGGAACCGCCATGGTCCCGTCCTGCTACTACGAATTTGCGCAGCGGTTTCCCTTGCCAAACGGAGAGCTGTTCCAAGGCTTCATCGCTAAGTCCGCGGATAAGATTTTCGAGAGCACGGATAAGCGTTAAGGAGAAACACCAGAGTGGGAGGGATCCTACTGGTAATGGCATCGCGAATGATCTAGAGTTACTCATGACTTTGCTCGAGTCCATTACCCGAGACCTGTATCAGCTTCCGAATTCGAAGCTCGTTGAGGTTGCACGATTGGTCAGCGAATTGGTGCCGCAAGCTGCGGAACGCCAGAGGCAAGCGCTGGCGAATTCGTATGGATGTATGGAAGACGAACAGGGAGAGGCCTTCGAAAAGGCTGTTTTGCAGCCTGAAGTGTTTGAGCCGGGAAGCTAGTGGCGTCTCATATTCTGCTCGATACCAGCCCGATGGTTGCTCACCTGCGAGGGAAGCTCAATCTTGCTGCCGCTTTACCTCAGGATTGCCTTCTCTTCACATCTCTATTCACTGTTGGAGAGTTAGAGAAAGGTATCCATAAAGCCGCCAATCCGGAACGGGAACGCTCCAAAGTTGACCTCCTTCTCGACAACATTCCGTAATCATGCCTGATGCGATCACTGCGGCCACTTATGGAAAAATCTCCTTTCAGTTGGATGTAAAAGGACAGCGCATTCCAGAGAACGACACTTGGATCGCTGCGGTCGCTTTGGAAGGGCGAACGAAACTGGCCACAGGTGATGCGCATTTCAATCGGATAGAGGAGTTAGAGGTGATCCTTTTGGACTGGTAGGTAGGATGCGGTTTCAAGAGCCCGCCATTATCCCAGGAAATGACTAGATGAAGATTCAACCAGCGGTTGTGCCACACGGTCTGACTTGCCTGATTCCCTATGCAGAAAAATGGGGGGATTACTTGTCTGGGAGGCCAGGGACTTCAGGGCCGTCGTCAGCCGATCTTCAGGATTTGTCTTGGGCTCTAGAAGGGAGGAGAGAAGAGATTGAAGACTGGTTTTGCGAGACCTATGGGCAAAAGTCGGCTGCCGAAGAAGCCGCATATGCATTTTCCCAATTGCTCATGGAAATGAATGAGGCCAATGGGCCAGGTATCAGTTCGGGGCTGCAATGGGCTCTACGAAAATTCAAAGAGCAGCCAACTGCGAGGCACCGAGAGAGGCTTCAAGGGGAGGTATTGGCCGTGGGTAGCAGTTCACCAGTCATGATGCGCGTCCACTCAGCCGAGTTGGAGGAAGCGGTGAGGATGTTGGGGTGAGGCAAACATCGCGAGGAAAGAGAAGGCGGAGTCGCAATCCAAATTTGGAGAATCGGCCCTTCGGATTTCGGATTTCGAGTTTCGGATTTTCTACACCTGAAAGGAGTAGATCGACCCCAACTCCAGAATCTGGGTCAGTTCATCCAGTGCCCCCTTGGATTCTTCCAGGAGAAGGGGATCGGCGAGGTCCGCGATGGCGAGTTCCTCCCGGTAATGCTTCTCCACCCAGGCCACCATCTTGGCCTGGAGCTCTAAGGTGAAACGCACTCCCTGGTGCATGGACAGCAGCGCTTCCGGGGAGAGCACGACGCGCAGGCGCAGGCAGGCCGGGCCACCGCCGTTCTTCATGCTCTGGTTGAGAGGCACGGAGATCCACTTGCTGATCCGGTTGTTCGTGGAGAGGATGCGCTCCAGGCAGTCCTTGGCTCGCGGATGCTTGGCCACGTCTTCTGGCGTGACAATGGCGAAGGTCCCATCCAGGAGATCCAGCATCTGGCTGTTGAACAGATAGGTGGACACCGCCTCAGGGATGGTGAGGTGAGCGCTGCTGATCTCGATCAGTTCCAGTTCCGGGAAAGCTTCGCGAATCCGGCCGATGGCGCGGGGGCCGTCGGCAAAGGCTTCGCTGTGGGTCAGGAGCAGAGGACCGTGACTAACACCAATCACGTCATTGTGAAACACGCCTTGATCGATCGCTTCCGGGTTCTGCTGAAGGAACAGCGTGCTGAGTCCCAGGCCATGGAGCCGGGCGATCGCCTGGGAAGCTTTCAGGGTTTGGCGAGCCAGATAACGTTGTGGTCGAGTGGCGTTGGGGGCGTCTCCCCACACAAAGATCTCCACGCCGGGCTTCTCGGGTCCTGCGATCAGCCGGAGATGATTCGCCGCGCCTTCATCCCGAAGCGTGGCACAGGCCAGGAGCGGATCGTGATGAGCGAAATGCAGGCCCTCAGGGAAAACGCATCGCAGAAGCTTGGTCGTGAACGGGGTCTCGAGGGCTCGATGAAACTGACTGGAGAGATTGGCGGGGGTGAAGTGAACCCTTCGATCGGAGGTGTCAGCGGCCGGGGACACGGTTGCGGCGTTCGCGGTCCACATGGCCGAGGAACTGTAGCAGGAGCGAAAGAGATCGGGCACTGCGGCGTAGGCTTTAGTCAGCACCTCGATGTCGTTACCCCGAAATCCCAGGTCCCGCATGGCACCGATGGCGGGGCGCTCATGAGGCGGTAGAATCGCCAGGGAGGCTCCCAGATCGTGGAGCGTGCGCATCTTCTCCAGGCTCTGCAACGCGGCGCGCCGCGGGCTGGAGACTTCAAAGCGATTCTGCTCCGACGCCAGGTTGCCGACGGCCAGGCCGGCGAAGTTGTGGGTCGGACCGGGAAGCCCTTCGAGATTGAGTTCGATCGGCGTCACCATTCAATTCCTGGAGCGAGCTTCTCCGGAAGGCTCAGGGTTTCCGATTCCGTGGACGCCACGGGGTAAGAGCAATAGTCTGCAGCGTAGTAGCCGCTCGGGCGGTGGTTGCCACTATGACCCACGCCGCCGAAGGGTTGAGCCCCGGACGCGCCGGTGATGGGCTTGTTCCAGTTGACGATGCCAGCCCGCGCATGCCGGAAATACTCGTCGTAGCGTTGCCGGTCCTGACAGAGCAATCCGGAGCTCAGGCCGTAGGCAGTCCGGTTGGCTTCTTCAATGGCGCTCTCGAAATCCGGGACACGGATGACTTGGAGCAGCGGTCCAAAGAACTCCTGATCCTTCCGGTTTTTGACCTGGGAGACATCCAGGATGCCGGCACTGACCAGGGCTTTGCCTGAGGCGTTCATCGTGAGGAGCGATTCGGCTCCAGCTTCGATGAGGTCTTCCTGAGCGGCGATCAGTTGCAGGGCGCTCTCGGCGGAAATGACCGGGCCATAGAAGGGCTCCGGGGAGAGCGTGTGAGGGCCGATCCGAAGCCTGCCGCTGACCTCGACAAGGCGCTCGAGGAAACGGTCGCCAAAGGCACCGGCCGGAAGGATCAGCCGGCGAGCACAGGTGCAGCGTTGCCCGGAAGTGACGAAGGCGGAGTTGAGGGTATGGTAGACCGCGGCATCGATCTCACAGGGTTCCCAGACCACGAGGGGATTGTTGCCGCCCATCTCCAGCGCCACGATCTTGCCGGGATTGGAGATGCAAGCCTTGGAGATGGCGAGGCCGCCCGCGAATCCACCGGTGAAGAACACCGCGTCCACCTTGGGCGATTCGACCAGGGCTTTCCCGGCCTCCAGCTTGCCCTGCACCATATTGAAGACTCCCACCGGCAAGCCCGCAGCTTCCCAGGCTTCTGTGAGGAGGCGGCCGCAGTAGGGCGTCTTCTCGCTGGGCTTGAACACAATCGTGTTTCCCGCGATCAAGGCGGGAACAATGTGAGCATTGGGTAGGTGGCCGGGAAGATTGAAGGGTCCCAGCACCGCGCAGACGCCGTGAGGTTTGAACCGGGTTGCGGAGGTGACGCCATTCGATTCTGCAACGATCGGCTCCCGGCGTTTCTGATAGGCGTCGATGCTGAAGCGGATCTTTCCTTTCATGGCGCCCACTTCCGTGAGCGATTCCCAATAAGGTTTGCCGACTTCTTCCGAAAGCTGCCGGGCAAATGTCTCCTTGTTAGACTCCAGGTAATCGACAAAGCCCTCCAGGATTCGGATCCTGTCTTCGACACTATGATCCGACCAATCCGGTAAGGCTTTGCGGGCAGCCTGCAGCGCTTGCTCGACTTCCCGGGCGGTGGCCTCAGGGCCGCGCCAGATGACTTCTCCAGTGGCAGGATCCAGGGAGGTGAACTCGTCGCCAGAGGACGATCGCCATTCGCCCTGGATGAAGTGGGGGGCTTCATCGTGTTTCATCAGAAAGTCTATGGGGTGAGGTTAGGAGGCAATGAACCGTAGTTCATCACCGGATTGAACTTCCAGGGCTGCCGCGTCAGCCTCCGGAATCCGAATTTCATCCGCGGCATCTGTCAGGATCATCGTGCGCACACAACGGAAATCCAGGCGGGTATTGCAGACTAAGGCTTTACGTGCCTCCTGGGA
>JBHIXE010000242.1:8523-8746 GCA_041984905.1 Verrucomicrobiales bacterium | reverse complement strand
GACTGGAGGTGGTGGAGTTTGCCACCGCACTTCCAGCCATTGCCCAGGGATCCCTGCTGGAAGTGAGCCAAGGCGTGGACTGTTACACGCGTCGCTACCCGTTAGGAGTGGTGGCGGGTATCACCCCCTTCAATTTTCCGGCCATGGTGCCCATGTGGATGTTTCCTCTGGCAATCGCAGTAGGAAACGTGTTCATCCACAAACCATCGGAGAAGGTGCCGCG
>JBHIXE010000242.1:0-8513 GCA_041984905.1 Verrucomicrobiales bacterium | reverse complement strand
GGGTTGCCGGGAGGGGTCTACAACGTCCTCCAGGGAGATCAGGAGACGGTTGAAGCGATCCTTGATAATCGGTGGGTCAGTGCGGTTGCGTTCGTGGGTTCGACTCCAGTGGCAAGGTCCGTCTATCAACGAGGTGTCGCCAACGGAAAGCGGATGCTGGCTTTGGGCGGCGCCAAGAATCACCTTTACGTGATGCCGGATGCCGATGTGGCAATGACCGCCCAGAATGTGGTGGCTTCAGCAACGGGATGCGCGGGGCAGCGTTGTATGGCAGCTAGCGTACTAGTGGCGGTGGGGGATTGCGAAGATGTTCTCAGGGAGATCGAATCCCGAATGCGGAAGGTCACGCCTGGGACCATGATGGGCGCTGTCATCAGTGCACAGGCCAAGGAACGAATCGAAGGCTACATCACTCGCGCGGAGAAAGCTGGGGCGAAGATTGTCCTGGATGGCCGCAATACCGTCGTCGAGGGCAAGGAAGGAGGTTTCTATGTGGGACCGACAATCATCGATGGAGTCGCTCAGAGCAATGAGTGTGCCTGTGACGAAATCTTTGGGCCCGTGTTGACGATCCTTCGGGTAAAGACTTTCGATGAGGCGCTGGAGATCGAGCGGTGCAATCCATATGGAAACGCCGCCTCCATCTACACGACGAATCCCGCAACGGCGCGCTATTTCGAGGATCAGTCCAACGCGGGGATGGTGGGGATCAACATCGGGGTTCCGGTGCCTCGGGAGCCGTTCTCCTTTGGGGGATGGAACAACTCCAGCTTTGGAATGGGCGATATCACCGGCGAAGACGGCGTCGCCTTTTGGACGAAGACCAAGAAGATCACCAAAAAGGTTTACGGTGGATCCTGGCAAAACTGGATGTCATGAAAGCAGCAGTCTATAAAGGCAAAGAACAGATCGACATCGAGACGGTCCCGGATCCGGTGCTGGAGGACGGCGAGGTGCTGATCGAAATCGACGCCTGTGCGGTGTGCGGCACGGACCTGCGCACCTATCGGCACGGGGACAAGAAGATCGTCCCACCGCGTATCCTGGGCCATGAGTTCTGCGGACGCGTCGTGGAATCCCGGGCTAACGGCAGTGGCAATGTCAGCGTCGGCGATCGCGTGGTGATGTATATCGTCTTGCCCTGCGGCGAGTGCCGCTACTGCAAGATGGGGCGACAGAACCTCTGCATGTCCCGTACGACAATGTCCTATCACCATGATGGCGCCTATGCCCGCTACATGAAGGTTCCCGCTCAAGGGGTGAGGAATGGGCATCTCTTCAAGGTCGAGTCCGACATCCCCTCGGATCAGATGGGCCTTGCGGAACCACTGGGCTGCGTGATCAATGCGCATGGCCGGCTCAACATCGGATTGCACGATACCGTGGCAGTGATTGGCGCAGGGCCGATTGGTACGATGCATGCCGTGGTTTCTCGACTCCAGGGTGCGCAGAAGGTCTGGATGCTGGACGTGTCCGAACAACGCCTCAAGATGGCGGCGGGGTTCGATATCGACGACACCATTGTGGTGACGAAAGAGGGGAGTCACCTGGAAGCGATGCAGGAACTCACGGATGGCCTGGGACCTAGCGTCGTCATCGTGGCCTGCAGCAATGCGCACGCCCAGGCGGATGCGCTGGAGATCGTGGGGAAGGGGGGGCGCGTGGAGTTCTTCGGCGGCCTTCCCAAGTCGGCTCCTACGGCGGTGCTCAATACCAATCACCTGCACTACAAGGAGATTGTTGTGACCGGTTCCTACTCGGAAAAGATGAGCGACTTCCAGGCGTCGCAAGCCCTGATCCAAAGCGGGCGATTCCCGGCGGATCGCATCATCACTCACACGCTGCCTCTCGACCGCATCAACGAGGCCTTTCCTCTCATGGAATCCGGCGAGGCGTTGAAAGTCTGCATCGATCCCCAAGCCTGATTACGAGCCATGCACGAGAGCCAATTGTTGGTCGACGGAAAAGCGACGCCCGCGAGTGGTGGAGCGACCTATGAAGTTCCCTGGCCAGCGACCGGTGAGATCATCGGCCGCGCCGCGAATGCTACGGAAGCCGACGTAGAACTCGCCGTATCGAGCTGCAGTCAAGCCTTTCGGGAATGGTCCGCCCTTACGGCCTGGGATCGCCAGAAGATCATTCGTAAGGCGACCCAGGAAGCGCGGAATCGCGCCGAAGAGATTGGGCGACCCATGGCTCTGGAACAGGGCAAGCCCCTGGCTCAATCCAAGGGCGAGGTGACCTCGTCCTGTGATCTCATGGACTACTACGCCGATGAAGGCGTGCGTCTGGAAGGCTATACCAATCCCGCCGAGAAACCCGGGATGCGATCCTGGGTGAGCTACAAACCGGTCGGCGTCTGCGCCGCGATCACGCCCTGGAATTATCCAGTCGCCTTGCTCAGTTGGAAACTGGGCCCGGCGCTGGCGGCGGGGTGCACCGTGGTGGTGAAGCCTTCACCGGTGACGCCGCTTTGTTCGGTGGCCTTTTGTCAGGCATTACTGGACGGTGGAATCCCGGCAGGTGTCGTCAATGTGTTGACCGGTGACGGTCCAGAGATTGGGCAGGCGCTCGTGGCGCATCCAGAAGTCAAGAAGGTCGCGATGACGGGCTCGACGCCGGTGGGCAAACGCATCCTGGAATCCTGCGCCGCACAGCTCAAGAAGGTGTCCCTGGAATTGGGTGGGCATTGTCCCGCGATCGTCTGCGCGGATGCGGACGTGAAGCTTGCGGCCAAGATCATCGCCTACAAAGGGTTCCGGAACTGCGGTCAATCCTGCAGCACCGTCAGCCGAGTCTATGCGCATCGTACGATCCATGACGAACTCGTCGCCGAGCTGAAGACGATCGCGGAAGCCACAACCATTGGCGATGGCGTCACGGATGGTTCTGTCGACATCGGTCCGATGGCAACTGCGGAAGCTCGCGCTCAGGTGGAGCGGCATGTCGCGGATGCGATCGAGAAAGGCGCGGAACTCGTCTATGGCGGCAAGGCCCCAGAAGGCGAGGCGTTTGCCAAGGGGCACTACTACCTGCCCACAATCCTCACCGGAGCCAAGCCGGACATGCTGACCATGCGAGAGGAGACCTTCGGTCCCGTCGTGCCAATCGTGGCTTTCGACGATCTGGACGACGCCATTGCTCAAGCCAACGACACGCCTTGGGGGTTGGTCTCCTACCTGTTCGCGAGCGACACCCAGACCGTGCTGCAGGCGAGTGAACGACTGGAGGCTGGCACGGTGTGCGTCAACCACGGCTCCGTGAACACACCGTATGGCCCGTACGAAGGGTGGGGCGATAGCGGCTACGGTCTGGAACTCTCCCGCCGGGCCATCTTCGAATACCTCAAGACTCAGCACATCAAGATCGCGCTCTAGTTCATGTTCCTCAATCCCTCTCAGACACGCCAGCTTTACACGCACGCGGTCACCAACCAATACGCCGTTCTGGCGGCGAATGCGGACAGTCCGGCCGCCGTGATGGATTGCCTGCTCGCCGCCCGGGAATGCGATGCACCCATCATCATCGAGACCAGCCTCTGGCAGTTGAAAGGGCACAGCTACGGATGCGGCAACGCCATCCTGGGGCTGGATCGCTACCTGGCCGATCTGCGTCTCCTGGCCAACTCGGAGATGTTTTCGGAGGTGCCGGTGGTCTATCACACGGACCACATCAAGGGACCGGAAACGCGCGCCGTTCTTCAGCACGCGATGCGGAGCGGAGCTTCCAGCATTTCCCTGGATTCCAGCGATCTGTGTCCGCTGGAGAACGTGGATCTCATGAAGGAGCTCTGCGCCTTCGCCCAGACAAACGAGCTACCCGCCACCTTGGAGATGGAGGCAGGAGTCGATGATGGCGTCACGAGTGAAGGCGAAACGCGAACGCTTTTTGGCGCGGTCGAGTTGGCGTTCCCCGGTTACCTCGCTCTATGGGCGCCCGGCGTGGGAACTCAGCATGGCCTTGGGGATATGGCGCAGTTCGATCCCAAGGCCGTGCGCGTTCACCATTGCCTGGCTTCCGAGCTTGCCGGACGACCGATCGGAATCGCGCTGCATGGGTCCTCCGGCATGACGAACGAACAACTCGCCGCCGCGGTGGAAGCGGGCGTCGCCAAGGTCAACTGGTCCAGCGAATCGCTCCTCCTTCGCTCCCAGGCCGCGCGCCGCTACTACGCCGAATACGGAGATCGCTTGGAAAAAGGTCATCCGGAGTTTAAGTCGATGGCCATGGATAACGGCGTGCAGACCTACGTGTCGTCCATTTACGAAATGAAAGTCGTGGAACGCATTCGCAATCTGAAAGGAGCGGGCCAGGGCCGGAAGTTTTTGCAAGAAATCTCATGAAAGTTGCCATCACCGGAACCGGATTCATGGGCGCGACTCACGCCGAAGCCCTGAAGCGCCTTAGTGGCGTGGAAGTCATCGGGATCCACGGTTCCTCGCCGGAGAAATCCCGCCGGGCGGCAGAGCAGTTGGAACTGTCCAAGGCGTACGAGGATTACCAACAATTGCTGGCCGATTCCGAAGTCGGCGCCGTTCACATCACCACGCCGAACCGGCTGCACTACCAGCAATGCGTCGATGCGCTCAAGGCAGGCAAGCATGTGCTCTGTGAGAAACCGCTCGCGATGAATTCCCGGCAATCGGCGGAACTCGTGAAGCTGGCGCAGGAGACCGACCTTGTGGCAGGCGTGAACTACAACATTCGCTTCTATCCCATGAACCAGGAAGCGCGGCAACGCGTGACCTCGGGCGAGGCGGGCGAAGTGCTCTCCGTCTTTGGCAGCTATGTCCAGGATTGGCTGCTCTATGACACGGACTACAACTGGCGCGTGCTCGCTGAGGAAGGGGGCGAACTGCGTGCTGTTGCGGATATCGGCACCCACTGGCTGGATCTCGTGCAGAGCGTCACCGGTCAGGAGATCACCGCCGTGATGGCGGAGCTTCACACCGTGCATTCAACTCGCAAACGTCCCACGGGCGAGGTCCAGACTTTCTCCGGCAAGATCGCGAGTGAAGACGAGTTGGAGCCCATCACCGTCACCACCGATGACCTTGGGATGATCCTTCTGCAGTTCGCGAACGGTGGTCGTGGTTGTCTCTTCGTTTCTCAGACCACGGCCGGCCGGAAGAACTGCCTGCGTTACGAGATCTCTGGATCCCAGAGTGCCGTCGCCTGGAATAGCGAGGCACCCAACCAGATCTGGCTCGGTCACCGTGATCGCCCCAACGAGACGCTGCTCAAAGATCCCAGCCTGTTATCGTCCGCCGCGGCCGGTTTCGCGGATTATCCCGGCGGTCACAACGAGGGCTTCCCGGACACCTTCAAGATGTGCTTTCGCGCGTTCTACGATTCCATTGCCAAGGGCGAGGTATCAGGAACGCATGCCTACGCGTCCTTTGCGGACGGGCACCGGGAAATCGTGCTGTGTGAGGCGATCCTGCAGAGCCATCGCGAGCAGGGCTGGGTGCAGGTGCGGAGCTGAGTCTCGCGCAGAGGTGCGGAGACGCAGAGAGTTGAGAGGGGATCAAGACGCACAGGCAAGCCGACACGCCTCGCGATCATAGGGGAGGCCAGCTTCGGTTATCCACTTTTGAGCGACTTTGTTGTCGTCCCACACCAAGTCTTGATGGACCAGCGATTGGAGGAATTGGCGTTGCGAGTCGCTCAAGACTTCGGGAAGTCCTTGGGGGAATGCAGTGGGCAGAAAGAAGTGCCAGTCGTTGAGATGATCGGCAAAGCTGGCCTCACAGACAGCGAGAGTCGCATTTACCAAGCGGTCGAAGTCCTGTACTCGCTCCACCAACTCTTGAACGATCGCGCGTCGGCTCACCGCGGGAGCAAAAACATCCCAGTTGTCTAAGTAGCTGGAGAATTGCTCCAGAGCATCAATGAGGATCGTGGTTGCCCTTTCGTCATCATTGAACTGGCGGGAGAGTGCGGCCGTGATTCGCATCGCCACAGCAGGGTGGTCGAGGAACTCCTGCGGCACCGCCTCAATCTTGGAGAGATTTGCCAGGTGCGAGCTCGCTTCGTAGAGATCGTGGTGAACGCGGATCAGATCCAGAATTCGAGCGGCGGTTTCCTCGCGGGATGGGTTCAGCTCTGGATGAAGGGTGAGCAAAGCAGCCCCCGCGCTGGCGGTAATGCGAACCGCGGGACTGCCATGATCGAGATGGGACTCCATGGCTGGAAACAGATGTGGAGCAACTTCGGCACAGGCGAGAATGCATCGTGCCCAGCAGGACCGGCTGGCCCGTGCATCTTCGATAAATGGGGAATCGTCGCGAATGAAGGGCGCAGGATCGAAAGCGGCGTCCTCACGGATCTTCTCCCAATCATCGCATTGATGGATGCGCAGCTTTTCAGCGACAGACACCAGCAAATTCAAGACGCCAAGCCTGAGCCCCGGAAAGCGATCCATCCGCTCATCCCCAAGGAAACCTACCAGCACAAGCGCGATGGGCCCCGCAGCCAAAGCCCTTGGCCCTAGCTGAAGTCGAAGACCGTCATCCAGGCAGGACAGTGCATCGCCGCAGCGCCCCTTGTCGTGCGCCAGAACAGATAGGAGCAGAGCAGGGGTTTCTTCATTGCCGGGATATTGCTCCCAATTGGTTGACTGTAGCGCGCTGATGCCGGTTAGCATGGTAGCAGGCAATTATGCTAGATGTGATGCGTGGCTGTCTAATATATATTCTACACAAAGATCCCAGTCTCTTGTCTTTCGCCGCAGAGCTGGGTGCGGGGACAGGTCTCGCGCAGGGGCGCGGAGGAAATGAAACGTAGCGGAATCCGTGAGGATTTCGAATGGTTTGACGGGACGTTAAAGCAGGGCCTGGGTCGAAATCCTTACGGATTCCGCTACTTCATTATCCTCCGCATCTCTGAGCAATCTCGTAGTATTGCCGTACGCTCCTACTCGAAATCCGCCTCCGTCGCTGCCCCACAATTGATGAGCGCCGATTCCAAAGCCCAGCCGGCGAACGAAGCATAGTTGAAGTCGCGATAAAGACGGCGGCTTCCGGGTGGAGCTTCGAGGCTCTTGCGGACCGCTTCGATCCGCTCGACGGCGGGTTGGGCGGCCTCACCAATTTGGAACATGGAGCGGGCCGCTAACAGGGCCACGAAGCGGTCTTCGGATCCGATGTAGCGCTCCAGCACGGGCAAGGCCGGGCCGACGTGTTCCGGGAAACTACAGAGCCACTCCGCTGCTGCGATGGCCACACTGGGATTGGGATCTTCGAGCAAGGGGAGCGCACGCTCAGGAGAGGAGGACTCGCGATTCATCCTTGCGATGATGGCCCAATACCGGACGCCCGGATCGGGAGAATCGAGCGATGGTAGTTCTGCCTTGGGATCGCCCACCGTTTCGGCGGCGGTGAGGATGGCGGGCAAATCGTAGTGCTCGGGATCGAGCGCCATCTCGCGAATGGAGCTGCCGGCCTCCGCCGCACGGCGATGGTATTCGGGCTCGGTCAGGAATCCGGTATCGCGATGGTCCAGGATCCAACGTCGCAGCTCGGCGCGCATCGAGTTAAGTCGCTCCTGCTGAGCGGGATCCTGGGCGAGGTTGTGGATCTCCCGTGGGTCGGCTTGAAGATCGTAGAGTTCCTCGATCGGTTTGTGCTTCGCCCAGATCAGGGAAGAGATCTCGTCCAGTTCTCCGGCATCGCGAGCACGGCGCAGCTCGGCCATCGACTCCTTCTGATCGCCCATGATCTTGCCTCCCTGGATGTAGGGCAGGTGCGGGAGGTAATGGCGGACGTAGATATATTGGCCGTCATGCACGGCGCGGGAAAGCTCGAACATGTCGTCAGCGCGATCTCGCGCTCCATAGATAAACTGGTGGGGTTTCGCGACGATGTTGCCGAGGAAGGCTTCGCCCTGCATGTGCTCAGGGATCGGCACGTCCGCCATGCTTAGTACGGTGGGTGCAAAATCAACAAAGCTGACGAGCCGCTCCGTCTCGGATCCGGGCGCGAGTCCCGCGGCGAGGTGCTGATACTTCTCTGGGATTCGCACCAGGAAAGGCACGCGCAAGCCAGAGTCCAGTAGCCAACGCTTGTGTCGAGGCAGGCCGTGGCCGTGATCGCTGAAGAACCAGACGATCGTGTTGTCCCAGAGCCCGTCCTCCTTGAGCCCATCGATCACCAGCCCCACTTCGTCATCGAGCGCGGCGGCGAGATCGTAGTAGCGGGCCCAGAGCTCTCGCATCTTGGGAGAGTTGGGAAAGTAGGCGGGCACTTCCACGGAATCGGGGTCGGTGAACTTCTCCGGCGAAAGCGTCTCGACCGCTTTCTCATAGCGATCCTGGAAGTTGGCGGGGCCCTCGTGGGTCCGGCCAAAGACGAAGAAGCTGAAGAAGGGCTCCGCCGCATCCTTGCGCTGGCGCCAGGGCGCATAGTCCTGCTTCCAGTAATCGTAGATGCCGTCCGGCGAGAAGTTGTAATCCGTCTTGGCGTAATTGGTCACGAAGTAGCCGGCCTCCTTGAGGTTGGTGGGGAAGGCCTCTA
>JBHIXE010000241.1:8461-8752 GCA_041984905.1 Verrucomicrobiales bacterium | reverse complement strand
TTTGCTCTCAAGTTCTTCAAGAGTTGTGGATTCCGCGCTTACGTTTCGGATTTTGATAGGTTCACTCATATATACAAACTTTATTCGCAGGCAGGGTATCAAGATCTTTTTGGAGTCGTCCAGAAGAAAATCTCTGATAATTCAGAAGCTCGCATCCATATTCACCAATAAATTTCTACGATAATTACATCAACTTTTGTATGATTCGAATTATCTGTCTGATGTAGAATTGTTGGCCTGAAAAACAGCTATGCTACAAACATGTGTGGCAGTTCTTGTGGGACTTGATCG
>JBHIXE010000241.1:425-8451 GCA_041984905.1 Verrucomicrobiales bacterium | reverse complement strand
AGCACTCTCGCGGTTCCGCACTGTCCGTATAAGTGTTTAGCGGGGCACTTTTTTCGACATGGTTCTCTTTTGATTGCTCTGGAAGTCAGAATTTATCATTGGCGGAGTTGGAACTTAGAGGTCCTGATGAGAAAGACTCACCTAGCCAAGATTACCATCGACAACGCCGGTATCATTGAGATCCAGGAAGATGGCTCCAAGTAGTTTCGGGACGAATTCTTGACAAGACGGTTCGAGCCCCTAGCTTCTTGGGAGTTTCCCAATCCTCACCGCTCACTACGCAACTTCTTCCGACACAATAAACCGATAGCCCGCCTCGTAGGCCTTCTGCGTTCTCAGGCACCCATACTTTCGATCCCACTCGCCGGATTGAATCTCCGCTTCGAGGCGCTGAAGGCCGGTCTCGATATCGGCGGGCGGCATGAGGGCGAAATCGGAGATGCCTTGGCGCACCTCGGGATCCAGATAGGCTTCCGGGTTCGCCCAATAGCTGGCGCCAAACCGGTCCTGGAGATCGGGAGGAAGCGGGAATGGGACGACGCGACTCGGGCGCGAGGTGGCTTGCTCCAGCTCGGCGGCGGTGTGCTGCAAATCCTCCGCGAGCCCGCGAAATCGCCGCCCCATCTGCGGGAAATACTCCGAGAGCCAGATCTGGCCAAAGGCCGAGGGATCGAAGGTGAACAAGACGATCGGCCCATCGCCCACCACGCGGGCCATCTCGCGAAAGGCGGCTGGCCGATCCTCAAAGTGATGCACCGCTAACACCACGACCACCCCATCCACGGATCGATCCGGCAACGGGATGTCTTCCGCGGCCGCCTCGATCCATTGCACGCCCTCATGCGGCGCGCCCTGCGCCTGCATGACTTCGGAAGGCTCCAGCGCAATGAGGCGATATCCCCGGTCGGCCAAGGCGCGAGCATACTTGCCCGTTCCCGCGCCCACATCGAGAATGGTGGCCGGGGCAGGTAGGTTCAGCAACTCGACAAGGCGGTCGGTGATCCGGTCATCCGCGAGCCGGGTCTTCGCATAGCCGTGCCCGATCTGGTTGTAGATAGTCATGAGTTGAATTAGTGCGAGCGGTATTCTAGGGCTTGCCCACATAGTCGGCCTCTGGAAACGTGGATCGAAGCAGCTGCCCGCTCGAGGTGGCTGCCTCTGGCCCTCCGAAGACCTTGATCTTGGCAGACTTCCCCTCCCAGTCCCAGAGTTGAACCGTGAACGGTCCTGACGGTCCCCGAAATTGGTAGTCCTCGATCACACAGGGTCTCTCGCGCTGATCGATGTGAAGCCAATCGCGCAGCCTGTTCTCGGTCCTGCTTCCCAGCACCTCATCCACGTGAAATCGTCTGAAGAACATGCGCTCGAAATCGGGGGAATCTTCAAGTGCTGCGATCCTGGCACGGGCTTCCGTCGCGGAGATGAACTGCCCCCTGCCGCCAAGGAGAAAGGCGACTACTGCGATGGCAAGAAACGCCCCAATCCAGGCTGTTAGCATCATCGTCCTTGTGCTGATCCGAGGGGTTGGTCGCTTCTTCATTCGCTTTACTACCTTTGTCGAGTCACGGGCTCATGGCCGCTCCTTCCGTGTCAACGGCTTTAGGTCCAGTTCTTCATACTCCACAAGTTTCTGCGACCCCATTCTCAGCTCAATCCCGATCCGCAGAGCGTCGCAGTCCCGGAACCCATTCATTACCAGAAGACCGAAGTCTTGAGATTCGGCGTCGATTTCAAAGATGTCAGTCGGCTCCACAAAGCTCAGCCTTCCAAAGTCGACCTCCGTCCGCTTCCTCCCATCCCATTTTTCCACGCTCGTGTATTTCGCAGAAAGAACCTTCTCCCCTCCCTCCAGAAGGTTACCCGCTACAGAAACGGGACCATCAATATTCACAGACGCATTGACGGCTATCGTGATGCTCAAAACCAAGTGCCTTTCGTCCTTCGCGTCTTTGATTCTTGCCGTGACGTAGTCTGGCGGGTTCTCTGACTCGTTGGGTTCAGCACTTTGCCAGGATCCCCCAATCAGAGTCACGGCGGTTAGTACAGTCGCCGCTATGAATGAGGCAACCACCCAACTGGCCAACTTCGATTCTCTGTTCACCTCTTATCCGGGTTCAGGATTCCCTCAGTCAACCTCCTCAAGATGAGGCTATCTTGTTTTGGAAAATCGATTCTTTTGTAGGTTGGCATCATATCCACCGAATAATAGAGCGTCAGACCTGTAATGCCGCCTTTGTATATTCCCGGCTCTTGCTCTACCTTTGAAAGCTCGTCGATAAAGGCGACGACTTCTGCGAAAGCCATCCCCAGATCAACCTTCTCCAGCTTCAAGGTTTCAGCCCCAGGTATGATTTGATGGGTACGCAATTTGTTTCCATCATAGGGAAACCAGATCACCACTCTTCCCGGCGCATGATGCTCATGCACTGAGACAATAGCGATATCAGGCCTGGCTATGTCAGATCGGTTGTCTTCGATTGCCTTTTCCACAAATCCATCAACCGCCTGCTGCAGAAGCCACAACTTGTGGGCTTCTTCAAAAGCGGGCAGTTCTTCGGCCTCTGACATGCCGCAGACGAGAAGCCCCGTTATCCAAATCCATTTCATAACCAGCACCCTTCTTATCGCTAAGCTGATCGGGTGGCGAACACCCAATCCGCACTCCATATGTCTATTCCTTTCTTCTCCCCATTTTCCAGTCGTTGAATTCGTCCGAAACGGAATCGTTGATACGCAGTCTTTTTGGAAGACCGGCAACAGCACTTTCCGCAAGCGGGCCAGCATAAATCCGGAACTCCCGGCTTTCCCCAGGCTGAAGATTCAATATTGTCCCGCTTGCGTCGCCCAAGGTGCTCGCCTCCCACCAGCTTCCTTCCTCTCCAAATGTGGATTGATAAAATACATCGGTCAGAAGCTCCAACCCACCTACGTTATACAAGTTAGTCGATACAGAGGCAGGAGTGCTTCCGCCATTTATTACCTGAATCCGAAATTGCGTATCTGAGGCGACTTCGGCGACATCTTCCAGAGGCCCCAGTATTTCAATTTGCAGTCTTCCCGAACTAAAATACCCATCTGTTTCGGTAGCCCCATCTGCGTCCGCTGATCTCCGACCGCAAGCTACGGCTACCAATAATACCAAAGCGATTGCCAATCTCTGATTCATTGCTCCAAATCGTTCGTCGGATCGGATACCTCTGTTTGCAACTCATCCGGATACAGGAGCTCATCCATCAATCGCGTGAAATGCGCATGGTTCTGGTTCGGGTAATAGAGCTCTCCGAGTTTGGACGTCCTGTCCAGAGAGTAAAAATGAGTCAGCTTGTTGAATCCACCTCGGTAGTTCTCGAGATCCTGCTCCACTCCAGATAGATCACCCATAAACTTCACAAGCTCCTCAAAGGTCATCCCGATATCTACCTTCTTAAACTGAATGCTATCCTCTCCTGGAATGATCAAATAGGCCTGAAGCCCCAGCTTGTAATTGAGATAAACCACCAAAGCTCTTGCAGGGTAGATATCTTTTTCAACGGCTATCACCGCCATATCTGGCTTTGCAGGATCGTCTTGATGTTGCTCAATAGCGGTTTCGACAAGGCCATCGACGGCCTGCTTGAGGAGCCATGGCCGGTAAAAATGTTCGAACTTAGGCAGTTCTTCGGCGTTTCCGGTGCTGCAGAGCAACACTCCTGCTACCAATAACCATTTCATTACCCGCTCCCTTCTCATCACCAAGCTGATCCGAGAGCACTGCATTGTTTCCCAGGACACCTCACCTTGATAACCAACTCTGGCCAGCGACCTCAAACCAAAAGGAGTCGAAACACATCATGTGAGGGACCCGTGCATCCTGCCCCCCAGCTTTATTCCGTCCAGAATCGTCGCCCCAGCGGAAAAAGCTGTCGAAACCTCCCCACTCTTCTGCTCAAAATCATCCCCATCATGACGTTGCGCCCCTCTGCCCTTGGTCTCCTGGCCCTGTTCTACAGCCTGACGACGCCCCTTCAGGCCGATTCCCTACGGCCGAACATCATCTTCATCTTCTCCGATGACCACGCTCAGCACGCCATCTCAGCTTATGGCTCGAAGGTCAACCGGACGCCGCATATCGACCGGCTGGCCGAGGGCGGGGCTCGCTTCGCGAATTCCTTTGTCACGAACTCGATCTGCACGCCGAGCCGGGCGACCTTGCTCACGGGGCAATATTCCCACCTGAACGGGGTGCCGGTGTTCAATCGCTTCGATGGCTCGCGGGATCACGTGGCCAAGCACCTGCAGGCGGCCGGGTATCACACGGGGATCATCGGCAAGTGGCACCTGGGCAGCGACCCGACGGGGTTCGATCGCTGGATTGTGTTGCCCGGTCAGGGTGCCTATTGGAATCCGGCTTACCTGGTGGAGGGCGGCCGGCTCACGATCGAGGGGCATTGCTCGGAAGTGACGACGGATCTGGGAATCGAGTGGCTCAAGACGCGGCCGGAGGATCAGCCTTTCTTCCTGATGCTGCACCAAAAGGCACCGCATCGCGCCTGGGAACCGGACCTGAAGAATCAAGCGCTCTTCAAGGACAAGGAGATCCCCGAGCCGGACACGCTTTGGGATACTTATGAAACGCGGCCCACGGCCTTGCCGGAGAATGAGCAGACCGTGGCCCGGGACCTGACCCGTCGCGATCTGAAGCTGGAACCGCCGGCCAATCTGGAAGGCCCCCAACGCCGGGCCTGGTTGCAGGAGAAGCCCATGGAACTGGAGGTGGACGGCAAGCTGCTCACGGGCGAGGAGCTGGTGCGCTGGAAGTATCAGCACTACATGCGCGATTACCTGGCTTGCGTGCAGGGGGTGGACGATGGCGTGGGCAAGGTGCTGGATTACCTGGAAGAGACGGGCCTGGCGGAGAACACGGTGGTGTTCTACTCCGCGGATAACGGCTGGTATCTGGGCGATATGGGGCTCTATGACAAGCGCTTCATGTATGAGCCCGGCTTGCGGGTGCCGCTCCTGGTCAAAGGCCCCGGCATCGCGGCGGGTTCCGTGCCGGAACAGTTCGTGGCGAACATCGACCTGGCACCGACGTTTCTGGACCTGGCAGGACTGGAGATCCCGGATTCCATGCAGGGCCGTTCCCTGGTGCCTCTGCTCCATGGCGAGACGCCGGAAGACTGGCGCAAGTCGATCTACTATCGTTACTACCACGATCCCGGCCATCACAATACCCGCGCTCACATGGGCGTGCGCACGGAGACGCACAAGCTGATCTATTACTGGAAGCAGGATGCCTATGAGATGTTCGACCTGGAGGCGGACCCAACCGAGCAGCACAACCTGCTCTTCAGCACCGCCGATTCCAAGGCGAACGCGCCCCTCTTCCAATCGCTCAAAAAGGAGCTGGCGCGCTTGAAGGAGCTCTACAAGGACGACGGTCAATATGCCGACGCTGCGGATTGGCCCGCCGGCAGCGCGGATGGTCCCTTCAACGACAAGAAACCGCTCGGCGAGATGACCGCCGAGCAGGCCATCGCGGCGATTCCGCGGAAGTGATCGACTAACAGAGTGGTTCCGGTGATGACACGTCTCTCCCTCTTCTGCTACGTCGTCGCTCTCGCTTGGGCAGCGGGCCCGCTCCAGGCCCAGCCCATTGATCCGATTCCGAGCGAGCCCCTGGAGATAGGGAACGAGACGCAGTTCGTCTTCGATAACTGGTCGATCGACAATCACTGGACGGCGAAGTGGGGCCAGGACGGGGTCGTCAAGGTGTTCCACCAGCCGGTGAAGTACGAGAGTAACCCTGTGATTCCCGAAGGCGGATTTCTGTGCCCTGTCTACGATGAGGAGGCGCAGCTCTTCCGGATGTGGTACGCCAAGTGGACAAAGACCACGGACACCGCCGATGCCGTCGAGGAAGCGGGGCAGAAAGTCCGGCTCTCCCATGCGATTGCCTACGCGGAATCCCGAGATGGGATTGCGTGGACTTTACCGAACCTCGGCCTGATCGAGTTTGGCGGCACGAAGGAGAACAATGTGGTGTGGCAAGGGCCAACGGGTTATCGCGCCAGCAGTCCCCAGATTCTGCAGGTGAAACCCGGCGACGAAGCGGATCAGAAATACCTCATGCTCTACCGAACCACGGGAGCCACGAAGGCGCAGAACGGAATCTCCATCATCGGTTCCAATGATGGGATTCACTGGGATCCAGAGAGCAACACCCGCATCATCGATATCGGCAGCGATACCTTCAACAATGTGGTCTATGACCCACGGCGGGAAGAGTACGTCTGTTTCCTGCGACCCAAGCATATCTACGAACACGGCAACGACCGGCTCAAAGACGGAGCGGGCCGGCGCGTGGCGAGGTTGAGCTCGCCCGATCTCTGGCACGAGTGGACGGGCCGCCCGCAGACAATCCTGGTTCCGGATTCCCGGGACATGAAAGAAGAGAACCGTTTCTACTATGGCCTGCCGACGCGATATGCCCATGGCGCTTACTGGAGTTGTCTCTGGCTTTACAACCTGGAGACCGTCCAGCCGGAAATGATCTGGAGCCGGGACGGCTTTCACTTTGAGCGGTTGCCGGAACGCACGCCCCTGATTCCTCCGGGACCGGAAGGATCCTGGGATGACGGGATGATCTTTGCCGGTCCTTACTGGGTGGAAGTGGGCGATGAATGGTGGTTCTACTACACGGGCTGGGATGGCCCTCACAATACGCTCGAACGCACCGCGGGTATCGGCCTTACCAGGGTGCGCAAGGAGGGACTCGTCTCTCTACACGGCCCCAAACATGGTGGCGTGGTGGCGACCCGGCTGCTGAAATGGCCGGGAGGAAAGCTCCGGCTGAACGCGAACGCTTCTGAAGGCAAGCTCCAGGTGCGAGTGCTAGGGCCCGATCGAGAGGAAATCCCGGGCTTTACCTGGGAAGCCTGTGAGCCCTTCACCGGTGATGCCGTGGATCATATCGTGAAGTGGAACGACCATTCGATTGAGGACCTGGAAGGCCACGAGCTGCGGCTGGAGTTTCTACTGCAGGACGCGGATTTGTTTGCGTTTCAGGCGTTGAGTGAGCGGTGATGCCGCCTCCTGCATCCACGAGTTCTTCAAGCCGCATCCGCAGACACCGGAAGATCGTGGGCCCAATCTTCCACAAGTTGCTCTCCCTTCCGAAGCTCCTGCAGAAAGGTCTCCAGCCGGAGTATCGCCTCCTCCAGGAACGCCTTTCCCTCCGTGGTAGAAAGGTTGCGAGGTGGGTCCGCCAGGATCCTCTGGGTTTCCACTCTGAGGTTCACAATGATCTTGGAGTGGGTCCATTTGGCTTCATAAAACACCTGGGTCAGGGTGTCGAAATCGGGAGGACTTGTGTTCACGCTCTCGGCTTTCTCCCGCCACTCTTGCGCCTCTTCGGGAGTCTTGGCCCGCGCTGCTTTCTCCATCAGGAATTGCTTCCGCACATCCGCAGTCTCGTAGTCTGACGCGCGTTCGCCCAGGTCCATGGCAGCCGCCAGGAGGTTCCGGTGCAGGAGATCCAGCTCGCTGCCCGCTGCCTTGAAGGAAGTGGCGAAATCCTTGATGGGTTTGGCAGTCGCCATGGCTTTGACCCGGAGTTCCTTCATCCTTTGCCCAATCTCCTGGATGTATTCCCCATCTTCAGCCTGCCCTGGTTGGATCTTCAGAACTTCCTCTTTGATTCGGGTAAACTGCTCAGGCGTCACCATCATTGCGGGACTGAGATCCTGGACGGATATCTGATCGAGGATCTCTGCAGCACGACGACTCAGTTGGTCCCGGCCTCTTGCGATTGCCTCGGGATCCTGAGCCCCCATGGCTTTGCCGAGCGCTTCCCACTCCTGAGCGGCACGCTCTTCCACCAAAGCTCGGAGCCCCTGATAGAGCTTCAATTGATCGGACTCCGCTTTCGTGGATCCGTTGACCTCGCTGAAGTAGACCTTGTTCAAGGAGGAGTAGACCGCTTCATGAGCGGCCTTCTCAGCGCCGATGAACTCGACCAACTCCTTGCCGGTCAATCGATGAATCC
>JBHIXE010000241.1:0-415 GCA_041984905.1 Verrucomicrobiales bacterium | reverse complement strand
CGAAGCGCCTCCTCCTGCTCCGGGGTCACTCCGGAGGCGATCGGAAGAACCAGGAGCAAGAAGCCCAAGAGGAGGAAAATAGACCCGAACCTCGTTGCATGTCGCTCAAGGGATGGCCCAAGTGTCTCGAAACCCGCACCAGATATCATGAGGGCAAAATAGATACCACCCTCTCGCGGTCAACCGCTTCTCTAGCCTTTTCACCCCATCAACCCGCATCGAACAGGATCGCCACGCACTGCACGGTGACGGTGGTCCAGTGGGCGGGATCGCGAACATCCGGGAGATCGACCATGACCTCGTCTTTGCCGATCCTGCCCGTGAGCCTGGCGTGATCCAGCGGCTCGCCAAGTTCGATCCGCAGATCGGCCCTGCCAAAGCCACCGCAATCCCCGCGGACGGTCACATAGTTGGA
>JBHIXE010000240.1:0-8759 GCA_041984905.1 Verrucomicrobiales bacterium | reverse complement strand
ATCATGAGCAGGCCGCCGTGGTTGGGATCGCGATAGGCTCGGGAGATGTCCTCTTCCTCTTTGGGGACGAGGGTGATTCCTACTTCAGCGGCGTACTGGACAAGCCGTGCAACGACTTCCCGATCGAATTTGGTGTTGCCGTGCGTGAGTTGAATTGAGGCTCCGGCCGCCCCAAGGCGCTCCAATTCCGCCTTGGCCCGCTGAGGATTGTAGACGGTCTGGACGGTGCCTTCCGGGAGGTCGCCGGGAACCGGGACGTGGGCAACGGGAGCCGATGACGCGCTTTCGCCGAAGATCTCGTTTCGAAGTCGATCACGGTCGAGGGCCTGGAGGAGGGCCCGGCGCACGGCGGTTTGAGCCAGCAGAGGATGATTGAGGTCCGGATGAAGGAAGAGCAGCAGGTCTGAGGGCGCGATATTGACGGTCTCGGGAAGCTTCCGGGCGAGCTTCTGGGCGGCCTCCGGAGTAATGGCGTTCGGCTCGATCATATCGATGTCTCCGCGCTCAAAAGCGGCCACCAGTTCGGACTCCGGCTTGAAGCAGTAGATCTCGATGCGGGAGATGGAGGGCTCCCGTCCCGCGAAGAAGGGATTGGCTTCCATCACCAGCTTTTCATCCTTGATGAACTCGGTAATGCGGTAGGCGCCGGCCGTGGGGGTGATCTCCGTGTCGCGCACTTTCCGGATTTCGTCGTAGCCGCCTCGTTCAAAAGCATCGGCCATGAAGTGGGAGGGAATGGGGGTGATTTCTTCGAGCGCAGCGGCCACGCGATCGTGGTAGTGCACTACGAACTCTTCGGAGCCGACCATACGAGTTTCTCGCACCAGGGGATCGTTTTCCGCTTTCACGGCGAGATCGAGGTCTTTGGAGGTGAGAGGCTCTCCATCGGACCATTTCAAGCCGGGAAGCAATCGCCAGGTGACCTCCAGGCTGCCATCGGCGAGGAACTTGAGAGATCCGTTAGTGATGCCGGGTACTTCTCTGACCAGGACGGGGATGGGTTCTTCGCCGGGGATCGTACGAGTAGTTCCCCAAGAAGTGGCGCGGCTGATCAATCCGCCGCTGGGCCGGGTCAGGCTTTCCGTGCCGATCCGCAGAACAGCGCGACTCGATTCCGGTCGAAGGCTGGTGTCCTCATAGACCGCCGAGTCTTCGGTAACCTGGCGAGCCGGGGCGGCCATGAATCCAGTGCCGAGGAGCACAATCGGAAAGGCGAAGAGGACCACGCGATCCAGTTGCTTGTGCACGTTGGTGTTCCCGTGTTCGTGCATGGATTTGGCAGCGACCGAGACGCATAGGAGAGCCGCGCAGAGGGCGTAGGAGACCAGGAAGAGCTTTTCCGCCAGGGTGATGTAGCTGACGTTTGGCATGGAGCCCGCCACCGCAAAGTGAAAGGCATAACAGGCTAACAGGGCGGTGACGCCGACACTGGCCCGGACTCCCAGTTCCTTGGGATGGATGAAGAGCGCTACGAACGCCACCAGAAGGATCACGAGCAGGGGGAGGAAGAGCTTGGTCGCCGCAGTGATCAACGGTCGTTGCAGCGTCACCTCAAGAGCCACCTTGCCGATCTTGGTGGGGAGACCCTCGCCGGTAATGGAACCGAGGTCGGAGCTGTAGGTCTCCTGGTAGACCCGGGGAGTGAAAGTGGGTTTGTAGAGCCAGCCTGTCACGCTGAAGTGCTCGCGCATGCCGCTGCCTGCCAGGTCCGGCACCAGTTTGCCATAGCGTTCCGGAAGCTCCAATTCCACGGCGAGCTTCTGTTGATCGAAGGGGAATTGCTGAACGGGAAATTCACCGCGCAGGGTGCCTCGAACTCGCCAGCGCCGGGTGTGCCAGTCGCCGTCTTCATCTTCGCCTATGAGGACGCGCTCCACTTCGGAGGCGTTGGAAAGGGTGATCTGGTTGGTATCGAATTCTCCCCGCCACTTTACCCAGAGCTCGAAGTCCGCGTCGAACACTCCGTCTTTTTGTTCGAACCTGGAGACATCGTGGAGGTAGACGCCGGCGTAGACGCGTTTGGGTTCTTCCGACTGAGCGGATGCCTGGCTGCAGAACACACCTGCGAGAAGGGCAAACAGTAGCCCTGCGGAAAAGGAGGGGCGCGAACGCATGATCATGGTGGGGATTGAAGACGCATCTAGTGAGTCGAAAAGCAAAGAACGGCCATTCAAAGATTTTTTGCCCTCGAGCAAGGGCCAAAAACCATACAATCAGACTGGCCAGCGCACCGCTACTAGAATTTCTGGGGGTAAAAGCAGATTCCGGGCCGGTTTGGAGAATCAAGAGGGGGCTCTGAGGGAGTCGAGTCCCTGAAGGATCAAATCCAATCCCAGGTTCAACTCGTGCAGTCCATCGTGATTGCCACTGATAATCTCTCGAGTCATCCCGTGAAGATGAGGGAACTCGGTCTCCGGGATCATCGCAATGTAGGACTCCGCTACCTGGGCATAGTCTTCGGGTTGGAAGGGGAAATTCAGCTTTTGCAGGGTGAACCCATAGATGTAGCTATCGAGGACATTCCAGGCGTGGTCCGCCATGGCGAAGGAAAAGCCCGCTCTTCGAAGACAGCCGATAGTGGCGTCAACATACCGCAGCATCGCAGGACCGACGTTGGCCCGGGAAAGCAGGAGCATGGTCGCCCAAGGGTGACGCATCAAGACCTCATGCGCCGTGATCGCCCGCTCTCGCATCGCCTCCTTCCAGTTTGTTGTGGCGGATTCCGGCCACGCGATCTCGCCAACCACGAGGTCCACGATTCCATCGAGAATCTCCTCCTTATTGGCCACGTGATTGTAGAGGGACATGGCTTCGACTCCGAGAGACTGGCCGAGCTTTCGCATGGAGAGGGCTTCGATTCCCTGCTCATCGGCCAATCGGACCGCGGCCCTCAAGACGTCTTCTCGGGTCAGGGCCCCGCGGCTCTTAGAGGATCGAGGAGAAGAATGGGAATCCGGCATTTGACAAGCTTACGCTGTAAGTTTAGGTCTGCAATAAGCTTACGCTGTAAGTATCGCTGAATCCTCATTCCGAAACCGCTCATGAATCCTCTCTCCTCACTTCCAGACACCATGACTGCCGTGGTATGCCCCCGCTATGGATCGCCGGACGTCCTCCAGCTCCAGCAACTTCCTCTGCCACGCACGAAGCCTGAAGAAGTCCTCATCCAGGTCGAGGCCGCCTCAGTCAATGCAGGAGACTGGCATCTCATGCGGGGCACTCCGGCAATCATGCGCCTGATGTTCGGGTTTCGTCGGCCCATTTATCCCATTCTTGGGGCGGATGTTGCCGGGAAGGTCGTCGCTGCGGGGGATCAGGTGACAGATCTGAAGGTGGGGGACTCCGTCTTTGGCGTGATCTCGGAGTCCGGCTTTGGCGCCTTTGCCCAATACGTCAGCGTCCCGGCTTCGGAATTGACGCGAGTGCCAGAGTCCGTCTCCTTGGAGGAAGCCGCCGCTACGCCGACTGCCGCGATGACGGCGCTGCAGGCGCTGAGAACGCATGGGAACATTCAGCCCGGGCAGCAGGTGCTTATCAATGGTGCATCCGGTGGAGTGGGAACCTTTGCGGTGCAGATTGCCAAGGCATTCGGGACGGAAGTCACTGGAGTGTGCAGCACCGGCAAGGTGGATACGGTGCGGTCGCTGGGAGCGGATCACGTGATCGACTACACCCAGGAAGACCTCTCCAGGCATGGCGAGAACTACGATCTTATCATGGGCGCGAACGGCGACCTGCCGATCTCTGCCTACAAGCGAATGCTGAAGGCCAAGGGTACCTACGTGATGAGTGGTGGAACAATGAAGCAGCTGTTCCAAGCCATGCTCCTGGGACCGCTTGCCGGCGGAGGGCGCAAGATGGGAAACATGCTCATGACGCCCAAGAGGGAGGATCTGCTCACCCTGACTGATCTTCTGGAGACGGGGAAGATCCGGCCTGTGAGGGATCGTTCTTACTCCTTGAGCCAGGTGCCCGAGGCGATTCGCTATGTGGAAGAAGGGCATGCCAGAGGCAAAGTCGTGATCACAGACTTTCTGGGTTGAAGGAAGCGCACTCTGGGACTTTATCCGTGAGCGTCATCTTCCCGTAAGGTTGGAGCGCTAGCGTCATCTGAATCCACCATGAGCTACATCACGGTTAAAGACGGTACACAGATTTACTATAAGGATTGGGGATCAGGACAACCGGTCGTCTTCAGTCATGGCTGGCCTCTCACGGCGGACGCCTGGGAAGCGCAGATGTTCTATCTGGCTTCCCACGGATACCGCTGCATTGCCCATGACCGGCGCGGTCACGGGAGGTCCAGTCAGCCTTGGGGCGGCAATGAGATGGACACCTATGCAGATGACCTTGCCGAACTATTCGAGGCACTGGATCTGAAGGATGCAATCATGGTGGGACACTCCACTGGAGGTGGAGAAGTGGCTCGTTATATAGGAAGGCACGGGACCGCGCGGGTATCCAAAGCCGTGCTGATGGGGGCGGTGCCTCCCATTATGCTCAAGACGGATTTCAATCCTGGTGGGTTGCCTATGGAAGTCTTTGACGGGTTCCGGGAAGCGTATCTTGCGGATCGCGCTCAGTTCTTTCTGGATGTGGCCAGCGGACCTTTCTTTGGGTTCAATCGGCCAGGTGCAAAAGTCTCTCAGGGACTTATCCAAAGCTGGTGGCGCCAGGGCATGATGTCAGGGCACAAGAATGCCTATGATTGTATCCAGGCGTTCTCCGAAACCGATTTCACCGAAGACCTTCGCAAGTTCGATGTGCCAACGCTGATTATCCACGGAGACGACGACCAGATTGTTCCCATCGATGCTTCGGCCAAGTTGTCTGCGCAGCTTGTGAAGGGGGCGGTGCTCAAGATCTATCCTGGTGGTGGCCACAGTCTGGGCGACACCGCGAAAGATCAACTCAACGCCGACCTGCTCGGCTTTGCTCGATCCTGAAATCCTCCCATGAATCCCGTCTCTAACACGATCGTCCTGGTCCATGGCCTTTGGGTGACCCCGAGTTCCTGGGACCGCTTCCGGCAGCGTTATGAAGGGATGGGATACACGGTGCATGCGCCAGCCTGGCCGGGAATCACGGGAGATGTCAGTGCCATGCGCCAGGACCCATCGGGGCTCAATGGCATAGGCGTTGGTGAAGTCATGGCGCACTACCAGAACCTGATCCAGGGACTCTCGGAACGGCCTATCATCATGGGGCATTCCTACGGAGGACTGATCACCCAATTGCTGATCGATCGAGGATATGGTGTGGCTGGTGTCGCCATTGACTCGGTCCCTCCCAAGGGGATCCTCCCACCCTGGTCGACGATTGAGGCCCTGGTTCCCGCCTTCTTGAATCCCGCTACAGCAAAGCGGACCTTTCTCTTTTCCTTCGAGCGATTCTGGCGGGTCTTTGCGAATACGTTATCCGAGTCCGAGGCGAGGGAAGCTTATGAAACGCAGGCCATTCCGGCATCGGGCCGTGCCATCTTTCAAGCGGCGCTCTCCAACTTTTCCCCGGCCAAGACCGTGAAGCTCAACTTCGCCAAGAAAGATCGTGCTCCCTTGCTTTTCATTGCAGGAGAGAAAGACGTCATCATGCCAGCCTCGCTCAATCGGAGGAACTATGGCCGCTATCGGATCGGTGATTCACCCGTGGAATACAAAGTGTTCCCCGGTCGCAGCCACTACATCATCGCCGAGTCTGGTTGGGAAGAGGTGGCCGACTACGCCATTGATTGGGTGCTGAAGAAGACAGGAGACTGATAGCGGCTCGTGGGGGGATCAGCCTACCGGCTTCCCTCAGGCACCGCAGGTTCCTAACGCAATTTTCCGGGTCCATCCTGGTCCCAATCGGGAAAGAAGAACTGCATTCTGGGATTGATGCGGGACGATCGCGTGCCAGAATGGTGAACCCCTCGGGTAGGGCGGCCTACCCCAATCGCTCCTTAGCCCCCATGAAAACCCCACGTCTAGTTCTTGCGCTCACCCTCCTGATCTCCGGTCACCTGCTGGCCGAGGATCGCCCTCCGAATATCGTCTTTTTCTTTGCCGACGACCAGACCACCAGCGTCCTGGGTTGTTACGGGAATCCCGTGGTGCAGACGCCGAACATCGACTCGCTCGCCAAGCAGGGCACGCGATTTGAGAACATGTTTGTGAGTCACTCCATCTGTTGGGTGAGCCGTACGACGATTCTCAGTGGGCTTGTAGGACGCACCTATGGCACGCCGGATAATCCGGAGCAGGCGCGTGCCGATGCGGTCGAGACGCTCTACACGGACATCCTGCGAGACAAAGGTTATCGCACGGGATTCTACGGCAAATGGCACGCCAAGATGCCGAAGGGGTATGCGCCGAAGGATCACTTTGACGAGTACGAGGCCATCGGGCGCAATCCCTTCTACAAGGAGCAGCCGGATGGAAGTCTACGGCATGAGACGGAGGTGATCGTGGATCGCGGAATCGAGTTCATCAAGAACCAGCCCAAGGATCAGCCTTTTGCGCTGAACATGTGGTTCAATGCCTGTCACGCGGAGGATGGGGATCGTCGCCCAGGAATTGGTCACTTCGCCTGGCCCCGTGCGGTGGACGGGATGTATGACGATATTGAGATCTATCCGCCTCGGCTCAACGATCCGGAAATCTTCGAGAGCCAACCCGATTTCCTCAAGACTTCCATTACGCGGGAACGCTATTTCTGGCGTTGGAACACCGAGGAAAAGTATCAGACGAATATGCGGGCCTACTACCGCCAGGTGAGTGGGATAGACGGGGCAATTGGGCGATTCAGGGAGGCGCTTGAGGAAGCAGGGCTCGCGGACAACACCATCATCGTCTATTCCGCGGACAACGGTTATCACATGGGCAATCGCGGCTTTGCCGGCAAGTGGTCCCATTACGAGGAGTCCTTACGTGTGCCTCTAGTGGTGATGGATCCCCGAGTGGCGGAGAATCAGCGTGGTAAGGTGACCGATGCCATGGCGTTGAATCTGGATCTGCCGGCGACCTTCCTGGATTGGGCAGGCGCGGAAGTCCCGGAGCGATATCAAGGCCATAGCCTGCAGCCGATCGTCTCTAGCAAGAAGCCAGAGGACTGGCGCACGGAGACCTTTCACGAGCACTTCGCCGTGCGGAACCGGATCCCGGCCTTTGAGGGGCTGCGGAATGAGAATTTCAAGTACGTGCGTTACTTTGATTTTGGTCCTTACGAAATGCTGCACGACTTGAAGAAGGACCCGGACGAATTGGTCAATGTGGCTGAGGACCCCGCTTATGCGGATACGCTCAAGGAAATGCGGGAACGTACGACGCAGGTCGTGGCGGAAGTGGGCGGGCCCCTGGATCCACTCCAAGGCGAGTTCCGGCAATCCACGGTGCCTCATCCTGAAGCCTCAGCGTTGGTCAGCGCCAACCCGGGCAAGGACGGCTTCGTCAGCGTCTTCAATGGCAAGAGCCTGCAGGGCTGGGTGGGAGACAAGAAGTACTGGTCCGTGGAAGATGGGGCCCTGACGGGCGTGACGGACGGCTCGCTCAAGATGAACCGCTTCATTACCTGGAAGCATTCGACCATCCGCAACTTTGAGATCCAGGTGAAGGTCAAGGTCACGGAAGGCGGCAATAGCGGCATCCAGTATCGTGGCACTTCACGGCCGGATCTGGGGTTGGATGTTGTAACGGGTTATCAATGTGACGTGGTGGCCAAGGTGCCGGAGTACAACGGGATGCTCTACGAAGAGAAGGGGCGCCGGATTCTGTCTCACACGGGAGAAAAGGTGATCGTGGATCCGGATGGGCAACCCTGGGTGGTGGGCACCATGGAGGTGAAGGAGTTCGCGCCTGACGAATGGCATGACTATCGCGTGCTCGTGGAGGGCAACCATCATCAGCACTGGATCGATGGACATCAGACGGCGGATCTCTACGACTTTGACGAAGAGGGGCGCGCCCTGGAAGGCGTTCTGGCAGTTCAGGTCCACGTCGGACCCGCGATGAAGATTCAGTACAAGGATTTCAAGATCAAGCACCTGCCGGATGACCTGCCGCTGGCGAAGTTTGAGGAACATCCCATTCCTGCAGATGCCTATGGCGTGAAGCCGCAGGGCAAGCTGCCGAAGGACTGGAAGCCGCCGGTGTATGGCGAGCGCTAGGGGCGGAGAACTCCGGCTAAAGTTGCCCTTTACTCCCTTCAACCCTTGCCTAGGGTCTTCAGCGTATGACCCCCCTTCGTATCCTCCTCGTTCTTTGCCTCTCCCTGGTCCCCATTTCGTCGCCGGCCGATGACGTTCCCGATTCCGCGGATGTGGTGATCTATGGCGGCACCTCCGCCGCAGTTGCTGCCGCGGTTCAAGTAGCCCGGATGGGCAAGTCCGTGATTATCGTCAGTCCGGACGTTCACCTTGGTGGCCTTTCCAGTGGGGGCCTTGGCTGGACGGATACCGGTAAGAAAGAAACAGTCGGCGGGATTTCGCGGGAGTTCTACCAGCGCATCAAAGCTCACTACGACCAACCGGAAGCCTGGCGTCAGCAGAAGCCGGAGGACTACAGTCGTTATCGCAAAGCCGAGGACGCCATGTGGGTGTTCGAGCCCCACGTTGCCGAGGCAATCTTTGATGAGTTTGTGGCAGAGAACAACATTCCCGTGCTGCGCGATGCCTGGCTCGATCGCGAGAAGGGTGTGGAAGTGAAGGACGGACGCATCGTCAGCATCACGACACTGGATGGGCGCAAGTTCACGGGCAAGATCTTCATGGACGCCACCTACGAAGG
>JBHIXE010000239.1:0-8766 GCA_041984905.1 Verrucomicrobiales bacterium | reverse complement strand
ATCAGGTCGTCCATGGCTCGCTGCTCAATCTCGCGAACCCGGGAAGCCAACGCACCCTGCGTCATCCGCGGGTTCTGAACCAAGAGAAGGTGAATCTGCACCTGCGCGGCCTTGCGAACCTCCGACTTGGTGATTGGCTCACCGTTGATCACCGCGGCGATCCCATCGACCTCCGTGGCACTGTGGGCCGACATGAGCAGGCCAAATCCTATTGCGGTTCCGACAAGCCAATTCTTCGTGTGGATAACCATGTGTAGAGGAGGTGAAAAAGATTGTTTAGATACTTTGATAATTCTACAAAAGTCCTCGCAATCGTCAATCGGGGAGGTCCGGCTTTCGAGCTTACCATCTTCGTAAGCCGGTGAACGAGCCGGAACTAACGCCCCAACTCGGTTCCATTCTACTCCTTCTCAGGCCAAGTCACCACACTTTTGGCGCTTTTCTGCAACAAGCTCCTCCCCGCCGGCCTTTTCCGCCCCGAATTTCTTCTCCAGAATACCGCGACGGAACCTGAAAATCTCGCGGACTGCCCGGTTCACATAGAGGGCTTCCGCCACGGCGCCAATGGGCCCCATCCCGACGTGGTAGCGGATATGGTCCGTCATCAGAACCCCCTTTGCATTCGGCTCCAGGAGATGGGTGTGGTGCCAGAAGGCATAGGGTCCGACCCGTTGCTCATCGGTGAATTGACGACCGGGCTCCACGTTCTTGATCTCCGTGATCCAGGGGGTCCAGATCATGGGAAAGAGCCGGATCCGGTAGGTGATGATCTGCCCCACGTAGGTATCCTCAGAATCCACCTCCACGATCCGGAACTTCAAGGAGGGCGGCGTGATCTCTTCGAGATTGCGAGGGTTGGAGAGGAAGGCCCAGGCTTCTTCGATGCTGATCGGCAATTGCTGTTTCTGGATGAGACTCTGCATCGTCTCCTACTACGCCTGCTGCAGGGGAATAGACGTGTGCCCCGGCAGGCGCTAAGCTCGGCGGCGTGAATCTCAATCTTCAGGGTCAGGAAGCCCTCGTCATTGGTGGGGCGAGCGGGATCGGAGCCGCGATTGCGGGGTCTTTTGCCGAAGAAGGATGCTCCGTGCACGTGGCCGACCGGAGTGCTGAGGCCCTGGAGAAGCTCGATCTGCCAGCTGCAGCCCGGCACGAGGTCGATGCAACGGACTACTCCGCCATGCGGAATCTGGCTCTCAGCTGCCCCTCAGTCCGGCATATCGTGTATGCCGCAGGGATCGGCTCCGGAAAGTTTGGCTTCCCCTTCTGGAACTTGGAACCCGGCGATTGGCCTCGAGTGATGGAGGTCAATCTCATGGGGGCGGTTCATACCGCTCACGCTTTTGCTCCCCAACTCGTGGCGAACGGGACCGGCACTCTCCTTTTCCTGGTGTCCGTAGCGGGCCAGATCGGTTCCCAGACAGATCCTCCCTACAGCGCCGCCAAGGCTGCTCTCATCAATTTCATGCAAGTGACGGCCAAGGACCTGGCTCCCCATGGCGTGCGCTCCAACGCGCTCTCCCCCGGTATGGTGAAGACCGATCTCAACCAATCCGTCTGGGCAGCGGGCCAGGAGTCCTTGCCCGAAGTGGAACAGCAATCCTATGACGAGTGGGCTGCGGACAAGATTCGTCGAGTCAGCCCTTTGGGAAAGTGGCAAACGCCTGCTGAATACGGGTCCATGGCGGTGTTTCTGGCCTCAGAGCATGCCCGTAATATTACGGGGCAAACCCTCAATATTGACGGGGGCCAGGTGATGCACAGCTAAGGGCAGCCGAAGGGCACGAACGGAAAATCCTGGAGGAAACCCCTTGCGTGTTCGGAACTTTCGGAAAATACTGAAAGTAACGGAACGCAAGAGTCGGCGGGGCTTTCCGATCCCCATTCTTGACTGGGGAAATCCCTTTGAGTCCGGCCTTGTTTTCATTGCTGCCCATAACTTCGAAACACCAATCCTATGCGCCTCGCGGATATGAAGTTGTCTCCCCTGGATCTCGCCGCCATCAGCACCCTATTGATCGGTCAGCGGTTTCCCATTCCCCGGCGTCTTCTCTTTGGGATGATCGCCGTGCTTGGCACCTTTCTCTTCGGGACCAGCCTCAGGTCCCTGGATCTGGCGATCCCAAGAGGATTCGCCTTGGATCTCATCCTTGTCACTGGGGGCTCCTGGATTGCCTTTGGCCTCTGCACCCTGGCCTGGACGACCATCCCCTTGTGGCGTTGCGCCGACCACTGTCTCGGAGCCATGGTGGTCGGAGAAGGGATCCTCCTCACCGGAGCGCTCTTCAATATCGTCTTCCATAGCTGGCTCCTCCCCTTTCCCCTCACCTGCGCTCTCCTCAACGCCGGCTTTGTCCTGGCCGCGAATCTCTGCATGGGCGCTTTCCTGGCCCTGAGCTTTGGCCGGGATGGCGTGCCTCACCGCAAGACCTGGGTGCTTTGGGCTTTTGTCCTCAATGGCGTCGCTATCCTGGCTGCGCTGATCCTTTACCTGCTGAAACCATGAAATGGCTCCCAACCAATCCCGTTCCCATGGAGGGACGGCTCAAGCGCTGCTGGCTCTTTGCCTATCGCGCCCCTCTTGAAGAAGTTGCCAAACACTTGCCTCCGGAACTCAAACCGATCAGCTTTGGCGGGTTCGGGTTCTGGAATGTGGTGGTTTGCGAAGTGGAACACATGCGCCCGCTGCACTTCCCCGAGTCTCTTGGCATCACCTATCGCCACGCCGCCTATCGCATCTATGTGCGACATCACAATGCCTCCGGGGCGTCAGTCGATGGTCTCTACTTCCTGCGCAGCGATTGCGACAACCCTCTCCTCGCCGCGGCGGGCAATGCCCTGACCCAGTTCAAGTTTCACCTGGGCAAGATCGATATTCGCGAAAACCCCGTGGCGACCATGATGGAAGTGGACGCACAGGGTGCCCATGGCGAAGCCACGATCTCCTACACCCGCAAGCCCACCCTGGCGGAAGGATCTCCCTTTCGTTCCGTCCAGGAGGCGGCGGAGTTCCTCGAATACCAGCCTCACGGGATCTCTGTGAGTGCCCGTGGCGTGGAAGTCCTGCCCGTGCTACGCAATCAGGCTCGTTGGCGCACCTCCGTGGTGACCGTGAGTGGCGATCACTGGGAATACCTGGACCAGGTCAATCAGGGCCACCTGCCCCTGGAGGTCGCCTACGAGCTGGCCCCGATCGATTACGTCTGGGGCGCAGCTCGCAAAGTGGCCTGAAGCAGGGTTAGCCTTCTTTGTCCGGCATCCGGATTCCTTCCACGAAGTCCTCGATGTGCTTCGGTGGATGCCCCGTGAACAATGCCACCGTGATTCCCACCACAAAGTTGATGACCATCCCAACGGTGCCGATGCCTTCCGGGGAAATCTGGAGGAACCAGTGCTCTGGAGTGTTCAGGTCTGGAGCGATGAACTTGAAGTAGATGATGTAGGCTGCCGTGAAGGTGATGCCGGTGAGCATCCCAGCGATGGCGCCTGGCCGGTTCATGCGCTTCCAGAAGATCCCCAGAATGATGATGGGGAAGAAGGAAGACGCTGCCAGGCCAAAGGCAAAGGCGACCACCTGCGCCACAAATCCGGGAGGATTGATCCCAAAGTATCCTGCCACTACCACGGCCACCCCTGCGGCGATCCGGGCACAGAGCAGCTCCTGTTTCTCGTTCATTTCCGCCTTCAGCACCTTAGGCATGAAGACGCGCTTCATGAAGTCGTGGGCGAACGAGGTCGAGATCACGAGCAGCAAGCCCGCCGCGGTCGAGAGCGCCGCCGCCAATCCGCCGGCCGCCACGAGGGCAATCACCCAGTTCGGCAACTGCGCAATTTCCGGGTTGGCCAACACCATGATGTCCCGGTCCACATAGAGCTCATTGGCGTTGTCCGTCAGTTCGTTGCTGATCAGGATCTGCCCGAACTCACCCCGCTGGTGCTGCCCGTCCTCGCCGCGAACATAGCTGGGACTGCCATTGAAAGCCGCCCCGGCGACATATTGGATTTTCCCATCCCCATTCTTGTCAGTCCAGGCGATGAGTTCGCTCTTTTCCCAAGTCTTGAACCACTCGGGAACCTCGGCGTAGGAAGTGCCAGGAATGGTGGTGAGGAGATTGGTTCGCGCAAACACAGCCACGGCCGGAGCGGTTGTATAGAGGATCGCGATGAAGAGGAGCGCCCAAAACGCAGAGGTCCGGGCTGCGCTGACCTTCTTCACGGTGTAGAAACGGACAATCACGTGCGGCAATCCCGCCGTGCCCACCATGAGCGCCATGGTGATGCAGAAAATATCGATCATGGATTTGCTGCCATCCGTGTATTGGGCGAAGCCCAGTTCCCGCTGCAGACCATCGAGCTTATCGAGCAGATAGACTCCATCCTCGCCCCTCACGGTGCCGCCAAAGCCCAGTTGGGGAATCGGGTTCCCCGTCATGAGAATGGAGATGAAGATCGCGGGAACCAGGAAGGCAAAGATGAGCACGCAATACTGGGCCACCTGGGTGTAGGTGATCCCTTTCATTCCGCCCAACACGGCGTAGAGGAAGACGATGGTCATCCCAATGATGACCCCGAGCTCGATGTCCACTTCCAGGAAGCGGGAGAACACGATGCCTACCCCTCGCATTTGTCCGCAGACATAGGTGAAGGAGACGAACAGAGCACAGAACACCGCCACCAGGCGGGCAAAGTCCGAGTAGTAGCGGTCCCCGACAAAGTCCGGCACGGTGAACTTGCCGAACTTTCGAAGATAGGGCGCCAGCAAGAGCGCCAGGAGCACGTAGCCCCCAGTCCATCCCATCAAATAGACGGATCCGTCATAGCCGGAAAAGGAGATGATCCCCGCCATGGAAATGAACGAGGCGGCGCTCATCCAGTCCGCTGCAGTCGCAGCACCGTTGGCAATGGCGGGCACGCCCCCACCCGCTACGTAGAACTCCTTGGTGGAGCCGGCCCGGGACCAGATGGCAATCCCGATGTAAATCGCAAAGGTGACCCCCACCAGTGCATAGGTCCAAACTTGTACGTCGCTCATGAGTCAGTCGATCGTCAATAGGATTGGCGGATGGTGGATCAGCGATTCGCGAGCCCCCACTCGCGGTCCAGCTTGTTCATGTAGCGCACATACACCACGATCAGCAGCACAAAGGTGTAGATGCTGCCCTGCTGTGCGAACCAGAAGCCTAACTTGAATCCGCCCAGGCGAATCTGGTTCAGGGGTACCACCAACAAGATGCCAAACCCGTAGGAGACAACAAACCAGATGGTTAAGAGGATGGCGACACAGGTGATGTTCTTTCGCCAATACACTTGGCCGCTGTCGTTGGTCGGGGGATCAGATGGCATAATGAAATTCGTCTAAAGGGGTAGATGTGGACAGGTTCCAGTTGCCTGTGAGAGGATCAAGGGTCAAACTGTAAGTTTGGTGCCATTGAAACAGGACCTGAGATATCAAGGGAGGTCATCGCAGGTGTAAAGAAAAGAATCCGACATTCTCCAAGCCCAACCCACCGCTGCTCTCCATCATGGCCAACCCCTCTGATAAAGTGCTCGTTCTCGGCCAGGAACTCGTTCCCGAGAGCGGTGTTTTGATCGTTCCCAACTACTTGAGTTTCCGGGATCTCCTGCAATTGGAGAAATTGTTGGCCCCTCGCAAGATCACCTACCTGGTCGAATCCGACGCGATTATCGACCCCCTCCTGCAGGCCCATCTGGAGCGAGACAACGTCACCGCGAGGGAATTCGCCTCTCAGCCTCAGGATGCCGAGGAATTCAAGCGGCTCATGCATACTACCGTCGCGGTGGGCGATCTGCTCGTGTTTGTTCCCGGCCAGGCCACGACCCGGACCGGGAGCCCGACCAGCGTACCCAGTGTGACCCTGCGGTTCCTCATGGCCACCGGGGCACCGGTCATGCCCCTCTTTGTGGATCATCCCGAGGAAGCTCGCCTGGCCATTGAGTCCGTTGGTCAGACCGAGCGCATTGCCATGGCCTTTGGCAAGCCGATGGAACGCGAAGCGGCAAACCTGGCGAATTACCAGGAGAACCTTCTCGTGGCGGGTCAGAAGGTCTTCAGCGCACGCCCTGCCCTGGAGATGAACCTGGCTTACGCCCTGCTTCTGGGCCTCAAGAAGCACGGTTCCAACTGCCAGGTCTTCGATGGCTTTCGCGGAGACGCCACCGGGTTCGATAAGCTGATGGCGGCGGCCATTGTCTTCAGCAAGTATCTCAAGCAGCGCACCACAGCCAAGCGCGTGGGAATCATCCTGCCTCCCGGCACCGGTGGACTCATGGCCAACCTCGCAGTCCTCTTTGCCGGCAAAGTGCCCGTGAACCTCAATTTCACGGCCGGCCGGGATGCCATCCAGTATTCCATGGATCAGGCCGAGCTGGATTGCTTCGTCACGGCTGGCGCCTTCAAGACCAAGATGGACAGCTTCCCCTGGCCGGATGACGAGCAGCTGGTCCTGATGGACAAGCTCTTGCCGGAGCTCAAGAAGAAGATCGCCGTCTGGTACATCCTCGGGAAGGTCATCCCGGCGGGAATGCTGGCCAATATCCTGGGAATTCCGCAAAAGGGAGGCGATGAAGAAGCGGTCCTGCTCTTTACGAGTGGAAGTTCCGGTCAGCCCAAGGGCGTCATGTTGAGCCATCGCAACATGATCGCGAACGTGAACCAGTTCTCCTCCCGGCTGCAACTCAAGGCCGAGGACAGTGCTCTCGGTTGCCTACCCCTGTTTCACAGCTTCGGCTGCACCGTGACCATGTGGTATCCGGTGATTGAGGGAATCAATCTGGTCACCTACCCGAGCCCCATGGAATTCGGCAAGCTGGCCGAGTTGATTGAGCAACACAAGATCAGCCTCTTTGTGGCCACTCCCACTTTCCTGCGCGGCTACATGCGCAAAGCCACGCCGGAGCAGTTGCAGAGCCTCAAGCTGGTGGTGACCGGCGCCGAGAAACTCCCGCCCTCCGTGGCCCAGCAATTCGAGAAGAAGTTTGGCAAGCCCGTCATGGAGGGCTACGGACTGACGGAGACCTCCCCCGCTACCAACGTCAATCTACCGGACCTTGAGCCCTTCCATGATGGGGAGCCTGTCCTCCCCTCGCGGAGGCCCGGCTCGGTCGGCCAACTGCTCCCTGGAGTCGCCGTTCGCATTACGGATCCTGACACGGATCAGCCCCAGTCTCTGCATCAGACCGGAATGATCTGGCTGAGCGGACCGAACATCTTTATGGGCTACCTGAAACAGCCGGAAAAGACTTCGGAAATGCTGATCGGCAACTGGCTGCGGACCGGAGATATCGGCCGCTATGACGAGGACGGCTTCCTCTACATTGAAGGACGACTCTCCCGGTTCTCCAAGGTGGCTGGAGAGATGGTCCCTCACGAGACGCTGGAGGAGGCGATCAACAAGCAGCTGGGGCTGGAAGGAGACGATCGCAAAGTGGTGGTGACAGGAATCCCGGACGAAGCCAAGGGCGAAAAACTGATTCTGATCACCACTCTCAAGTCCCTGAATATGGACGACTTGCGCCTGCAGCTCCTGGAGAGTGGCATTGCCAGTCTCTGGATCCCCAAGACGGTGATTCAGATCGGGGAGATCCCGCACTTGGCATCTGGCAAACTGGACCTGAAGCGATGCCTGGACATCGCCAAGAACGGCGGCGAAGAGGAAGTTGAGCCGAGCTGATCAACTCATCCCCTTTCTCATCGCTTTGGATGAGGAGTGTGAAGGGTTTATCCCTTTCGAGCGGTTCATGGCGGAAGCGCTCTATCATCCTGACCTCGGCTATTACACCTCCAGCATTCAGGACGTCGGAGCCCGGGGCGACTTCAGCACTTCCGCCACGCTTTCTCCGCTCCTGGGACGTGCCCTCGCGGCCTGGATTCTGGAACGGGGCGCCACCTACCAGGACCTGCATGTGATCGAGCTTGGGGCCGGAAACGGAGCCTTGGCCCAAGCGATCTGGAATGCACTGGGATGGTGGCAGCGACGCCGTCTCACCTATCACCTGGTGGAAATCTCTCCCATCCTGCGCAAGCGTCAGCAGGAGCGACTGGCTCGCTACCGGAACTTTCACTGGCACCACACCGTTGCTGAAGCCTGTGCGTCGGCGGGACGCCAGGCCCTCCTCTTTTCCAACGAGTTTGTGGATGCCTTTCCCGTGCAATGGCTGCGCTGGGAAGGCTCCGGGTGGCAGACCATCGGGCTCCGCTTTGATCCCCAGCAGGGGCTCCAGGAGGTGTTTCGACCGGTCGAGAAGGGCCTGGAGTCGACGGCTTTGCAGCTCTCCAGTCTTCAGGAGGGTCAACGGGTGGAGATTTGTCAGAGTTACCTGGACTGGATGGCTGACCTCCGCTCTCACCTGAATCGCGGGAGCGTCCTCACGATCGACTATGGCGGCTCAGCGGAACAGAACTACGCGCGCCGGCCTCTGGGAACCTTGCGTGGTTTCTATCGCCAGACTCGAATCGAAGGTCCGGATATCTACCGCCGGATCGGACTCCAAGACCTCACGGCGGATGTCAACTTTGACGATCTCAAGGCCCGCGGCCAATCCCTCGGCTTCGACACCGTCTACTACGGGACCCAGGGTGATTGGCTAGCCCCTTGGTCCTCCCCTCGTCACGGCGCGGATTCCCGATTGCTGGACCCTCGCGGGGCGGGGCAAGCGTTCAAGGTGCTGGAACAGGAGTTGACTTAATTCCGAAATCCGAAATCCGAAATCCGAAATCCGAAATCCGAAATCGGAACGGCGGAACGG
>JBHIXE010000238.1:0-8869 GCA_041984905.1 Verrucomicrobiales bacterium | reverse complement strand
GCGCTCCGCCTGCCACTCAATCACCTTGTTCGCAGAAAAGGACACATAGGCGGTAGGGGTGGCCCGCCGATAATAGAAATCGCGGGGATAGAGAGGGTCCGGGTAGCCACCGTAATAGGCGCCATACCCGAAGCCGCCCCCGTAGCCATGTCCAAACCCGAAGGTGACATAGGGATCGTAATAGGCTGTCCGGTCATAGGCCCCTCCATAGTACCAGATGTCCGTATCTTTCCCGTCCTTTTGCCCTCGACCGGTGCTGTCCGGCGGACCCCAGGCGAGGAAAACGGCGTCCTTCCGCATCCCATTCTCGATCTCGCCCTGCACCACCAACCGCTTATGGGCCTCGCTCAACTGATCGAAGAGAGCAGGGTTCTTGTTAATGCGACGCTGCACACTGGTCGTTTCATCGGCGCATCCAGTCAGGCTGATCAAGAGTAAGGTAAAGGTGAAGAGCAGGTAAGGCTTCATACGGAGTGGGGCTTGGTTTCTGGAAATGAAACGTAATCGACTTTCCTGCGGACGTCACACCTGCGCTCAAATTACATCCCTGATTGCCTCGATCTGATTCTCTCGCATAGTGCGTAGGAAATGATGACTACGGACCGCCCACGTCTTTACGATACCCTGCACCGCGAAACGCTGGAACTCACTCCAGCCAACGGCGAAGTGTTCGGGCTGTATTGCTGCGGTCCCACCGTCTATGCGCCCGCTCACATTGGGAATTTCCGCACCTTTGTGCTGCAGGATGTGCTGCGCAGAGTCGTTGAGCTATCGGGCACGCCGACCCGCCATGTGCGGAATATCACGGATGTGGATGACAAGACCATTCGGGATTCCCAGGCGAAGGGACAGACTTTGAGCGCCTTTACCAGGTATTGGACCGACCGATTCCACGACGACTGCGAGAAGCTGAATTTGCTGCCTCCGCACGTGGAGCCTTCCGCGGTGGATCACATTCCCCAACAGATCGCCATGATCGAGAAGCTCATGGAGAATGGTCATGCCTATCAGGGCAAAGACGGATCCGTCTACTACCGGATCTCCGCCTTTGAGCCCTACGGTAAGCTCTCGCACCTGGACAAGCAGGAACTGGTGTTGGGTTCGTCAGCCAATAGTGCGGACGAGTATGAGAAGGACGCCCTGGCAGATTTTGCGCTCTGGAAAGCGCGGAAACCGGAGGACGGAGACAATTATTGGGAAAGTCCCTGGGGAGAAGGGCGACCCGGCTGGCACCTGGAGTGCTCCGCGATGAGCTACGAATACCTCGGCGGAAATTTCGACCTGCACTCTGGGGGAATCGATCTGTGCTTTCCCCACCACGAAAACGAGATCGCCCAGAGCGAAGCCGCGACCGAGGAGCCGATGTGCCGTCACTGGTTTCACATCACCCACCTCATGGTGAATGGCGGGAAGATGTCCAAGAGTGAGGGCAACTTCTACACCTTGGGCGAGCTGGAAGAGAGGGGGTTCACGGCGGCGGAACTGCGCTTTGTGCTGATTTCCGCGCACTACCGCCAGCCACTCAACTTCGTTGCCAAGGACAAGACGACCGGAGAACTAACCTTTGAGTCGCTCAAAGCAGCGCGTCAGGCCCTGCACCGGATTGCGAACGCGGAGAAAGCGCTTCGGGAGACCGCTGGTGAAAGTGAGCCTCCGAGCTATGAAGCTCTACGAGAAGGCGTCGAACTAGGCGTATTTGAACCCGCCTGGAAAGCGCTGCTGAATGATTTGAATACGCCCGAAGCCATCGGGCAGATTTTCTCCGCTTTGAAGGCGGATGGAGCCGAGCCGAAGACAACCTGGCTGGCGCTCCATTTCCTGTTGGCGGCTTTGGGTCTGGAATTACCGAAAGAGGAGATCGTGGAGGTCCCGGCGGAAATCCAGGCCAAGGCGCAACAGCGTTGGGAAGCCAAGCAGGCCCGGAATTGGGCTGAGGCGGACGCATTGAGGGATGAAATCACGGCGGCGGGCTGGACCATCAAGGACTCCAAGGAGGGGTTTGAGGTGGTGCCACTGGTGGATGACTAAACGGATAGGGAAGATGGTTCGATCGATCGGAGGAGTGGTTGCACTTGGGTTGGCTGTTTGGTTTATCCAATCCCGGCTGCCTACCGACATCGGTGCCTATGGCATCGAGATGAAGGTCGTTTCCGGCACTCCCATCGACCGTCAACCCGGTCAGATCGTTAGAGTCAAGGTCGCCAATCGCTCCAAGCGCGCCTGGGATATCAAGGTGAAGTGCCGGGACTTGGGCCAGCTCAAAGCGGAGGTGGAGGGCCCAGGCAGCATGGAACAGCCGCTTCGTATTGGCTCCCGGCAGGAGACAGAGATCGTCGTCGTGGTCGACGGCACCACCGCCGGGGAATCGGTCATGGATAGTGCTGTTGCCATGACTTGTCTGGTCAAGGTCCGCGATGACGAAGGCGAGCGCTGGACTTTCGCAGAGGCCCACGCCTTTTCCGTCTTTCGGACCGCGTCCGAATAGGGAAGCTGTCCGTTTCAGTTCCCAAGCGCTTTCTTCGGCGGCTATGTGACGGAATTTTGAGAAGATTGTTATAGATTCCCATCGACCCGTGAGGGATTTAGATTTTTGATTGTTAGAAGATATGTCGTCCCCCGAATCTCCTGCCGATCCCCCCGCGCCCGACTCTTCTCCGGCTGAGAGTGCTCCACCCCGTCAGTTGGGGTTACAGCCTGCCGACACCAAACCTGCGAAGCCGAAGAAGAAAAAGAAGGGAGGCGCAGCGGGCTGTCTCGTTGTCCTGTTGCTGGTTCTGGCGGGGGTCGGCGTGTTGATCTGGAAGCTGCCGGAGATCGTGGAAGGCCGGATCTATGCCTATCTCGAGAAGCAGGATTGGGAGCGAAAGGCGCTCACCGTCAGTAAAGTCGGCTGGAATCAGCTGGTGATTGAGGACGTTGATTTGGCCAATGACGGCTGGGCGGTTCAGAACGAGCGTCTGGAGGTCGATTACTCCATCCTGAACTTGATCACGACCCGCCGGGCGGATCTCGGCACCCTGACCGGGCTCAATATCGAGCTGGATCTGGTGGCCATGGAAGAGGCCGCCAAAGAAAAGGAAGCAGCCGGGGAGGTGCCGTCTTCGCCGCCCGCCACGCCTGAGAAGTTCACACTCAAGGACATCGCATCGTCCATCCCCATCGATGTGATCCAACTGGCGGACGCGGCTCAGGTCACCGCGAAACGAGGCGAGGCCGTGCAGACCTTCCAGATTGAGGGAGCCTTCGCCATGAACGGTCCCATGGACTTCACCGTGGATGGAAGCGGAGTGAGCCCCGTCACGGTGGTTCTGGGTGGACAGATGGCGGCACCGGTAGGAACCGCGGATTTGCAGGCGGAATTGTCCGTGGGCGAGCTTTCGGCACTGATGGCCCACTTCGATCCGGCCTGGGCGGAAGCCTTTGGAGAGGGGAGTGTCATCGATATTGGAGTGACTGAGCTCAGTGGCAGGTTCCCGTTCCGAGGCAACAAAGCCCAATTTGAAACCTTGGAAGGCCAGGTCGACGTGCGGGCGTTTAAGAAGGGAGACATTGCGGTGGGCCCGACTCAGATTACGTTTGCCCAGGTGGACGGGGGTGCTTTCGCTGTGACCACGACGTCTTTCGACCTGAGCTACGGCGGAGAGGTCGTGAAATCGGTCTGCGAGATGACCCTCGAAGTGGGATCGGGAACCGAATGGCGTGCTTCCGAAGTGCAGGGCACCCTGAAGATTGCGTCTGCCTCTCTCTTTGGTGTCCCCGTGGAAGGGTTTGAGATGCCGATTGAGGGCACCATTGCGGATATTCGCTTTAGCGGGCTGCAGCTCTTCTCCCCGGAATATCCGGACGTCGCCGTGTCGGAAGTGTCGGGTGACCTTAAGGAGGTGGGCACCGACGATTTCACCTTCGCAAGTCTGGGAAACATGTTGTTGCGCATCCCGGGAATGACAGCCCGGAATCCCGCGGAGAAGCTGGATGGTGCCGGGCAGTTGCCTATCAGCGCCAAGTCGGATGAAGGCGGGCTGCAGGCCAAGCTCAATCTCGGGGCGGAAGCCGATCCGGTGACCTACGAGAAAGAGGGCATCTCCTTGGAGTCGGTTGGGGTCGCCACCGTGGATACAAAGGTCAAGGAGGGCGGGGAGATGTCGCTGGATGGAACGGTGAAAGTCGACCGTATTACGGTGTTTGAGAGCGAGGAAGCGGTAACCGCGCTGACTGGGCTCAATATCACCATGACCATGGCGAACAACCGGTTGGACATTCAGGGAGAGGGGCAACTGGATGGAGAGACCTTCCCCATCACCTCCAACTACAGCTTCGGCGAAGGCGAGGATGAGGGATCGGTTAAAGGACAGTATGCAGTGGGCCCCGTTGCGTTGAAGGAAGTGACCTGGATTGGCGAATTTGTGGAAGCGCTCAAGGACGTGAACGTCTCCGCAACGGTGGATTCCAGCGGATCGGTGGACCGCAAGAAAGATGGGACCTCCAGCAGCGAGCCGTTCCAGGTTAGGATTCGCAATGGCAGGCTGGTGTATCCGGACGACTTGCTGACGGCGACAGGGGTGCAGACGGATATTGGGATGACCTTCAATCCTCCAGCGCTGCAATCCACCTTCCGATTGAAGGCGGACCGGGTGGAGACCTCTGACCTGGTGATGCGAAACGTATCCCTCACCATTGAGCCCCTGGAGAACAATGGGGCTCGGGTAGTCGCCTTTTCCGCAGACTTGTGGGAAGGGCGGGTCCTGGTCACCAAGCCATTTGTGATTCCCGCCGATCGGCGCAATTTCGCCTGCACCGTCCTGATTCGGAGCATCAATGCTCAGGAATTGGTGAAGCTGATCCCGGATTTCAATGGAACGCTGGATGCGTATGTCAGTGGCCAGCTGCCCTTCAAAGTCACCAACGGCAAGCTCACCATGCTGGACGGTTATCTCGGTCTGGATAAAGATCGTCCTGCGGTGCTCAAGTATGACGCCACCGGTCTGCTGACGCAGGGGCTGAAGGAAGGCAAGCGCCAATACAAGATCTATCAGCAGGCGGAAGTCGCGCTCGGCAACCTCATCGTCAACGAGTTGGTCGCCAATATCTATGGGCCTGACACGCCTTCCGATGGGCGGGTCATCGTCAAACTGGAAGGGGAGTCCGCCGAAGAGCAACGCACCGGGCTCATTACCATTTCCAAAATTCCCGTGAATTTGAATCTTGTAGTGGACGAGCAAAAGAGTCTCATACTGGAAAAGGGATTCCAACGGGTCTACGGCGGCGTGCTGGATGTGTCCGTCAACAATCCCAATTAACTCGCTCGCTACGGTAGCTTTACTCATCACTCAATCTCATGCACCTAACCACCACCAAACTCCTCCTCGCGGTCCTGAGCCTTGGTCTCTTTGCCTCTGGCTGTGTCCGTGTCACGGTCGACCCGATCCAAGTCGATGTTCGCGTTCAACTGGTTGAGGATGATCTCGACAATTTCTTCGACGATCTGGACCGCAAGTCTACCACGCTGAAATAAGCCGATCTGCGAAAGCGAACCTGAATAAATACGAACCTTTCACGACAAATTAGTTATGAAAACGGCCCGATTGATTTCCCCGCTGCTGTTTCTCCTTGGACTCCTGATGACTGCCAATGTGCAGGCTCAAGCAGACCTCAAAGCCCGCTTTGAAGCCCGCCTCCCCCAGATCGACCAGATGAAGAAAGAACTTCTGGTTGGCGAAAACAACAAAGGCTACCTGGAAGCCCGTGGCAGCCTGAGTTCCGCTCAAAAGACCCTGATGAACGCGGAGAACGCGGACCGCAAGACCCTCTATGGAATGTTGGCTTCCAAGCGGGAGCTTTCCATCGATGTGGTGGGCAAGACTCGCGCCGCCCAGATCTACGAAGGCTCTCAGAAATCCGCCGCGCAAGTCTGGGTCCAGGACGCTGCTGGCAACTGGAAGCGGATCTAGATTTCGATCACTTTTGCTGATGCGCCAGATCCGCAGTTGACCGGCGGATCTGGTGAATTATTGGGTTCCATCACCTCGCGAAGGGGTCTGTACTTTGGGGAACGCTCGCTACAGCATCGGAATCGACCTGGGGACCACGAATTGCGCCCTGGCCTCCGTGCCCCTTGGGGCTGAAGATGCTCGCTCTGAAGTGGTGCCCATCTCCCAGTGGGAATCGGCGTCTCAACTTTCGGAGGCCACCACACTGCCATCCTTTCTTTACCGGCCACCGGAAGGTGAGGCTGGGCAACTCAAAGGCAAGGGTGGGGGCGGAGACTGGATCGTGGGCCGGTTCGCCCGCAGCCAGGCCGCCAAAACACCGGACCGTGTGGTTCACTCTGCGAAGTCCTGGCTCTGCAGTCACGGGATGGACCGGTCGTCCAACTTCCTGCCTTGGGGGTCGGACACGGTCGCGAAGGAGCAAAAACTGTCTCCAATTCGCGCCAGCGCGCTCTTGCTGAACTACCTGCGAAGCTCCTGGAACGAAACGCTGGGTCAGGAACCGGGAGCAACCTTTGATCAGCAGGACATCACCATTACGGTGCCGGCTTCCTTTGATGCCGCCGCGCAGAAGCTCACTCTCGAAGCCGCCGCCAAAGCGGGTTTTCCCAAGAACGTCCGACTGCTGGAAGAACCGCAGGCAGCCTTCTATCGCTGGCTGGAAGCGCACGAGGGAGACGATTCGCTGGAGAAAGCGTTGCCGGAGCTCAAGACCCGTCCCCATCACATTGTCATCGTCGACATTGGAGGCGGGACATCGGACTTCAGCCTCTTTGAGCTGCGGCTCGCCAAGAACAAGAAGCTGCCAGATATCAAACGGATCGCGGTCAGCGACCATATCCTCCTGGGCGGCGACAACATCGATCTCGCCTTGGCGCACCTCGTGGAGCCTCAATTAAAGGCCGCAGGGGATCTTTCCCCGGACCAATGGGCGTTGCTGATGGCGCGCTGCCGGGAGATCAAGGAGGAAGCCCTGCAGGGAGAAGGGGCCCCTGAGACTTCCTACACCGTTGCCATTCCGGGGCGCGGCTCCGGGCTGATCGCCTCGGCCCTTTCAGGGCAGATTACCCGTGGCCAGATTCTTCAATTGCTGCTGGAGGGTTTCTATCCGGGGTGTGCCGCTACCGACAAGCCGGAACGCGCCCACGCCGCTTTGCGAGAGTGGGGCCTGCCTTATGCCAAGGATAGTGCGATTACCCGGCATCTCGCCGAATTCCTCCATGATCGGCCCCAGATCGACGCGGTGCTCTTCAATGGAGGCAGCCTCAAACCTGCCTGCGTGCGCAATCGCATCATTGAGCAGGTCGCAGACTGGCAGGACAGCCAACCGCCGGTCGTGCTGGAGAATCCCGAACCGGATCTGGCTGTGGCCAGAGGAGCGGCCCGCTACGGACTTCTGCTGGAAACGAATGCACGGCGCATTCAGGCCGGGGCGGCACGAGCGCTCTACCTTCAGGCGCAGAGCCAGGCAGAAGGGGAGCCTCCTTCCCTGGTATGCATCCTGCCCAAAGGGACGCCTCAGGAACAGGAAGTTGTGGTGGAGAGCCTGGATCTGCACCTGCGGGTCAATCAACCGGTGGAGTTCCAACTCTACACCTCGAATCGCCGGGACAAGGACCAGGAAGGGGATCTGGTCGCTCTGAGTGGGGATGAGGACTTTCACGCGCTGCCACCCTTGCAGACGCTTGTCGATGCGGACGAGAGCGGCAATGAATCGATCCCGGTGGATTTGCGAAGTCGGCTGAACGCGGTCGGGCTTCTCCAGGTGGATTGTGTCAGTTCGCAGGACTCGGAGAAACGATGGCCCCTGCATTTCTCGCTCCGCCAATCCGAGTTATCTCGACCGGTGGAATCAACGCCCGCGAGCCAGCCTCAGGAACTGGGCGTCTCCGAAGAGCTTCGCGATCAGGCCATCGAACGGATCAAGGGTCAGTTCCGGAGTCCGTGGAACAAGCGGGACCGAATCACGCCCGCTCGTCTCACCAAGAGCCTGGAGAAGATCCTGGAGCAGCCGAAGCATGAGTGGAGCGCCACCTTGTTGCGATCTCTCTGGCCTGCGGTTTACGAGTGCTTCGCGGACCGGGAACACTCCTTTGATCATGAGGAAACCTGGGTCAGCATGGCAGGGATGCTCTTGCGGCCCGGCTGCGGAGTCCAGCTGGACGAATCCCGGATCAACCAGCTTTGGGAGTTCCACGAGGACGGATTCTGGTATCCGGGCAAGGCCATGCAGATCAACGCGCACGTTCTCTGGCGGCGGGTTTCCGGCGGCCTTTATGCAGAGCGCCAGCAGCAGCTGCTGGATGAGGTCCTGCCTCATCTACGGGACGCCAAGAATCCCGATCCAGAGGCGGTTCGGCTCGTGGGCGCCCTGGAACGGTTGGAAGCGGAATCGAAGCGGGAGGTCTACGAGTTGTTGCTCAAAAAGGCGATCGCTCGCGCGGAAAAAGGGGACTATGTGGATCCCTATCTGGTATCGCTGTCTCGCCTGATCAATCGGGCGCCCCTGTATGGCGGACCGGAAACGGTCTTGCCGCCCGAAGTGGTGGAGGAAACCTACGAGGCGTTCCGAAGCATGGATTGGAAGGCGGGACATCTTGGCGAGCTCTCCACGGTCTTCTTGCGGGGAGGCCGGGTTGTCGATGACCGCACCCTGGACGTGCCGCGGAGCCTGCGTCAGAAGATCATTGGTAAACTGAGAGGGGTGGACATCACCGGACCCAAGGTCGCGCCCCTGGAAGCGTTCGTGCCCCTCAAGCAAGCCGATCAGGTCAGTCTCTTTGGCGAGTCCCTACCGCCCGGCCTGGTCTTCGGCAGTTAGAGGGGAAAAATCCGAAATCCGAAATCCGAAATCCGAAATCCGAAATCCGAAATCCGAAATC
>JBHIXE010000237.1:3700-8938 GCA_041984905.1 Verrucomicrobiales bacterium | reverse complement strand
CCTGGTAACCTTGAGGCACGATCACTTCATCCAAGGTCGATGCCGGGATCGAATCGAAGCCGATGATTTTGGATTCCCTCGCTGCCTGGGTCGCGCCTGTTCCCGCTCCGAAAAACGCCGCAATGCCCGCTGCGCCGGCCTGGCCCAGGAAACGACGCCGTTCGATGGCTTCCGCCAGGTATTGTTGGAAAGCAGGTTTGGAAGGGGAATCGGGGGTGTTGTTCATGGCTATGGACTGCAGGTTCTCTAATTAGCTGCAAATACGGGTAGAATTGACGAGGGAAATCATGCGTTGGCTTTGTGAAGTTTTAGTCGCTTTTGGCCGGGGTAGATGCAGGGCGGTACGGTGAAAGCTCGGTCTCGTGGAGACCGTGTTCTGGGGCAGTGGTCCAGGGACGGGACCTCTCAACGGGATTTTCATGGGGCGTTCACTCTCACTCTTATCTCTACTGCTGATGCTGCTAGCGAGCGGCAGGGAAGCAAGTGCCGTCGACTTTGACACCGAGATCCTGCCAATCCTGGAAGCGGTCTGCGTGGATTGTCACGGACCGGAGAAAGCCAAGGCGGACATCCGCTTGGATACCCTGAACCCCGATTTCCTGAGCGGTGGTGACGCCGATACCTGGCATGACGCTCTGGATCAGATCAATCTGGGCGATATGCCGCCGTCGAAAGCGGCCGTTCAACTCACCGCCGATCAACGCCGCATTCTGACTGGTTGGCTCAATGAGTCGCTCAACGCAGTGGCTGCGGCGAAGCGGAACGCCGGAGGGCGCATCGAAACGCGGCGTCTGACCCGGTATGAGTACGCCAACACGATGCGCGATCTGCTGGGCGTGGAGTTGGACTATGCTCGTGAGCTGCCTCCAGAACCCACTTCTCCTGAAGGTTTCCTCAACGATGGGGCCACTCTGGAGATGTCTCCCACGCAGATAGAGACTTACCTGGCCGTGGCTCGGCAAGCCATGGAAGTGGCTATCGTTTCTGGCGACAAGCCGGCCGTGTTTCAAGCCGTGGCCAACGAGACAGCAGTCGGCAAATTGCCACGTCGCAATGACGGTGGGGTGGAGCCGGTAAATCCGGAGTTCGTGTTGGATATCCCGGAGTTTCCTCGGACAGGCGAGTTTGAGTTGGTGATCCGCGTCGGCGCGACGGTGCCGGAGGGGCATGACTTCCCCCGGATGCGGGTGTCCCTGGGCTGCGTACCCGGGATTGTCCACGTGCCGCGGAAGGTGATCGATGAAGTCGATGTGACGGCTTCGCCGGATGATCCGCAAACCTTCGTGCTTCGCGGACGGATGGAGGACTATCCTCAGGCGGGGGAAACGCGATTTGGCGCCAATGTGGACTTCAACGGGGTCATCGTGATGCTGGATTTCCTGGATGCGGACGGGAACGAGCTGCGCTATCCCCACAGCTGGTATTCCGATCCTCCCCCGAAGCCGAAGAAGAAGGGCGAGCCTGCGCCCCAATTGGAGCCAAGGCCGGAGGAGCCTTTCCTGGATATCGTGATCAACGAGGTGCGCTTCACGGCTCCTACCCTGACGGACTGGCCTCCCCAGAGTCATGTGGCGCTGTTGGGGGATGATACGGGCGAGAACTCGGAGTCGAAGCGTGCCAGGTCCGCCATTGCCACCTTCCTTCCCCGGGCTTTTCGGAGACCGGTTTCTGACTCGGAGATCGACCGGTTCTTTGCGCTCTATCAAACCATTCGCCCACGCTCTGGCTCGTTCGAAGAAGCAATGCGCGAGACGCTGGCCGCCGTTCTCGTTTCGCCTCATTTCCTGAACCTCGTGAATACGCGGGATGATTTCGCGACGGCGAACCGGCTCTCTTACTTTCTCTGGTCCACGATGCCGGATGCCCGGTTGATGGAGTTGGCCGCTCAGGGAGAACTCAAGAAGCCGGAGGTAGTGGCCACAGAAGTGGACCGGCTGCTGAATGACCCAAGAGCCGAGGAGTTTGCCCATCGGTTCGCGGATCAATGGTTTGACCTGGGGGGCCTGGATAGGGTGGCCGTCAATCCCGAGTATTTTCCGGAGTTCGACAATGAATTGAAGACTGCCATGCAGATGGAAACACGGGCCTTCTTTGCGGACATTCTTCAAGGTGACCTGAGCTGTCTGGAGCTTCTGGATTCCAATTGGACCGTGGTGAACCGGGCTCTGGCAAAGCACTACGGTTTGAGCACCCGGCCGCGCTCCGGAGCGTTCGAGCGCGTATCCCTTTCGGAAGCCGACCAGCGTGGTGGCGTTCTGGGACAAGGCGCGTTCCTCCTGGCGAATTCCAACGGCGAGTCCTCTCATCCCATCAAGCGGGCTGTCTGGATTCTGGACCGGCTCCTGGATTCTCCTCCAGCGCCGCCACCGCCTGATGTTCCGGACCTGGATGCAGAGAGCCCGGATCTCGCCGGTCTGACGTTGAAAGAACAACTGGCGCTGCATCGTGAAAAGAGCGCTTGCAACAGTTGCCACGAAAACATCGATCCCTGGGGAATCGCTTTGGAACATTTTGACGCTACGGGACTCTACCGGACCACCGCTCCGGTGCCGGTCCCACCCAAGAAAAACCAGCCTGCGGAACAGGGGCCGAGGTTGGATCCTGTCACTCAGCTTCCAAACGGTGTGGAGTTGACCGGCGTAGAGGACTTGAAGCGCTATCTGCTGGAAGAACGCCGCGAACACTTCGCCCGGGCTGTGACCCGCCGCATGGCGACCTATGCTCTGGGTCGGTCGCTTGATCTGGGAGACCGCGAAGTGATTGAAGAATTGACCGCGAATTTCATGGCTGACGATTTCCGGCTTCGCCGCCTGATTACAGATCTTACCACCAGCGATCTCTTTCTGAATAACTAGTACGCCAACTCTCATGGACCTCCGCTCGAATCCATTCCTCAATCGCCGCACGCTCCTCAAGGGTGCTGGCGTCTCCCTCGCTTTGCCCTGGATGGAGAGCATGAGTTTGGCTGGAGTCACTGGAGGATCCCAACTGCCGAAACGGCTCGCCTGTGTCATGTTTCCTTATGGAGTGGCGGTGCCCCAGGATGATGATCCGGCTCGGCAATGGGGATGGTTCCCGATGGGTGAAGGGAAGAACTACCAACTCACCAATGTGCTCCAACCGCTGGCGCCCTTGATGGACGACGTCTCCATTTTCTCCGGGCTATCCCACCCACGGTGCCGCTCCATGAATGGGCACGATACCGGAGATACCTTTCTCACCGCCAACAAGCTGGCCGAAGGAACCTATCGGAATACGGTGTCCCTCGACCAGTTCGTCGCTAGCCATATGGGAGAGGAAACCCGGATGGGATCCCTGACGCTATCCACGGACGGTGGCATTGGGCCGCGAACCCGGTCGACGACGCTTTCCTACACGGAGAAAGGGCAGCCGATTCCCGCCCTGGCGGAGCCGAAGCTGATCTTTCAGCGCCTGTTTGGGCAGGATGACGCCAGCAAATCGGACCGGGCCAAGCTTCAGAATTCCGGCAGCATTCTGGACCTTGTGCTGGAGGATGCCGGTTCCCTGCGCAAGACACTCGGCACGGCGGATCAGCAGAAGCTGGATGAATTCCAGACGAGTGTTCGCGAAGTTGAGCAGCGGGTGCAGCGGGCCCAGGATTGGCTGGACGTGCCCCTGCCCAAGGTGGATGCCAGTGGATTGGCTCTGGAATCCAATCCAGATGCACCCCGGGATTACATCGGCGCGATGTTCGATCTCATGTTCCTGGCATTCCAGACCGACATCACTCGTACGGTCGCCTATCAAGTGGGGAGCTATGGCCCCACACTGGCCCGGACCTTCCCCGGTTGCCTGGGGTTGGAAGCCAACTGGCACAGCCTGGCCCATAAAGCGGGGAAAAAGGGCGGTCCGGAAGCTATCGGGAAGTTTGATCAGTTTCTGGCGCAGAACCTGGCCCGCTTTCTCACACGCCTGAAGAACACTCCGGAAGGGGAGGATGGTGCAAGCATGCTGGATCGCACCCTGGTGCTCTACGGCTCCAGCAATTCTCGCACCCACGTGAATCGCAACTATCCGCTACTCCTGGCTGGCGGCGGCAAGCTGGGGATGAGGCACAATCAGTATCTGAAGTTTAGTGAGGATGTGCCCATGTCCAATCTGTTTGTCTCCATGATTCAGGCGCTGGGGATCGAGGCCGAGTCTTTTGCGGATAGTACGGGCACGCTCGCTGGGATTGCCTGAGTGGCCTAGCTCTTTTTGCCAGCGAATTGGATGTGAGGCTCCAGAGTCTTCGCGATGCCTTCGTCCTGGTTGTAGACATCCTTGAAAAAGCGAACGGAACCATCGGGAGTTGTCTCCGCGGTTAGATAGACGATGTAGACGTCCACATCCGGGTCTACGGAGACCACCTGGCGTTCGCGACTCTCCATGGCCTGGTGGACGCGGTCGATCGGCCAACCCAGAACCCACTGGGCCAACTCGTCGGGCTTCTCAACTCGCACACAGCCATGACTGAATCCGCGGTCGTGCCGCTTGAAGAGGTGCTTCTCCGGCGTGTCGTGGAGATAGACATTCTGAGCGTTGGGGAAGAGGAACTTCACCTTGCCCAGGGCGTTGGAGGCTCCACTGCGTTGCCGGATCTTCAGGTCGCCGCGCTTGACGGCTTCCACACTGCGCCAATCCAGTCGATAGACGGTGGCGTCTGGTGAGAATTCGTTGACGATTTCGTAGTCGTTGTGGGCGAAATACCAGCCGTCCTGTTCCAGCTTGGGGATCAATTCATTGACGGCAATGGAGTGCGGCACGTTCCAATAGGGGCGGAAGATGACGACTTCCATGACGTCACGCATGATGGGTGTCGTACGATCCAAGGCACCATTCCCGTAGACCACTCTCATCTGCAGTTCTGGCTTGTCCCGGGTGAAAGCGCGCAGTTGTCCCGAGGGAACATTCACAACCACATAGCGCTCTCCAAAGGTGTCCGGCAACCAGCGGGCCCGTTCCATATTTACCCTGAGTTTGGCCAGACGTTCGGCGGGGGATTGATTGAGAGTGGAAAGGCTGTTAGGACCAAGGATCCCGTCCTTCTCCAGACCATGGTTCAGCTGGAAGTCTTCCAATGCGGCAGCCAGGCTTTCTGAAAAGACGAGCGGGTCTTCGAGATCCGCCTGATAACCTTCCAGAGCGAGGCGCTTCTGAAGAAGGGAAGCATGCTCATAGGGATCGCCTACCCGGATGGATTTGCCGGGATCCGGAACCTCTGGCCATGAGGCATTG
>JBHIXE010000237.1:0-3690 GCA_041984905.1 Verrucomicrobiales bacterium | reverse complement strand
CGGAGGTAGGACTCCTGCAGTTGCGCATACATGGCCGTCTTCGGGGCGATGGCGTCGAGTCGCTCCGCCGTGGTCGCTGCAGTGAGGGTTGCCTGCGAAGTGATGGAGCACCAGTCGTCCCAGGCTTGTTGCTCGACCTCCGTGCCGGGCTTGTCTCCGACGCTCCATTTGGGCCAGAAATCTTCGTTGCTGGCCAGGCCGTGGCGGATGGCGAGGCTGCTGTGGAGAAAGGCCGTGAGAAGAATTGGGTCCGACTCTTCGGCCGAACCCGACTTGTCCAAACGCTCCTGGTAGTAACTCCAGGGGCCCGCCTCCGGCTGAAAACCATGGCGGGCAATCACCTCTTCCATTCCACGATAGATCTCGCCAGCCTGCCGGTCGTTTTGGAACTTGAACACCGGACCTCCACCATGGGCAGCAGCGATCTCTCGACTGCAACTTTCAATCCGCTTCAGGTGGGCATCGCTTGCCCCGGCTTCCTTGGCGATGGCAACGATACTTTCGACCAGGGTCGCCGTGGCCAACTCCTCAGGGCTGGGCTCTGCGGGGTCTGACTCGGTGGCCGTCTCTACGTCTTCGGCCGGAGAAGTTTCCGTAGCGGTTGGACTCTCCGAGAGTTCATCCTGCCCGGCGACCACCAGCGAGAGGGGAACAACGACCGCCAGTGCAATGAAGGATCGTAGGCTGTTGAGGGAAGAGGGCAGGACGAAGGTTTTCATATCAGGCGGACTGTCTCAGAGGTTCGAGAGCATAGTGCGACGGAGCCGCGAAGGGGCGCAAGATGTTCTTGGCGCGCGACTTGGGAGCCGACCAATGGTAGATGGAGACTCCAGGATACTGACGGCTGACCTGTTCTACCAGGGCTGCGTCTCCGGAGACCACCACGGCTTCCAGGTGGTCCAGATAGGGGAGCGTCTGGTGGTCTTTGTAAGGCATGAGCCGTACTCCAGAAGTCGTATCCTGCATATCGTCTTCCCCCTTGCGGGCGAGATAGACATAGCCGCTGCGGCAAAAGGTTTCCGCGAGCTTTTCCAGAGGGCTCTTGGTGGGAGATGCTTCAGCTTCGGATTCTACGAAGAGGTAGTTGCGAAGAGGTTTCATGAGGTGTGCTGTAAGGTGGATGCGTTGCGTATTTGGTTCGCCCGACTATTCGCAGGGACGGTGCCACCCGATTTTCCCCGATGGATCGCTCCCACCTGGATCTTGCAATTTGCATTTGGCCCGGTTTCGCTCTCGCCCATTGGCCTTTTGCACGAGAGCGGGATGGCTGCTTTTGCTTGGGAGCGACGAACGCCTGTCCGACGATTCTGCCGCTCTGGCTGGACCGGAGCCTCCCTTGAATTGACTGCGATTCCTTGAGCTTTGTCCGCAGGCGGGTTTAGCCCGCCTTGTTTTTGACCCGTTCGGCGAGAGGGGTGTAGCCGCTGGAGTAATTGACCTGCTCGGTCATGAGGAACTGTCGCAGCCGATCGCGGGACTCTACCGCCGCCTCGTTGTGATCTGCGGAATCGATCAAGTCGGTCATCTCGTAGGGATCCGACTGCAAGTCATAGAGGTGTTCCTCTCCCTCTTCGATGAACCATTTGTAGCGCGTCCCTCGCACCATGTAGTTGAGAGTGTCATCGTTGTGGATTTCCGAGAATGCTGCATCACGGACAGTCGCGCCGGGATCTCGCAGGGCGGGAAGTTGAGAGCGGGCCTGCACATGAGCCGAGGGTTTACCGCCCACGGCTTCAAGCACCGTCGGGTAAAGGTCGAACATCTGAGCAGGTGCATCGCTGCGAATGCCAGAATCGGTCACGCCCGGGATGCGCATGAGCATGGGAACGCGAGCAGACTCTTCGTAGAACTTGCCCTTCGAGATATTGCCATGTTCGCCAATCATAAGGCCATGATCCGCGGTGAAGACCAGAATGGTGTTGTCCCAGGTACCGCGATCCTTGAGGGACTGGATCAATCGTCCCACGAGATCATCCAGGTAGCTGATCTTGCCCAGGTAAGCGGCTCGGGTCCGGCGCGTTTCATCCAGGGGATAGTCAGTCCCATACTTCTTGAAGGGAACCACGTTGTCCCGAAGTGTCAGCGATGCCGGGTCATACATGGAGGCGTATTTGCCGGAGGGATCCATGGGAGAGTGCGGGTTGGAATAGCCGATCATCATGGAGAAAGGCGTAGTCGTTGGCGCTTTCTCAATGTAGTCGATGGCGTAGTCCGTCATCATCCAGTCACAGGTCTCCTCCGGTTCCAGGAGGCTGGGTCTCGCCTCGTACTGGTTTCCCTTGAGTCTTGCCGTCAGGTCCTTGGATTGCTCCTGGAACTTGCCAATCTTCTTGAGGTAATCCTGGTAGACGCCACTGCCGTTCCGGCTTCCAAACGTGGTCGCGACTTCCTGGCAATAGTCGATGCCCGTGCCGCGAAAGTAGCTGCCCAGGGAGTCGAACTCCCGCTTGAAATCCGTGCCCGCGAACCAATGCGTCTTGCCGACCATCGCGGTGGTGTAGCCTGCGGACTTGAAGTCGCTGAACATGGAAGTCAGCGGCGGCGGCACGAAGAGGTCCGTGGCATTTCCCCAGCAACCTGTGCTGTGCGGGTAGAGGCCAGTGACGAGGCTGGTCCGCGAAGGCATGCAGACCGGGCTGGCGGTGTAGCAATTGGAAAAGACCGCGCTCTCAGCGGCCAGGGAATCGAGATGAGGCGTCCTCGCGTCAGGATCTCCGGCGAATCCCGTATAGAAGGGATTGAAATCATCGCAGAGCACGATGACGACATCCGGCTTGCCCTCGGGGCGTTCGCCAGGCGTCTTGGCGGATGCCTGCAGGCTGGCAAGGGCGCCAGCGCCACTCAGTTTCAGAAGGTCGCGGCGATGCAGGAGAGGCTTCATAGGGGGAGGGTGAGGTCAATCGCTTCAACCGGAATGCGGATCCCTTCGCGGAGATTGAAGGTGAGAGTGTTGGTGCCGTTCTGGAAGGCGCTGCGAGGGACGGAAAAGCATTGGTATTCCTTGGGATCACCGAGCCAGGCTTCGTAAGGATGATCCAGGGGCTTCGCCACATAGGGAGCCGAGGTTAATGGCACTCCATTCAGGCTGGCCTCCAGCACCCGGTCTTCGATGACTTCGTCGGATCGCAGACGCAGGAAGCCGTCTTTCGTGTGGTTGGCGGTAGGCGCCATCTCCATCTGGAACTCGTGCGGCTGATTCCGTTTCAGATTCACGGGCAGCGGCTTATCTTCGCCCAGTATGGGATCGTTACGGGTCGCGGTCAGGAAATACCACTGAGGCTGAGCCGCGAGAAAGTCGCGATCCTTGAGATGGGGCAGGACATGGAAGGGCGGCTCCGTGAAGGGGCCCAGTTCCTCCATCTTGTGGTAGCGATAGTACTGGAAGTTAAAGAGGCTCACGCCTTGAGCGCCCTGCTCGTAAGCCAGGTGAGCCGTGGTGTAGAATTGCTCGTCGGTGGTCCGCAGGTAGGGTTGAGTGCCGCTCCCGCTCATGGCCTTGCCAGTCAGAGTGGTGTGGGTCATCTCAGCGTAAACCGGGAGTCCCGGCGCTTCTCTCAAAGCTTGGCGGACGCTGTCATCCTGAAGAGTAAAATAGCTGTAAGAGAGATTCGCCATGTCGACTCCGGCTGCTTGCAATGCCGCGAGGTCGATGCCCTGCTCAGGACGAACGGCGGCGTTGGCCGGAACACG
>JBHIXE010000236.1:0-8952 GCA_041984905.1 Verrucomicrobiales bacterium | reverse complement strand
GGGTTTAGGCCCTCAAATGGTCGAGACAGAGAGTGGAGGGGACTGCGAACCACCTCTTCGCTGGACCTCTGACGCTTTCCGCAATGGAAAGGCTTCCAGATGTCTCCTTTTGGGGATTTTCCCTTTTTACAAACCTCTTACAAACCCGCGCCAATAAAATCCCAATAGGTCGGGTCATACCTCATGGACACCGATGTGTTTGACCTACCCACCGATCTTATGAAACCCACTTCTCCTCTTCTAACGCTCTGTCTCGGACTGCTCTTGCTCGCCTCACCGGCGATGGTTTCGGCCAATGGGCTCATCATCGTGGATGACCCGGTGAACATCAATATCACCATCGAGCCGCGTCACCCGCATCCGGTGCCGCCGCCACGACCTCCGTTCCCGCCGATCCCTCCGCGGCCTCGGCCCATCCACCGGCACATGCCTCTGGATCTGGAAGAGCAGCAGGTGCAGATTACGGTCAAGGATCAGCTGGTCACGACTGAGGTGCGCCAAGTTTTCAAGAACCCCACCTCCAATCGGCTTGAAGGGACCTTTCTCTTTCCAGTTCCGGAAAATGCCCAAGTGCAGGAGTTTGAGATGGAGGTGAACGGCGAGTTGGTGAAAGCCGAACTTCTAGACGCCCAGAAAGCGCGCAAGATTTATGAGGACATAGTGCGCCGTGCTTTGGATCCGGCGCTCTTTGAATATGCGGGTCGCGGACTCTTCAAGGTTCGGATCTTCCCGATTGAGCCGCACGCCGAGAAGGAAGTGCGGATTCGCTACACGGAACTCGCTTCCAAGGATGGTGACGTGGTGCGCTACGCGTATCCGCTCAATACCACCAAGTACTGCCTGAAACCGATCAAGGATTTCTCCCTGAAGATCGATGTGGAGGCCAGTAAGGGCAAGATGCTCAAGACGGTGTATTCCCCGTCGCATGAGTTGGAGATCACTCGGAAGGGCAAGCGCAAGGCGGTGCTGGGGCTGGAGACGGACTCCATGGCCGTGGATCAGGACCTGGTGCTTTACTACTCCCTCAAGCCCGAGGGAGACGAACCGGTGGCGCTGGATTTCCTGACCTATCACGAAGATGGCGCGGACGAGCCGGGCCATTTCATGATGCTGCTGACTCCCACGATCTGGGATGATCACACGGAAGTCCTGCCGAAGGACGTCGTGGTGGTGTTCGACTCCTCCGGCTCCATGCGCGGCCCCAAGATGGATCAGGCCAAGGCAGCCCTGAAGTTCTGCATCGATAACCTGAACGCGGAGGACCGGTTTGAGATCGTACGATTCTCGACCGAGGCCGAAGCCGTCTTTGAGGAGATGGTCGACGCCACGCCAGAGAATCGTAAGAAAGCGCTGAAGTTTGTCGAGAACGTGGATGCGATTGGCGGAACGGCGATTCAGGAAGCCCTGAACCTGGCGGTGTCCACCGCTTCGGCGACCGCGAAAGAGGGACGGCCTGTCCAGGTCATCTTCATGACGGATGGGAAACCTACGTTGGGAGCCACGCGGGAAGAGGTCATCCTGAAATCCCTGGAGAAGGCGATTGGCGAAAAGAAGAAGGACATCCGGGTCTTCTGCTTCGGGATCGGCACGGACATCAACACGCACCTGTTGGACATGGTGACCGAGAACACCCGGGCGGTGAGCCAATACGTTCTGCCAGAGGAAGATATCGAGGAAAAGGTCTCTCGCTTCTATGCAAAAATCTCCGATCCTGTCCTGACGGATCTCTCGGTCAAGATTGAAGGGGCGGAGTTCATTCGGAATCGCTATCCCAAGGATCTGCCGGACCTCTTCCGCGGGGATCAACTCCTGGTCCTGGGCCGCTATGGCGCCGAGAAGATGGAGGGCAAGGTGCTCGTGACTGGCTGGATGAAGGGCGAGGAACAGCGCTTCGAGTTTGAGGTCAACCTGGGTGAGGAGAGGACCAAGAACGCATTCATCGGACATCTCTGGGCGACCCGTCGGGTGGGGTATTTGCTGGATCAAGTACGGCTCCAGGGCGAGAGTGAGGAACTGCGGGAAGAGGTCGCTACCCTGGCTCGCAAGTATGGGATCGTCACGCCTTACACCAGTTACCTCATCATGGAAGATGAGGCGGTCCGGAATGTGCCGGTGGACCTCCGCACCCAGAGCACGATTCCCGGCAATCGCGGGATGATCGGCCATGGTGGGGCCAGCGCTCCTGCGGTTCTGGAAGAGGAGTACGACGCGCTTCGCACCAAGTCAGAGGGTGCAGATGCCGTTGCAGGCGCTACGGCGACTGGCGAACTCAAGAACGCCAAGGATGTCAGTTCCACGCGCAAGGCCAATGAAGTGGCGGACACGGCTCGCGGCCGGGTCGTCGGAGTGACTCCCACTCAGAATGTGGGCGGCAAGATCTTCTACCAGAAGGAGGACGAGCTCTGGGTGGATGCGGAAGCGCAATCCCTCAAGAGCGACGCGAAGCGCCGTGTCATCAAGTTTGGATCGGACGAGTACTTCGACCTGCTCGCCGCGAACATGGAGCTGACTCAATGGTTCTCCGTGGGACCGGAAGTCCAGGTGGTTCTGGGCGATGAACTGGTCGAAGTGCGGCGCTAAACAGCATCTCTAAAACAACTCTCATCTTCTATCGAAACGCTAATCAGAAATACCCAATGAAAATCCACACCTTCCTCCTCACCTTAACCCTCGGCCTCGCGGTGTTCCCCGGGGTCGAGACCCACGGCGCGACCGACAAGGCCAAGCCTGAAGAACGTCCCCGGATCGACGTCTGCTTTGTCCTCGATACCACGGGTTCCATGGGCGGCCTCATCCAGGGCGCCAAAGACAAGATCTGGTCCATCGCCAATGAGATGGTTTCGGCCAAGCCCACTCCGGAGATCCGCTTTGGCCTGATTGGGTATCGCGACATCACGGACGAATACGTGACCAAGGTCTACGATCTGACCGAAGACATCGACCAGATCTACACCGATCTCATGGACTTTACCGCCAAGGGAGGAGGGGACGGTCCGGAGTCCGTCAACCAGGCGCTTCACGAGGCCGTCACCAAGATGAGTTGGGATGAAAGCCGCAAGGTGCTCAAGATCATCTTCCTCGTCGGGGATGCTCCTCCCCACATGGATTACCAGGACGACGTAAAGTATCCGGAAGTCTGCCAGATGGCGATGAAGAGAGACCTCATCATCAACACCATCCAATGTGGCAATATGGCGGGCACGGCAGAGATTTGGCAAGAGATCGCCTCGAAAGGAGAAGGGGAATACGCGGCCATTCTCCAGTCGGGAGGAGCCGTGGCCATCAGCACGCCTTATGATGCGGAGATCGAGACCTTGAACCGGGCTCTAGCTGGGACCGTGGTGGGATATGGCGATGCGAGGGCACAAGCGATTGCTCAGAAAAAAGTAGACGCCAGCGTGGGCGGCAAAAGTGAAGCCATCGCGGACCGCGCCGGGTTTCTGGCCACCTCCAGTGCAGCGGATGCCGCAGCTCCGGCCAAGGTGATCAGTGGGGACGAGGACCTCTTGGCACTCGTTGAGGAAGAGAAAGTTGCCCTGTCCAAGCTGGAAGTCGACAAGTTGCCGGAAGAGCTGCAGAAAATGACGGAAGAAGAACGTCAGGCTCACGTGCAAAAACTACTCGACGAACGTAAGCAAATTCAGCTAAAAATGGATGAACTCGTCCGGAAACGCGGTGCGTTCGTGACTGAGCAGGAAAAGAAGCTTGCTGAGGAAGGCAAGGCGGATGGATTTGACCTGAAAGTGAAGGCCATGATCCGGAAGCAAGCCGAAGCGAAAGGCATCGACTACGAATCGGATTGAGTTTTTGGTAGTAGACTGGACTGCAAAGCGGTTGCTGAGCAAGGGCTCCCCACCTGGTATGTGGGGAGCCCTCCATTTTTAGGAAGTTGATGAAGGACGGCGGCTTATTCTTCCCTACAGAAGGTCCCCTTGGGTGGCCTGAGGAATCGGCGGACTGGGCGTCTTCATGCGCAGAGGGTTTTCGCAAGTGAAGAGCTTGAGCCCACCTTCAAAAGGGCGGACGAGTTCCAGGGGATCGTCGGCTGTGAGATAGGTCTCCACTTCCTCCACCTCCAGGAATGCGGGCATCCGGTCATGGACGGATTCCATCGCCTCGTTGGCGCTGGTGGTCACCATGGTGTAGCAGGGGCCAATAGCATCATCGCCACTGCGCTCCCACAATCCGGCGGTCCACATCCATTTCTGGTCAGAGCGATGAATGGCGTGAGTCTGCTTGTGGCCCTTTGGTCCCGACCACTCGTAGAAGGCGGACATGGCGATGACACACCGTCGTTTATCCCTCCAGGCTTTGTTCCACATGCGCCCACCGAGTTTGTCATCCCGCGCATTGGTGAGGGCGGGATTGAAATCGCGCTTGAAACCCCAACGCATCAATTCGGGTTGCAGCTCGTCATCCCTTAGCAGAACTACCAGTCCCGTATCGGTGGGGCGCAGGTTGAACTGCTTGGGCAGTTCCTGAAGAGCTTCGCGAACCTGTTTCTCCCAGGATACGCGGTCCTCATTCTGCCCCGGCCCCACATCGTAGAGATTGCACATGCTGGAGTGAAGGTCACTCAGGCAGAGGGTTCCCGCAACCGAGGTTCAAGGAAGAATCGGCATCTATTCGTCTGAAATCAGGCGCTTCCCCATATTGATGATCGGATCCTTCTGGAACCCGCAGTGTTGGTAGAAAGCGATCACCTCTTCGTTCACAGCGCGAATCTGGACGTTGATCTTTGGGCACCCAGCCCCCTTCAGCAGCCGCTCGGCGTGTTCCATCATGATTGAGCCATAGCCGCACCGCTGGTGATCGGGATGCACCGCGAGGTAGTTGATCCAGCCGCGATGACCATCGTAGCCCACCATGCAGGTGGCGATGATTTCGTCTTGGTGGATTCCGACGAGGAGCCAGTCCGGATCTTCGACCTGCTTTCGGCGAATGTCCTTATTAGGATCATTGTGGGGGACCACCAAATTGCACCTTTGCCAGAGATCGACGACCGCGGCTTCGTCTTGGGCTCGAAACGAACGGATCCGGAAGGTTGATGAGGATGACGTAGCCAAGGGTAGAGCAGAGGTGGGATTTCGAAGTCTCTCCGTAATAATGAGGTTGTTCGCTATCCGAAGCAAGCGAAACTCGATAAATCCAATTCATGAATTCATTGTTCGCCTAACATTTGTCGAATGCTGCTTTCCTCCAAAGTTAGACAGGGAACCCGCACGCCAGGTGCAGGGCCTTGATTCCTTAAGAGTTGCGCTTGGAGCGGCGACCTCCATGATAGGGGCAATCGATAGACTCATGCCCCCTCACCGTTCCTTTATTACCATTCTTCTTTGGATTCCAGCGATACTTTTCGCTACCGATAACAGGCCCAATCTGGTCTTCATTCTTGCCGACGACCTCTCCTGGGCTGACCTCCACTGCTACGGGAACGAGGTGCATCGCACTCCGCATCTGGACTCCCTGGCGGAGGAGGGGATGCGCTTCACCCAGGCCTACTCGCCCGCGCCGATTTGCTCGGCTTCCCGCGCCGCGATTCTGACCGGAAAGATGCCGTCCCGGCTGCACTTTGAGTTTGTCACGAAGGGGGATCCTGGTCACCAGACCATGGAGACGCCTCTGAAGTCTCCAGACTTCACCCTGGATCTTCCGCTGGAAGAAGTCACCATGGCGGAGGCGCTGAACCCCGCAGGGATCGTCACTGGTTTCTTCGGCAAGTGGCACGTCAGCCGTCACCACCAAGGGTATCTCGGTTGGTCGCCGACACATGGGCCGCTTTTCCAGGGCTTTGCCGAGGGGAACTCCGACTTTGGCGGTCATCCCTATGCCTATCGTGGAAACAAGAAGCTCAGAGATACGGAAGTGCCGGAGGGAGAATTCCCGCCTGACACCCTGACGGATCGCGCCATCGCCTTTGTCCAGTCGCATAAGGAGGAACCCTTCTTTCTCTACATGTCGCACTACTATGTGCATGACCCCGTCCACACTCGCTGTGCCTGGCTGGAGGAAGACTATCGCGAGCGCTTGCCGGAGGGCTCCCTGGAGATTCAAGCCGCCTACGGCGCCATGGTGGAAACGCTGGATCACGAAGTCGGGCGGTTGCTGGAGGCGCTCGACGAGGCGGGACTAAGGGACAACACCCTCGTCATCTTCACCGGCGACAACGGGGGGCATCCCAACTACACCTCGAATGCGCCCTTGCGCGGCAGCAAGTGGAACCTTTACGAAGGCGGCATTCGCGTGCCGATGATTGTGCGTTGGCCGGGCAAGGTCGAGGCTGGCGCGGTCAACGACACGCTTGTCCATGGCTGCGATCTGTTCCCGACCTTCTGCGAGGTGTCAGGAGTGGAGCCTCCGGCAGGGGATCGGGACGGCGGAAGTCTCGTGCCCGTCTTGACTGGAGCCAGCAAGGAGGTGAAGCGGCCGGGCCCATTGGTCTGGCATTTCCCGTACTATCATCCCGAGAAAGGGTTTCAGGAAGCGCCGGAGGAGATTGGCGTCGCGGACTTTGTCACCAGCAAGACTCGGCCGCACTCCGCGATCCGGAAGGGGGAGTGGAAGCTGGTGCATTTCTACGAGGACGACCGGGTGGAGCTTTATGATTTGAGCAAGGACCTCGCCGAGCAGAACGACCTGGCGCAAAAGCGACCGGAACTCGCCGCGGAGCTGCGCAAGGAGTTGGAGCGCACCCTCAAGGACGAGCATCAGGCGCGGTTTCCTGAGCGGTGGTAAGTGGCAGTTGTGGGATTGACCCTCGAAGGCGGATTGTCTAATCTCGACCTCGTGATTGGAGCGGATTCAGGTTCTTGGTGATTATGCTGGGAGTTCTCAGTGCTGGGCTGTTGGGCTTGACCGCCGAGGAGATAGAAGAAACGATGCCACAGGAGCTCCCCACCCTGACAATCCCTAGGCTCCCATCCCAGAGTGCGAAGCCGTGAAGGCGCCTTGGCGCCGACCGAATGAATAGCCGTGGTTGAGCGCCAGCGAGGCCACGGAACGGGTTGTCTAGTACGCCTAGGCCCGTTAGCGGTGGCACGTGGCTCCAAGAGTGCCACCGCTGACGCGGCTGGCTGAATCATGGAACGAACCGTGGCCTCGCTGCGCTCAGCCACGGCTATTCAATCGGGTAGCGCTAAAGCGCCTTTACGGCTTCACCGCATCTGGAAATGTGTTGTCCTACCCTTGCAAGACCGAGAAATCCGAGAAGGCACGATATTGAGCCAGCGCCACCATTGCGAGGTCGAGCCGAAGGATTTGGCGAGGGGACAACCTAACCCCGCAGCACCGAGAAATCCGCGAAGGCCAGATACAGAACCAGAACCACGGCGGCGAGGCCAATGCCGAAGGGCTTGGCGAGAGGCCAGGGGGTGAGGTCGACATCGCCGGAATCCTTGTGTTCCCAAGCCGTGGCCGTGGGCTGCAGTTTGCCGATGATCAGCATGGTGCCGATCAAGAGCGCGAAGACGAGGCCCAGGAAATGGAACTCATGCATGGCGGCGACCCAACCGGTGAAGGGCGGCACGAAGTAGCCTAGCACGATCGCCACAAATCCCGCGATCAACGCGATATTGGCCGCAAAGGCGGGCACGCGCCTGGTGAGCATGCCGATCAGCATCACGGAGAAGATGGGGATGAAGTAGAGACCGTTCATCTTCTGGAGATAGCCAAAGATGCTATCCTGACCGGCCAACAAAGGCGCCACGATCATAGCGAGAATGGCAATGCCGGCGCCGAAGACCTTGCCGATCTTGATGACGTCCGCGTCGCTGCTGCTGTCCTTCTGGAACATGTGCTTGTAGACGCCCAGGCTGAAGAGCGTGGCCGTACTATTGAGCGCGGAGTTAAAGGAACTGAGAATCGCACCCACGATCACTGCGGCAAAGAATCCCGCCAAGGGTGCGGGAAGGACGTTCTGCACCAGGGTGCCGTATGCCTCGTCCGCGCGGAAGCCTTCCTGATTGCCATAGAGGTGGAAGGCGATGATGCCAGGGAGAACCAGGATGATCGGGGCCAGCACCTTGAAGATGCCCGCGATGAGCACACCCTTTTGACCTTCCTTCAAGCTGCTGGCGCCAAAAGTCCGCTGGATGATCTGTTGGTTGGTCGTCCAGTAGAACAGGTTCAGCAGCAGCACGCCGGTGAAGAGGGTGGAGAAGGGAACGGATTGTTCGGGACCGCCCAGGGAGTTGAACTTCTCCGGGTGTGCGGCTTTGAGCTCGCCCAAGGCCGCGAAGACGCCGCCGTCGCTGACCGCGTTGAGGCCCAGGATCGTGATGAGAATCCCGCCGAGCAGCAGCCCAATCCCATTCAAAGTATCGGAGACGGCCACCGTACGGAGTCCCCCGAAGATGGCGTAAATAGAGCCGACAATCCCGATGAACCACACGGTCATCCAGCGGATGGTGGCATCGCTTTCGATACCGGTCAGGCCTTTGAGGTCCAGGATGCCTGCAAGGCCGGTGGCGCCGGTGTAGAGAACGATCGGCAGCAGGATGCCCGCATAGGCGACAATGAAAATGATGCTGGTGATGGTGCGCGTGGTGGAATCGAAACGTTCTTCCAGGAACTGGGGCACGGTCGCGATTCCGCTCCGCAGATACTTGGGCAGGAAAAACAGCGCCATGAACACCAGGGACATCGCCGCGATCACTTCCCAGGCCATCACACAAATCCCGTCATTGAAGGCCGCACCGTTCAATCCTACGAGCTGTTCCGTAGACAGGTTGGTCAAAAGGAGCGATCCCGCGATGAAGGTGCCGGTCAAGGTGCGGCCCGCCAGGAAGTAACCCGTGGAGGTTCCGTGATCGTCGCCGCGAGTCAGGAACCAGGTGACCGCGCCGACAAGGGCCGTGAAGAAGAGGAAGGTGACTAGGGTGAGCATGGGGTTTCAGTAAACGGTGAACGGTAAACGGTGGGACAGTAAACAGTCAGGGGATTGAGGGGCCTAGA
>JBHIXE010000235.1:0-9011 GCA_041984905.1 Verrucomicrobiales bacterium | reverse complement strand
ACGCCACCTCAAACCCTCCGACGCCACCTCAAACCCTCCGACGCCACCTCAAACCCTCCGACGCCACCTCAAACCTCCGACGCCACCTCAAACCTCCGCTGACCTCCTTCATATCCCTCCGCTGACCTCCTTCATATCCCTCCGCTGACCTGAGAAATCCTGCGTCCCATCTCATCTCTCTACTTCTAAATCGACCAAAGGCCAAACACACCAATCAGCCGAACACCTCTTGCACGACTTCTCCGCCGAACACGGTGGGGATTTCATCGCGGTTGTTGTGGCTGTAGATGACCCGGTATTGATCGAGGCCTAACGTGTGCAGAATCGTGGCGTGGAGATCCGCGGGAGATAACGGACGCTCGACGGGCACAAACCCCAGCTCGTCCGTTGCTCCAATGACTTGGCCGCCTTTCACGCCTCCACCGGCCATCCAGACGGTGTAGCCAGCGGGGGAATGGTCGCGGCCGCGTTTGGCGCCCTTGGCGCTGCCTTCCGTGGTCGGCGTGCGTCCGAACTCGCCGCCCCAGACGACCAGCGTTTCGTCCAGCAGTCCGCGCTGCTTGAGATCCGTCAGCAGGCCCGCGATGGGCAGATCGACCGCCTTCGCCTGTCTCAGGTGATTGCTCTCCAGGCTGCCATGAGCATCCCAACCGCCATGGCGCAATTGGATGCAACGCACGCCCTTCTCGACCAAACGCCGCGCAATGAGGCATTGGCTGCCGAACTCGGTGGTGGCTTTGTCATCCAACCCATAGAGCTGGCGAATGTGTTCCGGCTCGCTGGAGATCTCGAAGGTCTCCGGCGCGGAAGCCTGCATGCGGAAGCCCAGCTCATAGGAAGCAATGCGGGCCTCCAGTTCGGTGTCCACCCCTTGCCTAGCCAGATGGGACTGGTTCATCCAGGTGATGAAATCCAGCTGCTGACGTCGGCTGGCTTCATCATAGGCTGCGGGCATTTTCGTGAAGGGAACCCCCTTCTTGGCGTCGACCACGGTACCTTGGTATCGCGAGGGCAAGAACCCTTGCCCCCAACCAGGACGCTGCGGAGCGGGGCCCGTGGTGTTGGAAAGCATCACGACAAAGCCCGGCAGGTCCTGGCTCGTACTACCCAATCCATAGGTCACCCAGGCGCCCATGCTGGGACGATCTCCCAGAGCGGTGCCCGTCAAGGCGACACACTCCCCAGGGCCATGCACCGGGATGCGGTGATTCACGGAGCGGATCACACACAGATCATCGATGTGTTTCGCGGTCTCCTTGAACAGGTCCGATACCGGAATCCCGCTCTCACCGTAGTTCTTGAAGGAAAACGGGGAAGCCATCAGCGGCGAGTTCACGCCCGAGCGCGGAATCTTTGGCACGTTGACGGCGATGCTCTCCGGCACGGGTTGTCCCTCGAGTTCACGTAGCAGCGGCTTGGGGTCAAAGGTGTCGGTCTGGCCCGGACCACCACTCATGAACAGAAAGATCACGCTCTTGGCCCGCGGTGGCAGGTGCGGTCCAACCGCACGGAGCAGGGTATGATCGCCCTCACCCCCGGCCGCAAACAAACCTTCCTGAGCGAAGAGTGAGGAGAGCGCGATGGACCCGAAGCCAAGAGTGCTGCGTTCCAGCATGGCGCGGCGAGAGATGGAAGTGGCTTTGTTCATGGGATGTAGAGGAATTCGTTCAGGTTCATCAGCGCGTGGCAGAGCTGCACCAACTCAGCCTGGGAATCATCGCTCGATTGCAGCAAGGTCAGAGCACGCTCCCCTTCCTGCTCCGAAGGCATGCGACCCAGGGTCCGTAGAAAGGCGGTTTCCACCTGGCGTCTCACATTGTCTCCAGCTGAGACCTTTACCTGCTCCGCCAGGTTCTGAGCACGACGCATCATGAACTCACTATTGAGCAGGTAGAGCGGTTGAAGGGCCACCGTCGAGACGCCACGCTCCGCGCAACTGGTGATCAACTCCGGACCGTCAAACATCTTCATGATGGTGGGCATCTCACTGCGTCTCTGGTAGAGGTAAACCGTACGTCGCAGCTCGTTCTCGGCGCGCTCTGGAGGAACACTTGGGCCACCAACAGACAGATCCAGTTCACCCGATGCCACGAGAGCGGCATCTCGAATGGCTTCCGCTTCCAGCCGCCGCCGTGGCCAGTTCCAGAGCAATTGATTCTCGGGATCGATGGCGGCGTTCGCATCGTTGTGCAGGCGTTCCTGGCGATAGGTCGCGGAGAGCAGAATCTGACGCTGCAGATGCTTGGTGCTCCAGCCGTTTTCCATCAACTCCGCTGCCAGCCAGTCCAGCAACTCCGGATGACTGGGCGGTGCGCCCTCGATTCCAAAATTGCTGGGCGTACTGACGATGCCCTGACCGAAGTGCCACTGCCACAAACGGTTGACCCAGACGCGGGCCGTGAGGGGGTTGTCGCGATCCGTCAGCCACTGCGCGAATTCAACACGGCTGACGCCTTCCGGCTTCACCGGCGTCGGCCCCAGGACCTCCGGCCATCCGCCCGTCACCTCCGGGCCCGGCCGCGAGACATCTCCCCGGATGAGGATGTGCCCGCTTGTATTCTGAAGCTCTTCGGGATACCAGCGGATGGGATCGCGATTCACCACGGGCAGACGCTCGATGAAGGGATCACTCTGACCGGGAGCGTGATAGCCCCAGGCGTGAGGTTGCTGGGTGTGCTCGAAACGCTTGCTTTTCACCAGCTTGCCCGCCTCACTCATGTAGAATTTGTAGGACCCCACGGACATCCAGTTCTCCAGATCGGTCGGATTCGTGGTCTTGGGATCCCGGAGCGAGACGTTGCCCAGTTGACCATTCACAAAGAAGGCTTGGAGCCGGTAGTAATCGCGTTGGCTGACCGGATCGAACTTGTGGTTGTGGCACTGGGCGCATTCCATGGTCAGCCCCATGATGGCGCTGCCAGTGGCGTTGGTGATATCGACCAGCACATCGTTACGCTGCGCGGCCTTGTCCATGTTGTTGCCGCTGATGCGTGCCGAAGCCAGGAAGCCAGTCGCGATGAGGTTTTCATCCGAGTAAGGCTGGAGCGCATCCCCGGCCAGCTGCTCTGTCAGGAACCGGTCGTACGGCTTGTCCCCATTGAAAGCGGAGATGACGTAGTCCCGATATCGCCAGGCATAGGGGCGTGGGATGTCATGCTGATAACCGTGACTCTCTCCCCAGCGGACCAGGTCGAGCCAATACCGGCCCCAACGCTCGCCATAGTGCGGGGAATCCAGCAACTCATCCACTAGAGCTTCGTAGGCACCCTCCGGATCCTCAGCGGAAGCCTTTACAAAGGATTCCACCTGCTCGGGCGTGGGCGGCAAGCCAATGAGATCCAGATAGAGCCGCCTGACGAGAACCTGCGCCGGAGCTTCCGCCGCGGGAGTCACGCCCTCCGCCTCCTGACGAGCGCCAATGAAGCCATCGACCGCAGTTCGTGCCCAGGCTGCGTGGCTCAACTCGGGCACGGCCGGACGCTCCACAGGTTGGAAGGACCAGTGATCCGTCTCGATACGCGGCGTGGGCAGCAGTTTCTCGTCCCACATCATCCCCTGCTCAATCCAGGCCGCAAGCAGGCCCACTTCTTTCTCCGTCAAAGCCGCCTTCCCGCTCTCGGCAGGAGGCATGCGCTTTTCCGGATTGGGATCCGTTACCTTCTCCAGCAATCGGCTGGCTCGTGCTTTGCCTGGTTCCGCGAGTGGATCTCCCGTGCTGTAGCCCAGGATCTCATTTCGGACATCCAGCCGATAACCTGAGTCCGGCTTTTCTCCCGCGTGACACTTGAAGCAATGAGCCTCAAGCAACGGAAATACATCATGGGCAAAGTCGACGGTTCCTTCCCATGGAGCGCCCGGAAGCGACTCCGGCGCGTTCGCGATGGCAGGGAGACTAACGGCTTCCATCACATCCTCCCAGGAACGGCTAAGGACCAGGTCGTCCACCCAGATGCGATCTCCCGGCTCGGTCTTGCGCCCCGTGGAAAAGCCGACCCAACGAACAAAGTTGACGCTCTGAGAATGCCGAATCATGGCAGCGGGTTCCTCCCGATCCCCGGCCTTCGGGTTTACCCATAGCTCGAACTGATCAAAGTCCGCTCGCTCTGTCGGCTCCGTCTTCGACAATCGGCCCACCACCATGTAATCGCGCCCGCGCTCGAGTTCCACCGAACTGAAAGCGGTCTTCGATGCGCCTATGCGAACCATGAAGACGGCCTTTCCCTTCTGCGGACCAGCAGTCGCGACGTGGACTCCGATGTTGGGGATGTTCTCGGAATGCGTCGCCTGATCGCTCCCCTCCAACCGGTCGAGCCAGAGCACGAAGAATTCGCTATCATCCTGCGGCGGATCGTAGCGGAGATGAAAACGGACAAAGAGTTCGCTCTCGCGATATGGGGCGGCGAGTTCCCGGCGCAGGGCGTTGTTCCGGTCTCCTGTGCCGCGAATGAGGACGCCCGGCTGCCCTTCCTCGACCGTGGCGGGACGCAAGGCGGAGAGCTTCCAGCCTCCCTTAAACCCCACGCCCAGTTGGTCCGCTTCATTCAACGCGATTCCCTGCAGAGCAAACCCATCTTCGGCAATCCTGGAGTCCCTGGCCCAAAGCCCACTCGTGCCAGTGGCCAGGGCAGCCAGGCTCACCAGGAAGAAGAAGGTGCGAGAGTGAATCATACCGTGAGTGAAGTCGGGGTTTTGTTAGGGTCGAACCGCAGTCAGGGCCGACTCGAGGGAGGTGCTGACAACGAGGCCGTGAATCAATAAACGGTCGCTGACCTCGGTATATTTCCCAATTCTCAGGCCGAGGTAGCGGAATTTGCCAGGAGTCTCCTTCAGCACGGGCCCTTGAAGGTAGGCATCGGGAGCGTTCTCATCGGTGCTGGCGGGTTGGATCCAAAGCGCGATCTCCTCGCGCCGCTCCTCTTCATTCCAGACATAGCGGCCCGCGATGATGAACTCTTCCCCTTCGCGCGCCTCACCCGCCACAGCCGCATGCTCCACATCCAAACGGGCAAAGTAACGCCCTTCCCGAATGCCCAAGGTGGGAACATCCGCATGGCTCGCTCCCTCATTGCCATTCGTATCAATCCAGAGCGAGAAGAAATCGTCTTCATCCAGCCCATGATAGCTGGCTCTCAAGGCAAAGAAGAAGGTCCGCGGTAGGGGGGAATCCAGCTCCCGGCACATTCGGTTGGCCACGAAGGGCTCCGCCTTATCCCGTCCCCGCACCAGGAGGTAGCCCCCAGCACTTGCGCCTCCAGAATGGGACTGCACCCGGGGAATCAAGCGCGTAAAGACCGGGCTTGCCCACCAGGGCTCCTCAGCGAACCCCTTTCCGCCAAACTGGCCCCCTAGCTCGCCTTGACTCCCAGTGAAGCGTTGCGCTGCCAGAACGCCAGGAGCCATGGGGATCTCGCTCCCGGAATTCGAGCGTGCATGCTCACGACCCGGCGCATTGATCGCCAGCAATTGTTCCAGGGCGGGAGGCTCGACAAATTGCTCGGGCGCGATGGCGATCTCTGTGCGTTCCTTGCCACCTGCGGTATAGCGTCGCGCCTGCCCCGTGGTGATCAACTCTTCCAGGTCTTGAGACGTACGTCCCTGGACAGAGATCTCCCCTTCAAAGACATGCACATCCGTGGTGCCGTCAGGAGCCACGCTGGCAGCGAAACTCGTTCCCAGATCCACAATCTCCACATCCGGTGTCGCCAACTTGAACCCAATGGCTTCGTCCGGAGCAAAGGCACTCACGTTCCCATACCGCACCAGCACCTCGTCATTGGAGACAAGCTCAATCTCGGCGGGCCCCATCACGGCGACCCCTGCCTTGCTCCAGAGCGCGAGCCGGGCAATCCCGGAGTCGATCCGAAGCATCTCTCCCTGGGCAAAAGAAGTGCCAAAGGAAGGAGGCGTGGCGGGAGCTGGATTCCAGACGCAGTCCTCGCTATCAATGAGCACGGCGATCGGAGCGGCTGTAGGAGCAACCGGCTCGGCGGGACGTTGTTGGCCCAGGAAGAAGCCAACTCCCAGCAAGACCAAGACCGCAGCGACCTTTGCTAACGGCGCGGCGGCAAAGGCCCTAACCTTTGCCAGCCATCCCGACGACTCCTCACCTAAAGCCAATTCTTCCTCGTTCCCCAATTCCCAGCTGAGAAGAGCATCCAACTCCACCTGATCGAGATACTCCTCCAGGCGCGCCTCATCCTCTTGGAGCGCGGCTTCCATCTCCGAGACGTCCTGGGTTTCTCCGTCCAACATGCGCCGAATCAGGTCCTGGAAATCCGCATCCGTCATCCCTTCCCTCCTTCGGTCTGGATGTTTCGCTGCAGGGTCTTGCCGATGCAGGCCGCCAGCTTCTGGCGCAACCGGTAGAGATGCATGGAAACCGCATCCGCGGATCGGCCGATACCGCTCGCCATCACCTTCACCGACGCACCAAAGGCATAACGCGCCCTCACCAGTTCCCGGTCTTCCTCCGGCAGCTTGGACAGGCAGGTCCGCAAAGCCTGGAGCCGGTTCTCCAGCGCATCCGATCGCTTCTCGCCCTCGGCCGCCAACTGCTCCAGCATCTCATCGCTGAACTGCGTCTCCGGCGAGCGGGATCGCGCCTTCAAATGGGCCAGCGTCTGGAAGTAAGCGATCCGGCGCGCCCAAGGGCCGAATTCCCGAGCAGAGTCGTATTCCTCCCGCTTCTTCCACAAGACCAGGTTCGTCTCCTGCAGCACGTCGTCCGCATCGCCGGCACAGGGCAGCAGCGTTCTCAGGAACGCCTTCAGCCCCGGTTGAACCTGGGCGATCTTCGCCACATATCCCGCCCACCGCGCGTCGGCATCGGAGGGATCTGGAGGAAAAAAGCGGGCCATAGCAGAGGGGATTCCCTTCTCATTAGCCAATCCGGAGAGAATCTAACGGAAAAAAGTTCGTCTATGGGGGTTATCCCCTGTTGAATAGCGCAAAGTGAAGTGGCGTGACCAGCTCTGAATGGGCGCAGACCATTTCCTTCAGGATATCGATACGGAAATGAATGGATATCGTTTTGGCCTCGTTGCCGTTCTCGTCTTGTCAATCGTCCTACTTGTTAGTATGAGCTCCAAGAGCACCGATTTCACTCTCCGCCCAAGCGAAGAGATCCAAACTCCTGAGAGCAAGGGAGTTTCTGAAAGCATTATCGAACGGAACCATGAGCAGGAAGATCGTCTCATCAATCAGCTCATGGATGCCGGTGAACAGTTTGGCGTGGCCACGTCAGAGATGGTGACTACGCTTGGGTATCCTCAACTACGAGAGGCTGAGTATGTGATCGGAAGTGTGGAGGTGTCTCTCGGCGTCCACCTGTGGTACTGGGATGAGGAATACACGATTTGTTTTCCCGAGGTCAAGGCAGGTGAGTTGACTGGAAGCATCTACCACGGCGAGGCTGCCAGTCGCGCGAACGCAGTGAAGTTAGTCCGCAAGGCGCGAATCTACCTGTTTGAGAGGTTGAGGAAGTGAACAGCTTTAGGTTCGAGTCTCTTGAATGGGCGATTTCCTCATCCACAACCCACAATCCGTCTGAGAAGGATCGTAATTTGATGTGTCCCTCCCATTTGGAGAAGATCCGCACCCATTTTCGGAGCTGACCTTGATTGTTCCGGTTCCGACGGTCATACTGTTCGCTTGTCGCCGAGGATAGGCTATGGCAGGCGCCTTGCTATGGTTGTCTCCTATTGGGATTCCCCAATAACCAACGATCTCCGCATATTTCGTCAATAGAACGGAGCAAAAGGTGAGGCGATTGATTAAGATGCTCAACTTGATACGCCTGACTCCTTACCCCAATAGGCAACCGCTTACCAATCAGGATCGAGGCAATTTCTAAATGGAGGCGAACTCTATTTCGCAAGTCCATACCCCAAATGTCGGGAGAATCGACTAACTCGGCAAGTGCAATCAATCCTCCCCGAATGAAAGCCCATTCACCCAAAGGTATGGCGATCTGCCCTGCAATTCTCCACTCTAAAGTTGGGGAAAAAAGGTGCTTTGCAGCGAAGAGAAATGAGTGTGCTCTCCGAAAAGCTCGATCATAGTCTAAACGATCAGCTTGCACGGGTGCTAGCGCTGAAACTACAATCGCCGGCTCAACGATATCAGCCCTCTCATAGTATTGGTGCAGATCTTCATGACCTTCCGCCCGATCAAGAGATAGGCATGCTTGCCTGAGGTAGGAAGTTAGGCCTTTAGCAAACGATCTTGATAACGGAATTTTCTTCATTTTGGAAGTCCAAAACCACCACCAATGACTCTGACGAACTCAGAGATAAGGAGCACGGATTCCTGTGGATTGTGAACTCTATCATGGTTTATCCACTCAGATGCGCGATCAAGTTCCACGGCGAAAAACAAACTTTGAGATAAAGAGAAGTCATCTCGATACGGATCGGCAAAGGGTTACGCCTCCCTACCCCTCATGCATAATCAGTTTAACGATCAAATCCCAGGAGTCTGGGCTTCTTGTCGAGGTAGTCGCACCGCCAACAGCGATCGGCGGTATTCTCCTTAAAATAGATCGTCCCTTCACCAGGCCGCTTCTCAGGACCAAGCATGAAAAAGTCGACCTCTAACGCATCAATATCATCTGAGTAGTCCTTATTCCTCCCGGCTTTCTCAGACTCAAGAAACGCCTGTAACTCGGCGAGGAAAGCTCCCAAATCCCTTACAATTTCCTCGGCCCATGTCGTAAGTCCAGTAGCCGGAGAGATCGATTCTGCGTCGCTATCCCAATCTCCATCGATCAAGAACCTAATCCCTGCATCGTTGTGTGTGGGATCGCTAAACCACGCTTCGTCATCATCTGAATAGAGGAGTTTCCCAATTGCGGGATGATCAATCTCTCGATTGATCGGACGCTGGTCGCCCATGAAGAATTTCTTGATCTTGGCGAACATGAACTTGGAGCAAAACGTCAAGGATGAGGCACGGCTGCCGTGAGCGCGCTCGATGCAGGACTAGGATTGGGAATGCTGTATGTCACTTTGACT
>JBHIXE010000234.1:0-9063 GCA_041984905.1 Verrucomicrobiales bacterium | reverse complement strand
ATGTAGACGGCCCCTTCACGAATCAGCTTCGGCTCCGGGTGTTCAGCGGTCAGATCCACCACGGCGTCAATATTGGCGGGGAGTTCGTTGGGAAACACACGACGCCCGATCGTGAGGCCGTCGTTGATCTGATTGTGGGCGCTCTCCGACTTCAAGATCCGCAGCAGATGCCAGAAGGTCCAGACCATCAGCAAATAGGGCAGGAGAAGGATCAGATTGAGAGTCGTGAGGCGACCTCCTGTCGTCTTGCCGAACACGCCTGGCTCGTTGAAAGCGTATGCGTAGCTCACCACACCGAAGCTTACCGCCGGCCAGATTAGGATGAGAGTCCAGTCTCCCTGGACCAATGCCATGGTCAGGCAGTAGAGGGAAACAGCGGCAAAGACGACGGCATAGAGCATGGGTTCAGAAAGGGGAGACCATTAGACGCGAATCGTCCGAAAACCAAGTGAAGAGGGGCCTCCGGTCCTATTCCAACAGCCGGATAAACTGTGGCGGCACGCAATCCGTGAGCCAGACGCTATTGGCAGAGAGGTAGAAGACATGACCCGCCTCCACCATTCCCTGGGCATCGATCTCCAGAATCACAGGTTTGCCGTGACGAGTTCCGACTTTCTTAGCAATGACGGGATCGACGCTGAGATGGACATGCTGCCGGGCACCGGAATGCAACCCTTGAGCCAGGATGGATTCGAGATTGTCCTGGCCCGTTCCGTGAAGGAGCAGATCTGGAGGCGTCTCAGGAGTCAGTCCCAAATCGATCGTGACCGAGTGTCCCTGATTGGCGCGGATCTTCTGCCCATCCTCGCTGATGGCAAAGCGTTGCTTGTCACTGGTTCGTACCACCTCTTCCAGAAATTCCCGGGAAGTGGGATGTCCTGCCGAGGCCATCTTGGAGAGAAGCAGATCAATCTCCACCCAGCCTTGTTCGTCCAGGCGGATGCCAATGGTTTCCGGACTATGCCTCAGAACCAGGCTGAGAAATTTGCTGGTGCGCTTGTGATCTTTGTTCATTGGCAGGGCGCGATATGCCTGCTCAAGGTAGCACAGAAATCAGGCGAGGATGCCCTGGACTGCGTGCGCTTCTTCCACCCCGGTCAGTCGCTGATCGAGTCCCTGAAACTTGAAGGTCAGCCGCTCGTGATCGATGCCTAGCAGTTGCAGAATGGTCGCGTTGAGATCCCGAATATGAACAGGATCCTTGGCGATGTTGTAGGAAAACTCATCGGTCTCTCCGTAGACCACGCCCGGCTTGACGCCGCCACCGGCCATCCACATGGAGAAGCAGCGCGGGTGATGATCCCGGCCGTAGTTCTCTTTCGTAAGCCGTCCCTGACAGTAGATGGTCCGGCCAAATTCACCGCCCCAAACCACGAGGGTGTCCTCCAAAAGGCCATGTCGCTTGAGATCCTGCACCAGTGCGTAGGCCGGTTGATCGACGTCCCGGCATTGAAGCGGGAGGTCACCAGGAAGATTGCCGTGCTGATCCCAGCCGCGATGGAAAATCTGGGTCATCCGCACGCCTCTTTGGGCAAGTCGCCGAGCCAGCAGGCAGTTGTAGGCGAAGGTCCCTGGTTTGGTGACGTCAGGACCGTAGCTGTCCAGCGTTGCCTTGGACTCCCCCCGGAGATCCACCAGATCAGGCACGGAACTCTGCATGCGGAAGGCCATCTCATACTGGGCGATCCGGGCATGGGTTTCCGGATCACCAACCGCCTCAAAGTGCTTCTGATTGAGGGCGTTCAACCCGTCCAGCATCCTGCGGCGCAGATTGGAATCCACCCCTCCTGGATTGGAGAGGTAAAGAACTGGGTCACCCTGGGAACGGAGGGCTACTCCCTGGTGTTTTGAGGGGAGGAACCCGCTTCCCCAGAGGCGAGAGAAGAGAGCCTGGGCGTCCCGCTTGGCAGACCAGGTGGAGTTGAGCACCACGAAGGCTGGTAGATTCTCGCTCTCGCTCCCGAGTCCGTAACTGAGCCATGCGCCCAGGCTCGGACGTCCGGGAATCTGGTTGCCGGTCTGAATGTAGGTGATCGCGGGATCGTGATTGATCGCCTCCGTGTGAAGCGTTCGGATCACGGCAATATCATCGACCATCTTGGCCATGTTCGGTAGCAACTCGCTCACCCAGGCGCCGCTTTGGCCATGTTGCTTGAATTCATAGATGCTGGGCGCAATGGGGAAGCGTTCCTGCCTGGATGTCATGCCCGTGAGCCGTTGACCGTTTCGCACCGAATCCGGCAGGTCTTTGTCGAACCAGTCTTTCATGCCCGGCTTGTAATCCCAGGTATCGAGTTGGGAAGGGGCTCCCGACATGAAGAGGTAAATGGCGCGCTTGGCCTTGGGGGCAAAGTGGGGAGCGGCCAGAGCTCCCGAAGCAGCCAGGGCTCCATCCTTGGCAAGGAGGCTGCCCAGAGCGGCAACGCCCAATCCACGGGCGCCTCTTCCAAAGAATTGGCGGCGCGTTTCGAGAGTCTTGTAGTCGGAAAACATGGTGTCGAGGGTGCAAGGAGTATCCCTTAGTCCCTTCACGTGTGTCAATGGATTGACTTTTCAGGCGCTGCTCGGCGTCAGAGAGGAAACAACAAGTAAGAAAACAATGAGCTACTATATGGTAGATGTGGAGTCGGATGGCCCGATTCCGGGGGATTACTCCATGATCTGTTTTGGGGCGATCCGTGTGGATGAGGGGTTGGAATGCACCTTTTATGGGCAGCTGAAGCCCATTTCGGAGGATTGGATTCCGGACGCCTTGGCCGTGAGCGGCTTCAGTCGGGAAGACGTCCTCAAATTTGCAGAGCCATCTGAGACGATGGGGAAGTTTGACGAGTGGGTTCGTTCCACCACCAACGGCCAACCCATGTTCGTAAGTGATAACAACGGATTCGATTGGGGCTTCGTGAACTGGTATTTCCACCACTTCCTCAAGAAGAACCCGTTTGGGCATAGCTCCACGAATCTGGGTTCGCTCTACAAAGGGATGGTGAAGGATTGCTTCCAGAATTTCAAACACCTCCGCCGCACCCGGCACACGCACCATCCCGTAGACGATGCTCGGGGCAATGCCGAGGCCTTACTCACGATGAAACGGGAAATGGGGCTAAAGATACGGCTGTGAAAGCTTGGGTTTAGAGTTGCGTAGAATCGCAAGTTTCCGTAAGCGTTGACCGCGCCCAGGCGTCATTTCAGAAGTCTCTCGTTAGTTTCGGGGCACCGGAGTGATCTATTCAGGGTCGATTCCCGTAGGAACGGGAGTGACGGTCCGGAAAACAGGCACCATGAAGTGTGATTTCGCGGGCCTGACATAGCCAAAGAATTCTGATTTCAGAACCTATTGCCGAATGAGTAAACCTGCATCAACCCAGACTGCCGTCAGGCAACGCTATGCCGCCGGAGCCCAGGCCCAGGAAGCCGCCTTGTGTTGCCCGGTCGACTATGATCCCCAATACTTGAAGGTGATCCCTCAAGAGGTGATCGATCGCGACTATGGATGCGGCGATCCCAGCAAGTATCTGCGGTCCGGCGAAATTGTATTGGATTTGGGTAGTGGGACTGGGAAGATCTGTTTCATCGCCTCCCAGGTCGTAGGCAAAGAAGGGAAGGTGATTGGGGTCGACATGACGGATGATATGCTGGAAGTCGCCCGGCGAAATGCGCCCATCGTCGGGGAAGCGATTGGCTATTCCAATGTGGGGTTTCGCAAGGGGCGGATTCAGGATCTGGCACTAAACCTGGATCTGCTGGAGAGACGCCTGGCGGAAACACCCATCACGGGAGCGAATGCCTTTCTGGAAGCTCAGGAAATGGCGGATGAACTCCGGATCTCCCATCCTCTGATTCCCGACAACTCGATAGACGTCGTGGTCTCCAATTGCGTCCTGAATCTGGTGAGTAAAGAGGAGCGTTCCAAGCTCTTCCGCGAAGTCTTTCGCGTTCTCAAGGTTGGTGGACGGGCGGTCATTTCCGACATCGTTTGTGACGAAGCCGTTCCTGAGGAGATGCAGGACGATCCTGAACTCTGGAGCGGCTGCATTTCCGGTGCGTTTCTGGAGCACGAGTTCCTGGAAGCCTTCGAGGAGGCAGGATTCTACGGAGTGGAGGTTCTGAAGTTGGACCTGGAACCTTGGCAAACCGTCAAGGGGATTGAGTTTCGCAGCATGACCGTCGCCGCTTACAAGGGCAAGCAGGGCATTTGTCTCGAGCGCAACCAGGCGGTGCTTTACAAAGGGCCTTTCAAGAAGGTGCTGGACGACGACGGTCACGTCATGGAACGCGGCAAGCGGTATGCGGTCTGTGACAAGACCTACAAACTCTATCAGCAGGAGCCCTACAAAGACATGTTCGTCTATGTGGATCCGGTGGAGGAAGTGCCGATCGATCAGGCGGAGACCTTTCCCTGCAGCACTACTCGCATTCGGAGGCCGGAAGAAACCAAGGGACATGGCTACGAGGTATCCACAGAGGGCTCGGACTGTTGCTCGCCAGGATCTGCCCAGAAGGGCAAGGGCCGTTCCAGTTGCTGCTGATTGGTGCCTCCCGTCGCCTCTTTTGGCTTGGCTTCCCGGAGCGGGCATGCTCCAAGGTTAGGGCATGTTCCGTAAATCCCTTGTTACCATGCTTTCGCTTCTGGTGTTTGCCCAGGCAGGATCGGCCGATCCTCAGAAGGCGAAGACGATGACCGGCTCCATCGCCAAGGAGCTCAACTACCTACTGTATTTGCCGGAGACTTACGAGGAAGACTCCGAAAAAGACTGGCCTCTTCTGGTGTTCCTCCACGGGGCAGGCGAACGCGGTACGGATCTGGAGCTGGTCAAGAAACATGGGCCTCCGCGGCTCGTGAGCGAAGGGAAGCAGTTTCCCTTTATCGTGGCCTCACCTCAATGTCCCGAGGGGCAGTGGTGGGATACGGATGCGGTCATGCTGCTGGTGGAAGATCTGGAAAAGCAATACCGGGTCGATTCCAGTCGCATTTACCTGACGGGACTAAGCATGGGTGGCTTTGGAACCTGGAACACCGCTTGCCGGTATCCCAACAAGTTCGCCGCCATTGCTCCTGTCTGTGGGGGAGGCATGGACGCCGTGGCCAAGCGTCACATCGCCCACCTGCCGGTGTGGTGTTTTCATGGCGGCAAAGACACAGCGGTGCCGATCGAGCAATCCCAGCGCATGGTCGACGCCTTGAGAAAAGCGGGCAATCCCGAAGTGAAGTTCACCATCTACCCGGAATTGCCGCATGATTCCTGGACGGTCACTTATAACAACCCGGAGCTCTACGAATGGCTGCTGCGCCATTCGCTCTCGGAGAAAGACGCCCAGTAATCTGGACTCTCGTTATCCCGTGAAGGCGTGACTGGGCAATCCTTTCACGTCCATCTCGACCGCAAAGAGGCGGCCTGCCAGGGGTTCCTCCAGGCCCGGTTTCTGGCCCGTCGTGACGAAGAGGGTGGACAAGTTTGGTCCGCCAAAAGCGGGAGCTGTGGTCTCAATGCAGGGGAATGCGACTCGATCGATTTCCGCTCCGGTGCGAGGGTCGAAACAGATCACGGCGCCTCCGTGGCAGATGGCGACCCAAAGGTTACCGAGTTCATCGATCGCCATTCCATCAGGAGAGCCTTCGATTCCCAAGAGGGCGGTGTCCACCACCGCTCGAGGACGGGAGAGAGTGCCACTGTCAGGATCAAAGTCGAATGCCAGGACCTTTTTGGTCGGGGTATCGATGTAATACATGCAGTGCCCGTCCTCACTCCAGCAGATGCCATTGGAGTTGGTGACGGGGCCATAGGCTTCCCGGACTTCCAGGTTGCTTTCGAGCACGTAGAGCCTGGCGTCTCCCGTCTGTTTCACCGTGCTGATGGTGCCTGCCCAGAACCGGCCCGCGGCATCGCACTTGCCATCGTTGAAACGGTTCTGCGGTTTCTTATCGGGTTCAGGATCAGCGATGTGCTTCGTAGTGCCGGAGTCTGGATCCAGAAATGCAAAGCCATTGTCTCCGGCAATCACGAGACCGCCCTGGGATCTGGGAACGACTGTTCCCACGCGTTCTCCTACGTCCCAGATTTCTTCCGATCCGGTCGCCGGATTGAAGCGAAGCACCTTATGCGCCTCAATATCAACATAGAGCAGACTGTCCTGCCACCACACCGGGCCTTCGCCCCAGGTTGCGATGTAGTTTCCGACGGGTTCTGGAGTTGAAGACATGGGCCAACCTTTGAAGCTTTCAGCAGACAATCAAGCGAGATTCGGCAAGGTGAAGAAATCCAAAACCGGGTTGACTTTCGGTTTCGATTTCTGAAGGTCGAAGCGAGCGATGCAACGTTTTCCTCACAGTTTTCTGCTCCTCGCCGCCGTGGGCTGTCTGACATCATGTGCCGTCACTTCAGACAAAATGACCAATGAAACGGCGGAGGACTCCGCCATCGACATTGGAGTGGTGGAGCCAGAAGTAGACAGCGATGTCTTTCTGGCCACGGGCTTTGAGGCGCTGGAGACCTGGCTCGACAAGCGGTTTAAGGTGCGCTACGAGCGGATGCCCCTGCATCAAGTCTTCGATGAGGATCCCCTTGCTGAAATCATCTACAAGAAGGTCAATTTGCCGGAGGATGCGCCCCTGTTCGCCCTGGAATCACCCTCAATCAGCCGGCGAGAACTTCTTGAGCAAATCGCCTTGTTCTTTCAACTCGAAATGAGAGTGGAAATGGAGAATGGAGCGCCCAGCCATGTCCTGGTGATGGGGCCAGATCCTGCAACCGATGGGGAAGCCACCTTTGAAGTCGACCCGGAGTTGGGGGCGCCGAGGTTGGAGGCGCCGGAAGAACCGAGTCTGGGAACCTGAGGTTCAGCGGTTCCTGGCCACGATTTCCTTGATCTGGGTCTTCATCTGGTCTCGCTCGGCTGGAGACGCATCGGCCATGCGGAAAGCAATGCAGTTGAGCATGTGGGCGGCCTGGTAACTGCTCATGTTACTGGCGGCGTCGTAAGCAGTGCGCTTGCTGGCTGGGGGCATGCCCGCTTCTTCGAGGGCTTTGTCCGCCACCTTGGTGAGATTCGGCATTGCTTCGGCCAACTCATAAAGACCGTTGGGGAGTTTGGAAGCCTCCTGCTCCAGAAAAACCCGGCAATCCAGGGCGGCGTCCAGCTTCTTCAGGAAGGAGGCCTTCTTCGTATCAGGTTCGTTGCGAAGCACTCGCTGGATGGCGGTGAGCGAGGACGTGCTCCCGTTCATTTGCTTCCGAACCTCTGGCAGACTTTCCAAAGTCTCTTCGACTGCCGGGCCGTAAATTGCAATTAAACGGACTAACTCTGTCTGGACGGTATCAGCGTGTGCCGTTTTGAGGCTCGTCAGCAGAAGGCAGACAAGAAGACAAGGTAGATAGCAGTAGTTCATTGAAAACTTCATGGTGAGCCTCCGTCACAGTTATTAGACAGAAGAGAACCGAAAGCATTCAGCAATGTAAAGCTAGAGTCTAGAAAGCCTCACAAAATATCTTGCCTTTGTCGGGGGTGAGGGTTGAGGTAGGACCAGCCTAGAATCCCAGTTACCTCTCTATGAAAATCGCGATCGTCGTCGGGCACAATTCACAGGCTCCTGGAGCGTATGCTCCCGCACCCATCGAGCAATCGGAGTTTGACTACCACAACAAGATTGCCGACGAGATGGTTCGGCTCTCCAAGGACACCTTCTTCAACCTTTTCCGAGGAGGCAAGAAGCTGGAACTGGTGAAGATCAACCGGGTGAAGAATACCGGTTACAGCGCGGAAATCGACGCAGCGTATGAGCTGGTCAATGCGTCGGGTGCCGAAGCGAGTATTGAGCTTCACTTCAACGCCGCCGGACCGACCGCCACCGGAACCGAGACTCTCTCCAGTGGCTCGACCAAGTCTCTGAAACTGGCGCAGTACATGCAGGAGGAAATGCTGAAGACGCTCGGCCTGAGGGACCGTGGTGTCAAAGTCCTGACATCTACCGAACGGGGCGGGCGTAGTCTGCATTCCGGCCAGCCCCCAGCGATTCTGACCGAGCCGTTTTTCAGCACCAACTCGGCCGATGTGCAGGCCGCGCACAACCTCGGCGTCCTGGGCTTCGCCAAGATGTACATCCGTGCTTTGGCGGCTTACGCAGGGCTGGAACTGGTGGAGGATCCGCCGCCGGACGCGGTGGAACCACGCAACGTTTTTGGATCGCTTACCCTGGATGTCGACAACCTGACCAAGGAGGAGTTCTTCTCTCGTAACCACGGGACGCTGACCACCGCGGTTCAGAACATCAACAAGCTTCAAGAAGAAGATGCGCACGGAGAATTCTTCGTGCCGCTCAACCTGGTCGATGCATACTGCGTCATGAATGCGGAGATGGGCATGACCTCGTCTGGCAAGGTCGATCCCAATCACGTTCACAGTGAAGGTGAAGTGGGACTGATGCCCCTTCCTTCCAACCTGCAGTTCTGGAATGGACCAACGGCGCCGGCTGATGGGAAGAATCTCTCCACGGAGCGGAACGTTTCGGAATTCTTGCTCTACCTCTCCAGCATCAAGAACAAGCCCGTAGGACGGGACTTTGAATGGGGTGAGTTTTACGCCGACCTCTTTCGCCATGACACCACCGCCGGAGACGAACTGGCCCAGATGCACCTGGTTGCCGCGGTGGTCCATGGTTGGTTCATCAATGCTCTCTACGACCGGACTCCCAACTATGGCAGTGTCGCGTCGAAGGCCGCCATTGCCTACCAGAACCCCGAGCCGATCCTCGCAGAGCTGCAGGCCTTCGGCTACAAGAACGCTGGCTCGATCGTCCGGAACCGGATCAACAATCTGAACGCAGCGATTCCGCTGGCAGGTGGCGGATCCACTCCAACTCCGGTGCCAGTTCCCGAGCCGGAACCAGAACTGACGCCTGAGCCGGAACGAGAACCCACGCCCGAGCCAACTCCAGAACCGACGCCCGAGCCGACTCCGGAACCCACGCCTGAGCCGACGCCTGAGCCGACTCCGGAACCCGCGCCTGAGCCAACTCCGGAGCCAACTCCGGAACCGACGCCCGAGCCAACTCCGGAACCGACGCCCGAG
>JBHIXE010000233.1:0-9134 GCA_041984905.1 Verrucomicrobiales bacterium | reverse complement strand
TGTATATGTCATACGCAGGCGCAAGCTTACCTTAGGCCCTTATCCAAGCGGTGCATTCGGCCAAGACGATCGCTCAGCGTAATGCAAGCACATGCAACAAAACTGCGCTTCCGGCAGGGTGATTTCTTCTAGCGGCATGGCACGAAGAAACCGGCCACTGCGCAGCTTGGCCTGGGGATCCCAGCGACCAGAGGGAAGCCATTCCGTGAGGAGCAGCCGCGCCGGATACTTGCCCGTCAGGAGAGCGGCGCGAGTGGGAGAACAGACGGCGCAGGCGGCATACCCATCCGTAAAGCGGACGCCTTCCGCGGCGAGTTGATCGATGTGCGGAGTCTGGTAGTAGTCGCTCCCATTGCAGCCCACGTCTTTCCAACCCAGGTCATCGATGAGGAAGACGACGATGTTGGGCGGTTTGGCATGACCTGGAGCCAGGCTGACGGCCAGGAGGAGGAGCGTGAGGAAGGAGGTGGGAGTCTTCATTGGGCGCCTGAGATCACGGTTCCGGACTTCTTGTGAGTCCATTGATAGGTTTCAGGATCAAATGTAAAGGCGGACTTGGACAACGCGGGATCGGCCCAGTTTTGGGGAATCCACGGAGCCAGCTCTTCCCGAATGGATTGGCTGCCAGGCTTGCCGGCGAGGTTGTGCCACTCCAGGGGATCTGCGGCCAGATCGTAGATTTCCTCGGACCCGTCCGCGTAACGGATGTAGCGATAGCGAGTCGAGCGGACTGCGGCGTTGCCGCGCCCGTATTCGATGATGGCGGGGCGATCCCATTGCTGTTGAGGATCCTGCAAGAGCGGCACGAGGCTCGTGCCATCCAGGTCATCGGGCCCCTCCAGTCCGCAAAGCTCCAGCAGGGTGGGGTACAGATCGAGCAAGCTAACCGGCGCGGAACACTGGGCAGGCGTGATTCCAGGAGCGGCGATGATCAGTGGAACGCGAGTAGCTTCTTCCCAGAGGGTGGATTTATGCCAGTGATCCTTCTCTCCCAGGTGCCAGCCATGATCGGACCAGAGGACGACAATCGTACGATCCCGATCGTCACGAGCATCCAGGGCATCGAGCACGCGTCCCAGTTGGGCGTCTGCGTAGCTGATGCTGGCCAGATAAGCGCGGACGGCTTCCCGGTGTTTGTCCGCGGCGCGAATCTTCTCCAGGTCTCCACGTCGAGAGGCCGCGATCTTCTGGCCCGCTCCCGGCACGTCATCGAGATCCGATTCCAGAATCTGGGGCAGCACCACGTCTTCGATGGGGTAGAGATCGAAGTAGGATTGGGGCACATACCAGGGCAAGTGCGGACGGAAGATGCCGCAGGCGAGGAAGAAGGGTTGGTCGTGATCCTTGCCGAGGAATTCGATCGCATAATTGGCGCTCAGGGTATCGTCGTAGTCCGTCTCCGGAATCCCGAGCGAACCCCAATCGTTCTCATGTCCCAGGCCTTTGACTCCGCTGAAGGGGAAGCCATCTGGATTCGGGCCAGACTCTGACCAGGGATAGTTCTTCTTCACCCCACGAAACCAGGGATCGTTGCGGAAGAGAAGACGCTGGAAGTCGTCCCATTGATTGGGAGGGGTGTTCCCGGCGGTGTGGTGAAAGAGCTTGCCCGCGCCAGCGACGTAGTAGCCTTGATGGCGGAACTGGAGAGGCAGGCTGACCTTGTCAGGATGGTTGGCGTACCACCATTGCCCGTTGTCGTAGAGCCCCGTGGTGGAAGGGCGTTGCCCGAGCATGATCGCGGCCCGGGAAGGCGCGCAAAGGGGTGAGGGGCAATGCGCATTGGTAAACAGGACGCCGCGCTCGGCGAGCCGGTCGATATGGGGCGTGTGGACCGTTCCCTCATAGCCGCCCAGGCATCCCACCCAATCCTTCATATCGTCCACCGCCAGGAAAAGCACGTTCGGCTTTTCCTGGGCGGTGAACCCCTGCGCACTGGTCAACGCGAGGAAGAATAGGGAGAGGAGGCGCCGGATCATTGCTTGGCCTCAAGCAGGGCGTCCGTCTCGGAAAGCTTGAACCGGGTGCAGACCACGGAGTGTTTCTCGGGGCCATCCGTATACTTCACGTACGTCGTGGCCACGATGGTGCCGTCTTCCAGCAACTCCATGCCGGGATAGCCGCAGTCGCCGCGGTTCTTGGCGTGGCTATGCAGGAGCTTGACCCGGTATTGGCCGGCGCCGCCGTTCTTGATGTCGTCATAGCTGCCGACCCAGGCCACGAAATGTCCCTTGGTTGGGCTGCCCTGAGCCTGATCCCGGAACGCGATGACCCAGCGGCCGTCTTCGGTCTGGACGCCCATGTGGCGATCACCCGTCAGGCCCCAGGGGGTGTCCACCGGGGTGCTCCAGGTCTCGCCCTCGTCCTGGGAGAACATCATCAGGCTGCGGCCTTTATGGGTGTTCTCCCGCAGCAGGGTGCAGAGTTCGTTGCCGTCCGGAGAGCGGAAGACGAAGGGCTCGCAGGGGTTCTTGCCTTCCACGGAGGCGACCAGACGAGGCTCCGACCAGGTGAAGCCTCCATCCGCGGTGATGGTCTGAAAGACCTCCAGGGGTGCTTTGTCCTTTCCATCCGGGCCCTTGTGATAAAGCCCGAGGTAACGGCCGTCTTTCAGTCGTACGACGCTACTGAAGGTCATGACGCAGGGATAACCCAGGGGCGGCATCTCCTTCCAAGTCTTGCCCTCGTCCTCGCTCATGATGCTGGGCATGCCAGGACCGCCACGCTTGCCGAGAGCGGCGGAGAAGACCCAGATGCGGGCCTTGCCCTCCGGATCCACGAGGCGATAGATGCTCGGGCAGTTCTGATGCGTCGAGAATCCGGGAGGCATCTGGTCGTCGAGCCGGGACCAAGTGAGGCCGCCGTCTGTGCTCTTGGCCATGGGACCTGCGGCTCCACCGTGATTGATACACCAGACCGCGTAAATCGTCTTCTTGTCCGGCATCAGGAGCGTGGTGGGATGGCCCTGGTAGGTTTCTTCGGTGCCGGCCGCGATAACGACTTGGCGCTCCTTCTCGCCGGAGATGTCCAGGATCGGCAGGTTGGGTTCTTCGGCGCGCAGGACGGCAGCGCAGAGCAGGCTCAGGGTGAGGATGGTAGAGGGGACTGATTTCACGGTTAGTCGAGTTGATTCCAGAGTTTCAGGAGGTAAGCGCCACGCTGTTCGCCCGTGGCAGGAGGGTTCTTCTGTTCCGCATCGTAGATCGAAGCAGCAAGCTTACGAGCATCCAGGGTGCCGTTCTGCAGATCCTGAAACCCTTGATCCCATAAGGCTCGTACGGGCTCACTCAGGGGCGCATTCAGGTCCGCGAAGTAGTCGCCGAAGAAGCCCTTGGCACCGAAGTACTGGGCGGCGGGTATCCGGGGATCATCCGCATCTACCTTGATCTCGTTGAAGAAACTCACAAGCATGCGGCGCTCCACCAGGGTGCGCAGGAGAAGATCGGGATCCAGCTCGGCGGGTGTGACGCCTTGTTGCTTGGCCAGCGCTGCGGCAAATCCAGCAGCCTCACCGGTCTGAAGAAAGACGGGTTCCAGGCGAATCGCTCCCCAGGAGATGTGCGTCGAGCCGAGGCCGATCGGCACCAGGAGGTTGTCCACGCCTTGAGGCAGCATCGCCCGGTAGGGGATTTGTGAGGGCCGGGACTCGTTGGTCAGGATGAGCTTGCCGTCATACTTGTAGCCTTCGCTGTGATCCATGGTGCAGGAGTGGGAGTCCATATACCAGTCGGTGATGGCGATGCTGTCCGGCATGACCGGGGTGCGGGCGTAGTCCTTGGCCAGAGAGCCATCCAGTTCCGTGAAAACGTGACGACCCACGATGCGGCGCGCTTCCCGCACATACATCTCGTAGGGGACGTGGTTGTTGTCGGCGTATTCGTCCTTGGGCAGGCCCCATTCCCGGTATTCCTTCTGCTTGGATTCCGGCACGGACTCGTCGTTCTGCAGGAACCACATCAGGCCGAGCCCGAAGTCCAGGTGTCGCTGGATAATTGCTTCCCGTTCCTCCCAACTGGCTTCCGGATAGGCGTGGTTCTCGCCGGGAAGGATGGGGCTGTTGACGTGGGATTTCAGGTTCGGCCCTCCATGGGAGGCGATGTATTTGCGGTGATAGTTCACATACTCGTCCCGGTTGTAACCAGCCGGCTTGGGAATGGGCAGGCGATTGGCCGGATCCCGAGTGACGCAGAAGCGGTAGTTGTAGGCCTGCACGGCGTCGTCTTCCGTGAAAGGGCTGTCGGGATCGACGGTTCCCTGGTGAGAGGTATAGGCGCGGATGTTGGTGCCTTCTTCCAGGAGCGAGAGTGGCGGACCGCCTGCGATATTGGTAAACACCTTGCCGGCGTGAGGCTCGCCATATGCGTCCCGGGCTTCCCGGCCACAGTGATAGGGCACATCTGCTAGGGCAAAGAGGTCGCCCTCGTAGGTGGCGTCGGCGAAGGTGGTGGCAGCGACCTCAATGGTCTTCTTCGTGTGCCGATCCATCAACGTGGTGCTCTTGATGAGTGATCCTTCTCGTACGAGTTGAGTCGGATAATGATCGAGCAACAGGGTGATATTGTCCTCGCCAGCCACAAGCCGGTTGTATTCCCGTTCCGCGACATGGGGTTCCGCCCAGCTGATGGGATAGTGCTCGTGGGTGCAGCGGATGATCTGGTGATCCTTGGAATCGCGACCGGTAGCCTGGATATAGTGCTGCTCGATGTTGCCCAGGATCTCCGTGAAGATGGGTGAACGAGGTCCGCCGTAGAGCGCATCCCATTGCATCAGGCCATTGGTCATCATCCCGCCAATGTGACCGTTGTGCTGCACCACCAACACACTGCAACCCTCTCGAGCGGCACGCACCGCCATGGCCACGCCGCCACCGGTTCCACCGATGATGACGAGGTCGTATTCCTTCCCGTCGACGTCTTTGGCCGCAGCGGCTTTGGCAAGCAGGACGGGCTCATCGGAGGTTTGGCGGTCCTGATTGGGCAAGGTCGTCTCCGCGAGGGGAGAGACCGCCACCTTGCCAGCCAGCGGATGAGCCGTAGCGTGCTTGGATTTTGAGGGCTCCTCCACCATGCTGATCTGCACATAGCCGGAGTCGCGGTTGCCCTCCCGCTCTGCTTTGGCGATATCCGCGGGGACAAACTGGACTCCATCGACCACGACGTAGCCGTTGGCATCACGATTAGAGATCTCCACCTTGCCTTGCTTACCTGCCTCAAAAGAGAAGACGCCCAAAGCGACAGGAATGCGCTTCACCAGGGAAGGCTCGCGTTGATTGATGCGGAACGACTGCTCGCCATCCGCACTCGCCACCATGACTTGCGTCTTGGTGGAGCGGTTAGGATGCCAGGAATAGAGGACCCGCACTTCGTAGTCGCCCGCTTCCGGAATATCCGGAGTGAACCTCGCGACCTTCTTCCCGCGCTCCTGCTGATTGTCGTGCGAGTAATGAATCCCCAGCACGGAAGCCTGCTTGCCGCTGGTGACCCAATGGCCGACATACTCGCCGTCGGAGTCATCCATGACGATCCCTGCCAGCTTTTCCTTCCGGTTTACCGGGCGGGACTCCGTGGTTTGGATGTCCCAGGATAGGATCTGTCCATCCGCCAGGAGACGTTCGCGGATTTGGTCATAGTCGACCTCCTGAACCGGCAGATCTTCGTCAATCGCATAGCAGGCTGCCGTGGCTGCGGATTGGCTGGTCACCATGAGCACGGGTTCCATGCGGATGCTCGCAAAGGCGGTGTGGCTCGCCGAAAGCGCGAAGGTGACGTAGAGGTTCTCGCACTCTTCAGCTTTGGGGACGAGCGCCCGGTAACTGATCTGGTAGGGGCCAAAACCGCCACGACCCATGGCGACCTTGCCTTCTCGAGTTACCACGCCGTCCTTCACGATCCGGCGGATCTCATGACAGTCCGTGCCGTACGAGCCAAGCCCGACGGAGTCCTCCGCGATCTCCCGGCCAAAGGTGTGGTGCTCCGTCATGACGAAGTCACTCACCATACGGCGGCCTTCGCGGACGTAGATCTGGTGAGGCCAACCTCCGGTATCCTGAAACTCGTCCTTGGGCAGGCCGAAGCGTTGCGCATCCTTACGCACCGTTTCCGGCACCCGCGGATCGGTGGCGAGGAAGTGAAGCAATCCCCGGTGATAGTTCTCAATATGTGTGGCGATCTCCCGGCGTTGATCGTAGCCGGCTTCCGGCCAGGCCCAGCTCGCTCCCGGCAGGTTGCCGCCAAAGGTGGCGGTGTTGAAGTCCCACTTGTCGTTCGGCAGGGGATCGTGCTTGGAGAACCAGCCCAGATCCATCTCGTCCCCATTTTCCTGGCAGGCCTCAATGAAGCGGACCACCAACTCGTAACGCTTGGGATCGTAACCTTCGGGCTCAGTGATGGGGATCATGTTCTCCGGATCCGTCGTCATGCACAGGCGGTAGCAATAAGCCTGCACCCCTGGAGCCGGCTCCCCGGGAACGCCGGGTTCCCCCTCGTTCACCAAGGGCAAGAGCCCACTGGAGGGATCTCCCTTCACCACATAGGGATCCAGCGGGAAGTCCCGGTCCCAGGCCCCTTGACCCCCTTTGACGCGTCCATTCTCTCCCGGCATGAGATGACCCGTGCGGGGTTCATACTTGGGACTGTAGTAGATGCCGTTGTAGGTCTCGCCATACTTGGCATTGCCCTCCCGCATCACCGTGTAGGTCACTCCAGCTGCCGCCATCAGGTCCCCTTCGTAGGTGGTATCGAGGAACATGCGGGCCTTCACCGTCCGTCCGTCGGCCATCTCCAATTCCGTGATTCGCGCGCCATCCTTCTTTGCCTTGGCGATCTCCGCATTCCGCAGCACCACGACACCCGCTTCCTCGGCCATCTGGTCAAAGAGTTGCTCGGCCACATGCGGCTCGATGGAGTAGGCTCCGCCCGTGGCGGGGCCACCGCCGTGACTCTTGAAGGCTTCTCCCCAGTTCAGCTGCTTGCCATAAGAAGCGACCAGCCGGGTGAAGTACTCGCGGGCGATCCCTCCGACACTGCGCGGCTCGCCAATGTCCACCGCGCTCAAGCCTCCAGACGTCATTCCTCCCAGGTGAGCGCCGGGCTCAACGAGAACCACCTTCTTGCCCATACGCGCTGCTTGAACTGCCGCTGAGACGCCGCCGGACGTTCCGCCATAGACGCAGACGTCTGCTTCAAAGGTTTCTGCGGCATAAAGAGGAACCTGCAGCCCAACGAGCCAGAGCACCGTCCAGCCCAACAGAAAACGGGGGATTTTCATGGGAGGCCATCTTAGCGACCCCGAATCGAGGAGCGATAATAGGTTGCCAGTGGTAAATAATCACCAGCCTAAGCCCCCTCGATGCCCCGCAACACCACCGGCTCGCCATCGATCTGGAGATCTGCCACATGGATGCCGTTGCGCAGGGGGCGGAGGCCGACCTTGCCCACGGGACGGGAGAACTTGTCGTTGATGGTGAGGATCAGCGTGTTGTTGATCCAGGCTGAGAGTTCGTTGCGGCGTCGCTCCACGCAGAAATGGAAGGGGATGCCTTCGTGGATGAGGTCGGCGCTCCGCTGGTAGAAGCGGGCCCCGCCAAAGGTTTCGCCTTCCAGAAAGAGGCGGCCTTCCCGGCCATCAAAACCAAAGCGGTCGGGGCCAAACTCCACCGACGCGGCCGTGCCGCCGAGCCGGTCCAGCGTCAGTTTCCCGTCGATCCGAAAGTCGCCCGACTCGATCTTGCGATTGGCAAAGGCGACGTTGCGGGCCGAGTCGCCCTTGAGGTAGTGGATGCCTTCTCCGCGCCGCATTTCCCGGGAGATGCGGCGGTAGTGACTCGGTTCGTGGCCTTGGAACCGGCGAAAGATCTTGGCGAAATACTGGCTGGAAGAGAACCCGCAGTTGAAGGCGATTTGAGTGACGGATAGATCCGTTTCGCGAAGCAGTTTGCGGCTGCGGCGAACGCGGAGCCGGTTGAGATAGATGGTGGGACTCTCACCGGTGAGTTGACGGCAGATTTCGCCAAACCGAGAGCGCTTGAACCCGGCCCCCTCAGCCATCGATTCCAGGGTCCATTCTTCCTCGCAGGTCTGTTCGAGTTTTTTGAGGAAGACCGCGACGTGATACTCCGCTGCAGACACCCCTCCAGAAGGAGAATCCTGACGCTGGGCTGCCAGCGCAATACCCGTGAGCAGGTGCACCAGGCAGGCTCGCTGATGGGCGGACTCCAGAGCGGACAGACTTGCCTTTTTGGATTGAGCCACCATTTCACTGAAGACCTGGGCGGTATCAGGATCCAATTTCACCGTAGGCGCCGGGCTTTCCTTGAGGGCGCTCAGGCAGGCCGTGGCGTCCTTGCGACTGAAGGGCAGCTTCTTCTCCAGGATCGCTGGAGTGAGTCCCGCGGCGGAGGGGAGAAGGATGCGCTCGACACGGATAGGTACGGACTCTGTGGATTCGAGACCGCCGAAGGTCTGTCCCGGAAACAGGAAGAGCACCTGACCCTCCCGCAGCTCGTAAGAACGGCCCTCCACGGACCAGCGCGTGCGACCGCGCGCCAACCGGAGCAGCGTCAGGCCTTGGGCCCGTTGCGGTTCGGAACCGCTGCGATTGGTGGAAATGACTTCCACCCGGATTTGTCCGGAGCTATTCAAGGAGGGAGCAGGCGGGATATTGGTAACAATTTACCAGTGGTTGGACGTGATCGCCAGAATGCTCCAGATCCACCCAAAGTAGCAACCATGAAATCAGAGCCCCTGACCGGTCTTGTCGCCGCGACCTTCACCCCCTTCGACGCAGGGGGCGAAGTGAACTTCGAATGGATCCCGAAAATCGCGGATTACCTGGTCGATACCGGGGTGAGCGGGATCTATATCTGCGGGAGCACCGGTGAGGGGCCATCCCTGACGACGGACGAGCGCAAGGCGGTGGCTCAGGCTTATGTGGATGCGACCCGGAACCGGATGCGGACCGTCGTTCACGTCGGCCATTCTTCGCTGAAGGACGCGGTGGAACTGAGCGCTCACGCGAAGTCGATCGGCGCTCATGCGATTTCCGCGATCGCTCCTTACTACTTCAAACCAGAGACGGTGGGGCAATTGATCGACTTCTACCGGGAGATCGCGGCGGCTGCAGCCGAGTTGCCTTTCTAC
>JBHIXE010000232.1:0-9140 GCA_041984905.1 Verrucomicrobiales bacterium | reverse complement strand
TGCCGGATTGGGCTTGAGCCTCGCCAAGAGCATCATCGGGAGCACGGGCGGTTCTCTGGAGATCCACTCGGAACCAGGTCGCGGAACGATCATCACTGTGCGGATACCGTCTGCGGAAGAAGGGGCCGGGGAAAACACCAGTCGTTGTCACCTCCTGCGCGCTCGCCCTGCGACGAAACGGCTGGAGATCCTCCTGGTGGACGACGATCCCCAGATTGCCGGGATCCTGGCTCGGTATTTGCAGACGGAAGGTCACCGGGTCGATTCCGTGTATTCGGGAGCCGATGGCCTGCGGCGTTCCCGCAACCGCAGCTATGATGTGGTCATATCTGACAGTTCCATGCTCGGCATGAGCGGCGTGGAACTCGCCACCGCGATCAAGGATCAGACTCCCGAGATGCCGGTCATCCTCGCCACCGGATTTGGCATGAGCGTCAAAGGAACCATGCCCTCCGTGGTGGATTACCTGCTCACCAAGCCGATCTCCCGCGACTGTCTGCGGGAGGCGCTCTACCAGGTCGTCACCAAGAAAGGGATCCGCCTGGATCAGGCTGCCTGAGGCCCTGGAGCGGCTAGTCCCGGCGCCCCACGACCATCAATCCGAGACCCACAATCGCCAGGGCGGCACCTCCGCCCATCATGCCGAAGGACTTCACGGGTCCAGCCGGAGCCCGGCCTTTTTCCAGCAACAGGATCTCATCGGTCTGAAGCCCTGGATAGGCCTGGCGAAGCAGATCCACTTCCTCATCATCCAGCTTCGCAATCTTGTTCACGAAGAGTCCCTGCACGCTGGCTTCCGCGACCAGTTCCTCCGGAATGTCCCCCACCGTCGCGAACTCCTTGGTCTTGACCAGGACCGCCAGGTTCTCCATCTTCGGCTCTTCGACTCCTTCGGGAATACCGTCAGGGTACTTGGCAAAGAGTTCGTCCAGCGCCTTGATGAAGGCATGGTCTTCCGAAAGAATGGGATAGTAGGTATAATTCACCTTATCCGCGTCGGCAGGTTCTTCGGCACTGCGATCCTTGGCTTCGTACTCAAAAATGGAGCTGTAGTAATCCGCCATATGCGGTCCAATGACGACATGGGCGTTCGATAGATCCGCCGAGCCGTTCTCGATTTCCACCAGCGCTACCTCCGCTGCATCGGGTTTTGCGTTCCGAGCCAGACTGAACTCCTGGTAGCCAAAATAGGCTACCGCTCCGCCTGCGATGATGAGGATGAGTTTGATATTCATGAGTATGTGAGGCGCACAACCTCTGGGCCCGATCCTGTTGGATCACCTCCAGAGGGTCAAGCGTGTGCTCGAAATATTTTCGAAACAATAGGTGCATTCCTCACGCGGCCTCACGATCCGCATCCCGATCCCTGAAATCATCAGCTCTCGCCCCCCTTGCCAACGGCGCCACCGATTCGACCGAAGTGGCTGGATGGGGCTATCTATCTAGATTCCCTCAGCCACAGCTGCGCCTTCCATCTCTTCGAGCTTCTTCAACTCCGCCTCATCCGGTCGACGGCCGGCATGACCGGTGATGTCATCCAATATGAGGTAGATGGCGGGAATCAGAATGAGTGTGATGATCGTGGCAAAGAGAATCCCGAACGCGAGCGACACCGCCATGGGAATGAGGAACTTCGCTTGAATGTCCGTCTCCAGCAGCATGGGAGTCAGCCCCGCAAAGGTGGTCATGGAGGTCAGGAGAATGGCCCGGAACCGCGCCGCTCCAGCCTCTCGGGCAGCATCGACAAGCGAGTGCCCCTCGGCCAGCTTTCGGTTCACATAGTCCACCAGCACCAGGCTGTCATTCACCACCACTCCTGCCAGCGCCACAATGCCGCACATGGACATAATGCTGAGTTCCAGCCCCATCAGAATGTGGCCGATGACGGCGCCCACCAGGCCGAATGGAATGACGGACATGATGATGAGAGGCTGGATGTAGGACTTCAGCGGAATGGACATCAGCACATACATCGCCAGCAGGGCCAACAGGGACTTCTGCCCAATCTCCGTGACGGACTCCGCCTGATCCTTTTGTTCTCCCTGGAACTTGTAATGGATCCCGGGATACTTCTTCGTGATCTGCGTGAGCACGCCCTCTTCTTTGGGCGGTTCCACCTCTTTGCCCTGCCATTTCGCAATCCGATTGCTGAGTTTCTGCATGGGCGTAAGCGGTTTTTCCTCATGCGTCAGCGCGGCCACGACTTCATTGGCGTTGGCATCCGTGGCCTTATCGATGTCCGCCGTGATAATGACGGCGCGGCGCCGGTCGGCCCGATTGATCGCGGCATAGGAGCGCCCGTAGTCGGCCTCCGCCACCTCATTGAAGGGAACTTCCGCGCCTGTTTTCGTGCGGATTTTCACATTGTCCAGGTTGGTCAAAGAAGCTCGCTCATCCCTTGGATAGCGGACAAAAACCTTCACCTCGTCCCGGCCTCGCTGCAGACGCTGAATCTCATCGCCGTAGAAGCCTTGCCGGGTTTGGCGGGCCACATCTTCCAGGCGCAGGCCAAGCGCTTCCGCCTCTGGCAGAATATCCAGCTTCAGCTCCCGCTTGCCATCCCGGTTGCTGCTGGAGATATCGATGACGCCTTCATACTCTGCCAAGGCACTGGTCACCTCCTCCGCCGCGGCTTCCAGGTTCGCCAGGTTATCGCCCGTAATTTCCAGGTCAATGGCGTTCCCGCCTCCGGCTACCTGGGTCTGGAAACTCAGCTCCACGGCCCCAGGAACCGGCCCCGTCGCGTCCCGCCAGGCCGAGGCAATTTCATCCGCTGTCATCTTGCGATGCGTGGCCGGCTGCAGCTCCAGGGTCACTTCTCCGATGTTGGTCTCCACGGGCGGTCCACCGGTCGAGTTCCCGGTTTGGAAGGGTTGGGTACCGACAGAGGTCAGCATGTGCCGAACAACTGAATTGCCCCGCTTATCCTTGAGTTCGCCAGCGACCTTGTTTGCCGCCCTTTCGATCTTCAATACCGCATCGCGAGTCGTCTCGAAGGGAACGCCATTCGCCATCGTGATCTTGGCGGACACCACATCCCCTTCGACTTCGGGGAAGAACTGGAACTTGATCCAGCCCGTCGTCATGATGGTCCACACCACCACGAAAACGGCGACGAAGCCGCTCAGCACGACATATCGATTCTTGAGCGAGACATCGAGCGCAGGTTTGTAGTAGCGATCCACAAAGCTCTCCAATCCCCGGGAAAATCGACGCTGAAATCGTAGAATGGGCCCCACCTTCTTCTCCGGATCATAGGGCTTCAGCATGGAGAGGTGCGATGGGAGGATCAGCTTGGACTGAAGCAGGGAGAACAACAGTGTGGGAATGACGATGAGCGGGATGTTCGGCCAGATCTTGCCACTCACCCCGCTCAGACCCAGCATGGGCGTGAAGGCCAGCATGGTGGTCAAGACGCCAAAGATCACGACCACGCCCACCTCGTGAGTCCCTCGCGGAGCCGCCAATTTGGGGTGTTCCCCTTCCCGAATGCGGCGGTAGACATTTTCCCCCACCACAATGGCGTCATCCACCACGATCCCCAACACCAGGATGAAGGCAAAGAGGGAGATCATATTGATGGAAATGCCTGTGTAAGGCATCAGCCATATGGCTCCCGCAAAGGAGACCGGAATCCCAATCGATACGAGCAGAGCGAGCGATGGTCGCAGGAAAAGCGCCAAGGTCAGGAAAACCAGGAGCAGACCGAAGGCCCCGTTCTTGGCCAGGAGCTGCATCCGGCCAGACAGGTAGATGGAGTCGTCTTTCCAGATCTCCACCTCCACATCTTCCGGGAGGAATCGGGGCACCTCTTCCCGGATGAACTGCTTGGTCACGTTGGCAACTTTCAACGTGTCCTGGTTGCCGACCCGGAAGACGTTGATGAGCATGGCGGGCCGGTTGTCGAATCGGTTGGTGAGGTCCGCGTCTTCGAAGCCATCGATGATATTGGCGATCTCCCTAAGCTTGACCCGCGATCCGTCTTCCCGGGTAACCACCGTGATGGCGCCAAACTCCTCCGCATTGTAGCGGCGCTGCTCGGTACGGATCAGAATTTCTCCCGCATCCGTTTTCACGGAACCTCCTGGCAGGTCGATCGAGGAGGCGCGCACCGCAGCGGAGACCTGGTCAAAGGTCAGCCCATACTGCCGCAGGGTATCCTCTGACACTTCAATTGATACCTCATAGTCGCGTGCCCCGGCGATGGTGGCCTGAGTGACCTTGGCATCGGTACCGGAAGGTTGGTAGGCCAATAGCCCGTCCCGCACCCGCTCCGTCAACTCCCGCAAGGTCTTCTCATCGGTTTCCGCGGAGACTGCGACACTGAGGACCTGGGCCTTAATGACCAGCTCTTCCAGAATGGGTTCTTCCGCTTCTTCAGCCAGATTCTGGATCGCATCGACGCGGGTCTTCACGTCATCCATCACATTGCGGACATTGTAGCCGGCAGAGACCTCAATGTTCACGGTCCCCAGGCTCTGCGCGGCGATGGAGGTGATCCGCTCGATCCCATCGACATCCTGAATGGCTTCCTCAATCGGAACACAGATCCCCTTCTCGACCTCCTCCGGCGTGGCATTTGGGAAGATCACCGTTACGGAAATGGTATCGATCGAGGTCTCGGGAAAGATCTCGGTCTTCAACGTCCCCCATGTCAGCAACCCCTGAATGACCACAATGACCATCAGGAAGTTCGCCGCGACATGATTGCGGGAAAACCATCCAATGAGTTGTTCCATGAACTTGGTTTCGTTCCTAGGTCTTGGGAGGTGACTCCGGTTCCTCCGGGGTTTCAGCCGGAGTCTCCGTTTCGCCGGCTACTTTCACCGGCATTCCTTCCACAACTTCCAAAGCGGTCATACAAACCCGGTCTCCAGCACTGAGCCCCTCCATCACAAGGGCTTCGTTCCCTTGCCGGCGCGCCACTTTCACATCGCGGAATACCAGTTCGTCGTCTTCATTGACCAACGCCAAACGCTCAAAATCCAAAAAAGCGGCGAGAGGAACCCGGAACACATTCTCCAGCGTGCGTCCCTGGACTTCCGCTTTCACAAAGAGACCTGGCTGCAGAATGCTGTCCTTGGAGTCTGGCTTGACCTGCGCCACGAGATAGACCGATCGGCTCTGGCGATCGACCTCCCCTTCACTGCGCACGATCTTGGCATCCCACTCAAACTGACGACCCGCGACCTGGGCATGCAGATGGGCTTTGGGTGCGGCGCCTTCTCTATCCGAACCCACAAATGCATAGTCATCCAGGGAAAGCGGCAACCGGATCTCCAAGGGCGTCAACGCATAGACCTGCGCAATTCCCGATCCCGTGTTCAGGAAAGAGCCAACCTCTGTCTGAATCTCCTGAATGCGCAGTCCATAGGGAGCCCGGATGTGGGTGCGATCCAGATTCCGCTCGGCCTGAGCCACGTTGGATCTGGCAGATTCCACATTGGCTTTGGCGCTTTCCAACTGGGGTTTGCGGGCAACCAAGTCCGTAGGTTCACCGCCTTTGCCCAGTGCTTTCCAGTCCCGGAGCGCCTGGTCTCGCTTGGCTTCTTCTGTCGCCAGGTTCAACTGCGCATCCGCCAAGGTCGCCCTCGCCTGGGCCAGGGCGGCTTCAAAATCCGAGGGCTCGATCCGGATCAGCTCCTCGCCCTCTTGAAACTCGCCCCCTGCCTTGAACTGAGGTGCCGCCCAGATCACTTTTCCGGTGACCTGCGCCGCGAGGAGCGATTGCTTTTCGGGCTCGATCACGCCCTGAGTTGGGAGGGACAGCGAGACGGTTTCCGGCTGAAGGGTCAGGACCTCGACCACCGGCCGGGCCCGCTCGACGGGCTTTTTCTCAGCCTCAGGCTTGGTGAGCCGAAGGAGAGCGGAGACAGCGATCGCTCCTAACAAGACAGCTAAGCCAATTAGAAGCTGGGAGCGTTTCATCGAGTGTCTTTACGAATCAGGTTCCGGTTTGGTCACGGGATTTGGTGCCGGTGCTGGCTGCGGGGCTGAAAAGCCGCCACCCAATGCCACGTGCAGGTCCACCCGATTCTCCAACCGCTCCCGGCGCGCGTCAATCAACGATGTCTCCGCTTGAATCAACTGCTGCTGGGCCTGGAGCAGGGTCAAGACGTCTCCCACCCCACCGGCGTAGTCATCGCGCGCCCGCTCCAGAGCGCTCCGGTTGTGACCCACAGCCCGTCGCAGCGCGAATTCCCGTTCCGCAAGGAGCTTTTCCGAGCCCAGCGCGATTTCCACTTCGCTGAAGGCCTGCAACGCGGTCTGCTGGAACTGGGCCAGCAACTCGTCCTGTTCCGCCTCCCGCAGTTTCACGGTCTGGCGCAGGCGACCGCCCTGAAGAATGGGTTGGGTCACCCCACCGGCAAAGCTCCAGTCGTTAAAGTCACTGTTCAGGATCTCCTCCAGATCCGGCGTGGAAGTTCCGTAACTGCCGGTCAGCGTGATGGCCGGCAAGAGGCTGCGCCTGGCTTGCAGGACCCGATTGTCCCCTGAGGCGAGGCGCCTCTCCGAGGCCAGCAGATCGGGACGTCGATCCAGCAGTTCCGCGGGAATGCCTGCGGGTGGCGGCCCGGGAAGAACCGGCAACACCGAGCGGCCCGCCAGGTCCCCATCCGGATACTGCCCCAGGATCACTTCCAACTGACGGCGCACTTGCAGCAGCTGTCGCTCCCGAAGTTGCACGCTTGCCTTGGCGTTCTCAATGTCCGCCAGTGAGAGCTGGAGCTGTGCGGCCGTGTTTTCTCCAATCCCCTCTTCAAACTGGCCCCGGATGATTTCTTCCGTCTGGGTGAAGATCTGCAGAGCGCTGCGTGCCAGCTCCAACTGTTCCTGCGCCGCCACCATTCCAAACCAGACTTTGCAGGTTTGCCCCGCCAGAGACAGCTGAGCGGCGCTGAAGTCGGCCTCGCTCGCTTGAAGTTCAGAGAGCGCAGCTTTTTTCCCAGCGCGCACCCGGCCCCAGATATCCAGTTCCCAGGAGATGTTCAGCGCCAGGCCAAAGCTGTTGCTGCGACTGGAGGAGACCACGCCAGGCCCACCTCCACCGAAGGGGAACCCAATGAAATTCCGCTGACTCCGAACCCCGTCCAGGTCCCCGCTGATGCTTGGGAAAATGTCCGCGCCAGCAATCTTGGCGTTGGCTTCCGCGGACTTGATGCGGGCGGCGGTAGCCCGCAAATCCCGGTTGGATTGAATCGCCTCGGCGACCAGGGCATCCAGCCGGGAGTCATTGAAGGTCGCGACCCAGTTGTAATCCGGCAACGGCCGGGTTGAAGCGCGGGCGGTCCAACCGTCGGGCACTGCGAGGTCCAGGCGCTCTAAGGGTGTCTCCGGAGTGTTACAGCCAGCAATAAGCAATACCATGGCCGCGGCCATGGAGGTCCGAGTATTCATCAAGTGCGAGTGGGTGTTGAGGACGGAAAGTCGGGGTGCCTACTATTGACATATTTCTCACCAATTTCGAAACGAAAGTTGTGAATAACATGCAAACAAGGCGGCAAGCGCCAAGGGGAACATCCCCGTGGAGATCCTAACACTCTGGTTATTCACAAACCTGACGCCTTACCTAACCCTAACTTTACCCCAAACCACCGAGAGTTCCAGTACTGTCTCCAAATTGGTTCGGTTTTACTCCCATCCGCTCGGACATGGCCATGAGGAGGTTGCACATCGGCGTGTCCCTGGTTGCTCGTACCCGGCGACCCGGCCGAAGGGTGCCGCCACCGCGTCCCGCCAGGATCAGGGGCAGGTCGTGGGGGTCATGCCGGTTGCCGTCCTTCAAGCTGGAGCCGAAGAGAATCATGGAGTTATCCAGCAGGCTGCCCGCTCCTTCATCCAGGCTCTTCATCTTCTCCAGGAGATAAGCGAGTTGCTGCACGTGCCAGGTGCCGATCTTCTCGTATTCATCCCGCACCTTGGCGTCGTTCCGATGGTGAGAGAGCCCGTGGAAACTCTTGCGGCTTACACCGTCGATAAAGTCAAAGACCCTTCCCGTCTGGGCATCTCCCATCATGAAGGTGGCGATGCGGGTGGAGTCCGTCCAGAACGAGAGCACGATGATGTCCAGCATGAGGCGTACGTGTTCCTCATGGGATTCCGGGATGCCCGGACCGGGCCGCACCATGTCCAGCTTGCCTTCGTTGATCCAGCGCTTCTGCGGTTCCAGGCCTTTCTGGATCCGGCGTTCCACGTCCCGGACGCTCTCCAGGTATTCTTCCAGCTTCGCCTTGTCCTGACCGCTGATGCGGCGCTGAATGGATTTGGCATCGTCCAGGACAAGATCCAGGACGCTGACGTCGTCCCGCTGCAGAGACTGCTGCACCTCCGGGGATTGCGGGCTCAAACCGGGAACGGTGGGAAAGCGGTTGCTGGTGCGGAAGAGCCGGTCGAAAGCCAACTGAGGGATCACTTCCTTAGGCACGGGCGTGTGAGGATCCCGCCAGGAGATGAAGGAACCCACGACCCGGGGAAAGCCGCCGCCCACATTGTCGATTCCAGTCCGTGGCTGATCGACCCCCAGCTCAATACTGGGCAGCAAGGTCTGGTGACCGATCTCCCGGGCCATGATCTGGTCGATCGAGGTGCCGCCGGTGTCGATATCTCCGCCGGATCCTCGCTCGACATACCCACCCGCGAGCCAGGCTGGAACTTTGGGCCAGTGCCCGTTGCGGCCATCGGTTTCCTGGTGCCAGAGATTCTCCACCAGGGTGAATTCATCCCGCAGATGCTCCACCGGCTTCAGCATGGGGGTGATCGCAAAACCTGTCTCGGCATCGCCTTCCGGCGTCCAGTGATTCGGCACGACCCCATTCGGCATGAAGAGGAAGGCGGAACGGACTGGCGGCTTCGCGAGGCCAGCGGACGCCTTGACCGGACCTGCCGCGGAAAGGGATTCCATCCAGGGCAAAGCCAGCGTGGCGCCGAGACCACGAAGCACGTTTCTACGGTTCAGAGAAGACTTCATACGAGAGAGAACGGGGAGAATGAGTGAGTAGCCAGAGTGAGGGACCGTCCTCCCCACCACGCAAGGCGAAGGCCCGATCTTCCAATCGCGCGTTAATTCACGCGGATCGCTGTCGCGATCCGAAATCCGAAATCCGAAATCCGAAATCCGAAATCCGAAATCCGAAATCCGA
>JBHIXE010000231.1:353-9186 GCA_041984905.1 Verrucomicrobiales bacterium | reverse complement strand
TTCCGTGGGTTCCCTTCGGTCACACCACGGCTACTTCGGTTCTCAGCGCTTCGCGCTTCTAGTTGGCCGAATCCAGTCATGGGGGCCTGGAGGTATAACTTGGCTTGAAATACTCTCAGGCGGCCTATGCTACATCCAATCCTTGCGGCGGAAGTAGACGACCATGCCGCCGATAATGGCGGCGAAGAGGATCCAGATGACCACGTAGGCATACTTCCAGGAGTATTCCGGCATGTTCTTGAAGTTCATGCCATAGACGCCGGCCAGGAAGGAAATGGGCAGGAAGATGGCGGCAAACGAGGTCAGCACTTTCATGACTTCGTTCATGCGTTGGCTCAAGGTCGCGATGTGGAAGTCTCGCAGGCTTACGAGTGATTCCCGGAGAATTTCCACCGAGCTCACGACGTGCACGGCGTGGTCCTGAAGGTCCGACCAGAACACGCTGGTCTTGGGCGAGAGTAGCGGGGATTCCAGACGCTGTAATGAGGAACCGATCTCCTGGAGCGGGGTAGCGGCGCGCATGAGGTGTTCCACGTGCCGCTTGATCTGATGCAGGCGATCCATATCCACCTTGGTGTCCCCTTTGTAGATGACGGCTTCCAGCTCTTCCACTTCATCGGAGATCTGGTCCACCACGATCCGGAAGTTGTCCGCGACCGCATCCAGAATGGCCCAGACGAGGTAGTCGGCGCCCTGCTCGCGAATCATCCCAAGACTGGAACCCATCCGGTCCTCAATCGGTGCAAAGAGCTGAGAGGGCGCTTCTTGAAAACTGATGACGAATCCCGGAGCGAGAAGGATGGACAAGTGACGCAACTCCTGATCGTTGCCGCTGTCGTCCAACTCTTTAACCGCGAGAAAGATATAGTCGCCAAAGTCCTCCATTTTGAGGCGATGCCGTGTGTTGACCACGTCTTCCTGAACGAGGGGATGGATGCCGTATCCGTCCAGCAATCTGGAGATGACCGTGATGTCATGCAGGCCGGTTACCTGAATCCAACTGACCGTATCGCTATTGCCACGGTTCAGGCAGTCCTCAACGGATGCATTGGGGACCTGCTGGTAGCTGTCCCCGTTGTAGTCGATGATGCGGAGATGAACCTCGTCGACCCGGCGTTCGCCCACGTGGATGAGGGTTCCGGGAGCGGCCGCGGGTGGCCGGTTGTCCTCAGGACTCGTCAGCCTCAGGGCTTTCCTCGTCGGACTGGGGCTCGGGCGCATAGGGATCGGATGGGGCTCGGTGAGTGGTGGAAGCGGCCGCAGGGGTTCGCCCCTGGGGAAGTAGCACCATGAACTGGAGCGGTTCGAGCTTCAACTGTTTGGTGGCAATAACCGATTGGCCGGCTACCACATCCACCAATGCCTTGCGCAATCCGATCTGTCTCAACCGAGGGGCTGCCAGCGTCTGCGGTCGATCACTGAAATTGGCCACGCAGAGAAGTGTTTGATCCGGGCTCGTCCGGAACCAGGCGAAGACATGCTCGTTGCCCATATCCACGATCTCCGTTTCGCCTCGGGAAAGAGCGGAATTGTTCACCCGGACCTGGTTCAACTTGAGGAAGCCCTGGAAAATGGTGTGCTCCGGAGTGCCGACTTCGTGGCGCTGCTCAGACTTCTCCCAATCAAAGGGGGGACGGTGGAGCCAGCGAGAATCGCCCTCCTTATCCAGGTCATCCAAATAGGAGGTATCGTTGAGCATCCCAATCTCATCGCCCAGGTAAATCAGCGGAATCCCACCAATGGTGAAGGTGACCCCGTAGATGAGAAGGATGCGGCGGATGGAGAACTCGATCTCTTCCTCATCCTTTTCACGGATGGCCCGGCCGAGCCCACAAAGGGAAGCCGTGGTCCCGCAGATCCGAGCGTCGCCGGTATGGGGATCTTCCTGGAAGGTGTCGCCTTCGGCAAAAGTCGACTCGTGACGGCCCGCGTAGAAGTGGGTGAGAAAACGCCGGTGATCGCCCGGGCTCATGTTCAAAGCCAGGGCGTCGGAATTATCGAAACCCCAGCCGATGTCATCATGACTACGTACGTAGTTGACCCAGGCACAGGGAGCGGGAATGGAGAAACGGTGCTGGAGGGAACTGCGCAGCAGGCTTGCCTTGCGGGTGGCGAGGCTTTCCCAGAGCAATGCCATGAGCAAGGGATTGTAGGAGATCTGGCAGCGATCCGGAGCGATGTACTTGCTGATCTCATCCGGGGCCACGATGGCTTCGGACTTGAAGACCATGCTGGGCGCCACAATCCGGGCGATCACGTTGAAAGACTCAATGATGATATGGGCCTCCGGCAGGTTCTCGCAAACCGTGCCCTTCTGCTTCCAGACAAAGGGCACCGCGTCCATTCGGAGGATCTCGACCCCCACATTCGCCAGGAAGAGCATTTCCTCCACCATGGCATTGAACACCTCCGGATTGCGATAGTTGAGATCCCACTGGTAGGTGTGGAAGGTGGTCCAGACCCACTTCTTGATGCGGTGCACGTAGGTGAAGCAGCCGGGATGCTCGTCCGGGAAGATGGGGCGCAGATTCCGTTCGTATTCATCCGGCTCCTGGCGGGAATCGAACATCAGGTAGTAGTCCTGGCAGATCTCATTGCCTTCCCGCGCAGCGCGAGCCCATTCGTGCTGGTCCGAGGTGTGGTTGAACACGAAATCCAGAACGAGACTGATGCCATGCTGCCGTAGCTCAGCTGCCAGTTCCCGCAAGTTCTCCATGGTGCCGAGGTCAGCATCCACTTCCCGATAGCTGCTGACGGCATATCCACCGTCATCGTCGCCTTCCGGAGTTTTGTAGAGCGGCATCAGGTGCAGATAGGTGATGCCGAGCTCCTGCAGGTAGGGGATTTTCTCCCTCAAGCCTTGGAGATCGCCGGCGAAGAGGTCGACATAGGCCATCGCGCCGGTAAGCCGGCCGGACTGATACCAGGAAGGGTCCGCAGCCCGCATGGCATCCGTGGACCGCAATTCCGGAGACCGTTCCAGCCACATGGACGCCATGGTCTCCAGCAGCTTTTCCAGGTGGTAATAGAAGTCGAAGTGATGCCCGTAGAGGTCCAGCAATCGCCGAAACAGCGGAGGAAAGTTGTCCTGAAGCCTGAGTTCAAAGCTCTCCCACTCCGGCGTCTTGGAGTCCTTGGGGAACCGGCTTTGCAGCTGGGTCAACAATCGTTCTAAGGTGATCTGGCACTGGCGTTCGGATACGGGCATAGATAACTCGTGGCTACGGGAGACGAAGTCGGTTTCTAGGCGGGGCCTGACTCAGACTGTAGCAGACGTTGGGCCAAGGCGAGCGCGCCCACGATGCCTGCCTGTTGATCCAAAGCCGGCGTTTGTAAATATATATCCAAAGGCGGCAAATCCCAGTAGTTGCCCGCCTTATTTTCGAATTCGTTCCGAATCCGGTCGATGAGGCCGGGCTGGTGGAAGACTCCTCCACCGAAGAGAATGATGTCGGGCGACCAGGCGGCGGTAAGGTTCAGAGCCGCCAGGGAGAGGTACTTTCCCTGGAGTTCCCAGGCAGGGTGATCTTCGGGGAGTTCTCCTCCGGGTTGCCCCCAACGCTCCTGCAGCGCAGGCCCACTTGCGCGGCCTTCCAGGCAAGACTCGTGGAAGGGGCAGACGTTGGTGTTCTTGCCGTAGTCCCGGTCGAGATCCGGCATGACCATGTGACCGATCTCCGGGTGCATCTTGCCGTGAAGGGGCTTGTAGTCATGGAGGAATCCTCCGCCGATCCCCGTACCAACCGTTACGTAACAAATATTTCGATGATGACGTCCCGCGCCGTACTCCGCTTCTCCGATCGCGGCGGCGTTGACATCGGTTTCAAAAGCGGTGGGAATCGGATCCACGAGGCCGTCTCTCAAGGCCTGAACCACATTGAAGCCCGCCCATCCTTTTTTGGGCGTTGTCAGGATCTCGCCGTAACCGGGAGAACGAGGGTTGATATTCGCGGGGCCGAAGGTGCCGATACCCATGGCGGCGATAGGGCCATAGCTCTTGATGGCGTCCTGGAAGAATTCCACGGCTTCCTGGAGGGTCTCCTGGGGGGAACGGGTGGGGAAGCGGGTTTCCTGGAGAGGCTCGGCGGGGTTCTGCGCTACGGCGCAAACATATTTGGTGCCGCCGGCCTCAATTCCAGCCAACAGAGGAGGCGCTTGATCGGTAGTTTCAGAATGGTCCATCTTTGGGTCTATTTCTTACTCAGATTCATCCTCTTCAGATTCGTCTTTGTGGACGACGACGTCCGGGCCGAGCACGGCTTCTTCCTCGTCCGCGTCTTCGGGTCGCATTCCCGCGGCGCTTTTGGGCACGCGGATGGAATCTTCTTCAAAGTGGTAGGCGTGAATGCCTTCCAGCAACCCCATAAAATTGGGCTTACTCGCCTGATAGACTCTCGGCAAGCTTTGAGCCGGGCGAAGTTCTTCGCCGCAGTCTCCGCCGAGCACGCCCAGAAACTGGCCGGAAAGCGCCTCATAGTCACTGCCTCGCCGGGCGTAGAAGAGGATCTTGCCTGCCGGGATTCCCCATCGCATGCAGATGTAGCGGATGGCGTGTCCTTTGCCGGAGCGTTGGGGAATCACGTCCAGAAAGCAATCGTCAGAGAGAAGCACCTTGGCGGGCAAATGACTCTCCCGGAGCAGTTTCTGAATCTCATGACGCTCGGGAGCCTTCTGGGAATCGTAATTGTAGGAGATCTTGAACTTGTGCTGCCGGCCCTCGTCTTTCTGCAGGGAAAGGCCCGGCACTTTTCGCATGATGTCGCGGATCTTCTCGGGTTCCCAGCGGTGTCGAAGGTGTTTTTCCCAAGACTCGTCCGAGACTTTGCGTGCCCCGTAATGGATCTCTCCACCCAACTGAGTGATATATACGTCCGGTTGGGGGAGTTGATGCTTCTCGATCGTGGCCAGAACGTTCTCGAAACTGCGTCCGCTGGCGATCCCAAACCCCAACTGGGGATTCTTCCTCTCGGTGATCTTGCGCAGTTCCGCGATCGCTTCTGCGTCTCCATCCAGCAGGTTGTCGTCCAGACCGCAGAAAATCATCCGGTCCGCTAAGGGAAGAGCCGTACGTTTCTTGCTGGTAATAAGGTGAGGCTGCGTGAAGAGCTCCAGCATGGGATCCAACTCCTCGATGTAACGCTCCACATGACCGTCCCAGGTGTAATGCTCCTGCACGCCCTTGAGCCCGGCCTTGGACCAACTCGTCCATCGCTTCTTGTTCGAGAGCGCCTTCTCCAGTTCTTGAGTCAGCGCATCGACATCGGTGGGATCAATGAGGACTCCGTTCTCGCAATTGGCGATGATATCCCTGGGGCCGCCGTCATTGGTTGCCAGAATAGGCAATCCAGATGCCGCTGCTTCGATGAGGGTGAGCCCAAAAGGCTCGGTCAGGGCAGGGTTTACGAAGACACCTTTTTTCTCCGCCGCATAGCGATAGAAGAGTGGGATGTCATCCGGGCTGTGGTGCTTGGGAATCGCGACAGTACCATACAGGTCGTAGTCATCGATCAATTGGAGAAGCTCCGTCCAGACTTTCCGGGCTCCGGGGTTGAGGCCCTGTATGGTGTCCCGGTTCCCCGCCACAAGGAGAAGGTTGGCGGAATGACGCAGCGTCTTGCTTTGTCCGAAGGCTTTGACCAGGGTCGCCAGATTCTTCTTCTCATCCGCGCGGGCAATGGCCAAGACGGTAGGGCGGTCGGGATCGTCCAGGAAGCGCTCGAATTTCTCGCGCACCTCTTCCGGGATGTCTCTTTCTCCGGGAGGAGCGAATCGGCTGACGTCCACTCCTGGGGGAATGACGCGCATCCGTTCCGGAGCATAGAATTCGTAGACCGAATATTGCTTCTCCACTTCCTGCTGGGTGCTGGTGCAGACCAGCGATGCCGCGTCCAATGCGAGTTCTTCCGCTTCAATCCGTGCCGCGAGATTGTAATGCGTTTCAATGCGACCCGGGTCCGTTCCTCGGTTGGTGAGAAGGCGCTCCCGTTTGGATCGGCCTAAGGAGTGACCGGTGAAAATGAAGGGGCAACCGAGCAAAGCGGCGAGCCGGCTGCCTACGTAGCCCGCATCCGCGTAGTGACCGTGAATGACGTCCGGAAGACGCCCGGCTTTGCGAAATTCCGCCAGAGCCCGGTCCACGAAAATGTCCATGTAGCGCCAGAGCACTTCCTTGCGCAGGTAGCGTCGTGGTCCCGCCTCGATGCGTTTGATGTAAGCACCTCTGCCCAGCTCCTCTTCGGGACGAGAGTAGTCTTTGCTCACCTTGGGATCGACGATCTGGCGAGTGATGAGGTCGACTTGACCGACGGAAGGATGCCGGGCGAGTGCCCGGACGAGTTCCAGCACATATTTGCACTGCCCGCCCGTGTCGGCGTCTCGTCCCAGTTCGAGATCATGGCCACGGATAAGGCCGTGGATGGAGAGGTGTACGAAGTAGAGGTTGTCGGCTTTTGCCATGGTTAGGCCTTTAGGGTAATGGCAGCACCTACGTAATCTCCTGTCGACGTAATTGTTGAATTCCTTCAATCACCCCGAAGGCGCAGGCGCTCTCTGAGCGATACGGATGAAGATGCCGAGTAGCTTCAAAAAGTGCGGTTTCCGCGTTGGAGACGATGATTCCCCGCACGTTTTCGACAAAGAACATGGAACTGTCATTACCGGAGTCGCCGGAAACAATGACGCGGGTGTGAGAGACCCCCAACTCCCTGGCCAGGAAGGTGAGGGCATTTCCCTTGTTGGCTCCGACTGGAAGAATATCAAGGTCTCGATTGGAAGAATAGATGGCCTGGGCTTCCACGCCGGCTCTCCGCAAGAGGGGCTGCAGGTTATCAATTTCCTCGGCGGAAGCATTCTCCCAGAACCAGCTGCACTTGTGGGCGTTCTGACAATGAGAAGGCTGGGGTCTGGCCGGGGTGTTTTCCGCGATCTCTCTTTCTACGACGGCATAATCCCAATTGTGGGAGAGAAGGTCCAGCCAGCCATGGTGGACGGAGTCTCGCTCAGGCTGATAAATCGTGGTGCCGACTCCACAGATCATCCAGTCCGGTTCGGGGAGAGGAGTGCTGGAGACGAGGTCCTGGACGTCCTTCAGTCCGCGTCCGGTATTGTAGGCCAGGATCGGCTTTTCGGGGAGCGTGTTGCGAAGTTCTTCCCAGAATTCCGCGAATGCCGTCGCGGTTTCGGGCCCGTCGTAAATCGTTCCATCAATGTCCGTGGAGAGCAAAAACATGGGAAGTGTGGGAGGATGAGAGGTGAATTTCTCCGGGGGTTCACGCCTATCTGATTAGGAATTAAGTTAGCGTTTTCTCCTCTGATTGCGAATGGAGAAGCCGACTAAATTGCTCCGTTGCGGTTGCTGAACTCCCATCTGCAGGACCCGAAGGAAACGGGGGAATCTCCACATCCGTTTTGACCCGGGCCTCGTTACCCTTAGGGGACCTGTCGCATTTCAACAGGTTCAATCAACGGAGAAAAACGATGGACAATACCAATCTGAGAGAAGCGCAGCATGACCTCGAGTCCAACGTGATGGAGGCTCGCAGACAAGTCGAACTGGGACGCGAAGAAGCTCAGGAAGAGCTTCGTCACCATCAGGAGAGTCTGGGAGACGCCTATGACAACGTCGCGCTGGCGATGGACCGGGTTGCGGATCGCGCAGACAAAGATCTGAAAGATTTGATGGAAGGGCTAGGCCAACTGAACTTGCTCCTGTCCTTCGATGGTCTTTCTGACTTCGAGTCACTTGAGAGAGTGACTGGCCGGGTTACCGGGCTTCTGGAGAACGCCATTTCTGATCTGAAGAAGATTCAGGATAAGGATGGTAAAGCCTGGGAAACCCATGGCATGGAGCTTCGGGCTGCCTGGAACCAGTTCCGCGAACATTTGGACGAAGCCAGATGGCTTGTCGCCAAGGATGCGGGCGAGGTGGTTAGCCGTTTGGACTCCACCCTCATGGAAGGATACGCCAATGATCTGCAGAAGGTGGAGAACGCCTCCGAAGGGAAGGTGGAAGCACTCACGAGCAGCCTGCATCAATGCTACGAGCAACTACGCCCTTGGTTTCGTGCGCTGCTAATGATGCCAACAGAGGCTTCGCCTAAATTGCCCCAGGAAAAGCCGGATACCCCTCCTAGCGGTCCGGTTCCCACGAACCAGCCCTAAGTAAGCAACAATTGTGATTCGTAGTTGCCGGGGCCATGTCCGGTCGCCGGGAATGGTTCACTGTATCCTCTCGGAAGCTCCTCTCGTAATGAAGGGGAAAGAGAGGATCCTTTTATGACGGCCATTGTCGTGATCATCGGAGGGTTGATTATGCTGATCAGCCTGGGAGCAGTGGTTGCTCCCGCACGGGTTTTCCAGAAGGCACGCTCCCTGTTGGCCAACCGAAAGGGATGGATTGCAGCGATTGTTCTTCGCCTCATTTTAGGGGGGCTGATCATTGCTGCCGCTCCCTATGCGGAATACACCTTGGCGCTCCAGATTTTCGGTGCGCTCATCGTCCTGGCCGGTTTGGCGCTGATTCCCATGGGCTACACCCGGATGAAGGAAATGGTCGACTGGTGGGCGGCCCGGAAATCCTCATGGATTCGGGTGTTCGCCCTCTTCGGGGTCGGACTGGGAGCACTGCTGATTTACGCAGCCTGATTGCCAGGTGGAATTAGTGTTTGCTTCGCTCGCGCGAGGCCTCCATCAGCTCGCGCAGCTGTCGCAGGGTTGCTTCGTATTCGGGATTGCTCACCAGATTGGTAATCTCTTCCGGATCGGAGTTGTGATCGTAGAGTTCTTCTCCTGCTTCGCCCCAGCGACTGTAACGCCACTGCGTCGTGCGAATGGA
>JBHIXE010000231.1:0-343 GCA_041984905.1 Verrucomicrobiales bacterium | reverse complement strand
GTCACGGTATAGGCGGCTTCTTTGGTCCACTCACGGCTGGGTTCGCGCAGCAAGCCTACGAGACTGGTTCCCTGGAGGCGCTTGGGGGCTTCTTCCTGAAGGCCAGTCAGTTCGGCGATCGTAGGATAGAGATCGATCAGTTCCACCAACGCTGGAGATTTCTTGCCCGCGGTGTCCTGAAATCCAGGTGCTGAGATAAGGAGAGGTACCCGGGTGCTGTCTTCGAAGAGGCTGAGCTTTTGCCAGCAGTGATGCTGTCCCAGATTGTAACCGTGATCTGAGGTGAAAATCACCACGGTGTTCTTCCGGATATCCAGGCGATCCAGCGCTTCCAGAAGCCGCC
>JBHIXE010000230.1:4698-9186 GCA_041984905.1 Verrucomicrobiales bacterium | reverse complement strand
TCATCACGTTCAAAGTGGCACCACTCGCCTAGTGAGTGGCTGAAAGGGACGGCGCGTATGGAAGGATCCCTCTCTTCACCATTCTCGAGATGAACTCGCGACTCGATAAGCTTGGCAAACTGAGACATGCTTAAGCGGAATTTGGTCTTGTCCCGCATCTCGATGAAGTGGCTGTCTTCGAAGAGCGCACCATCCAATCGCATTTCCGTGAGAAGTGAAACGATCCGGGCCAAGGGGAACTCGGCCGGGGGCCAGTCATATCGCAAGGAAGCGTAGTAGGCCCCGTTCACAAACGCAGAAATGCAGTCGCTTGCTGCGCGCGGTTGTTCCCTGAGGGCTTCCATGGTGGAATCCAGCATCCCCATCACCCTCTCCTTTGCCACAGGGAGAAAACCGCCAAGAAGGAAAAGGAATTCGATTTCCGCGAAGTCAGATCGCTGGGACACAATGCTCTCTAGCTCAGCGATTGTCAGATTACCGATCACTCTTGGGTGGACGTTAGAGAAAAGGTCCAGAAGGAAGGACCGCTGAGAATGTGCCAGCGCCAATAGTACTGCTAGATAGGCAGGACACGCCCACAGATCCCTTCCCTTTGCTCTGCGAAGGCTCATTCTTGCTGTGGTCACAGCAAAGTGCCATGACGTGGTCGGCAGTTTTGGGGCACCAAGAACTGAGAGGACATACTGAGTCAATTGGCTTTGAGGAGCCTTAGTCAGATCAAATTGCGCCAAGCACGCTTCTGCCAAATGTCTGATGCGAGACCAGTCCGCCAAGTCGAACTGTTCTCCACGGACTGCTCTCAGGTATCTATCAGCCTCAGTGAAGAAGCTGGCAATGATGTCAGATGATGTTGCCGATTGAAATGCGGTCGCAACCCTGTTTGTCTCTGGGGTAAGGTTCTCCTCGTGGTCGAACTTAAAGAAAGCCTGGCAATCCCATGCCGATGCAGGTTTGACTAATCCCTCGCATTCTTTGGCAAGCTCAAGTGGATCCTCATCTTTCCCGTAGTCCAGATACCAAGACCATAGCTTCCGAGCGCTGCTGGCCTCTTCAATTGTCAATTCGACTGGCAACCTACGCAAGATCTCATGGGCTTTGTGGAGATCCTCTTTGAGTATCCTACGAAAGTCCTTGATGTGTTCTTGGGAGACGTAGTGGTAGGAAACGCCGTGCGACACAATGTAGTGGATCGATCGATGGGACCTGGATAGGACGTCCCACAGCTGAATTCGAGTTGGCTGATCGGGGTGGACACAAAGCAAATCGAAGGATTTGGCCCTGACGCGGCCTGCCAATCGCCACATAACGCTTCCAGGAAAAATGGCTCGGCTATTGAATGCGAGTTGCCATGCGCCTGTCCACTCAGTCCATTCCCTCATGGGATCCAGAAGGCCACTTAAGAGCTGTCCTATGAAATGTCTTTCGGAAGGGCGGTCAATCTCAGCAAACACAATCTCTGATGCTGCTCTTGCGAAATGGTTCGAATTTGTCGAACCACAGATGGCTCTCTTCAGCAAGTCGGTTGGATGCTTGTCCGAAGGAAACCTCACTTCTTCTGCATGTTCTGTGGCAAGATAGACCCGGTATTCCTCGAGAAACCGGTGTGCTAGAGCAGGGGAAGAGACTTGCGTGCCTGTATCGTACAAAATCCATGGGATTCTGGCGAGAACACTACTGTGAGTGACGGTTCGTTCTCCCCAAAAAGGATGACTCAACTCGGCTGTCTCTCCTACATGTTTTCTAGTAGAGTTCAGGACTTCGAGGGCGCTTTCTGGATCTGATTTGCCGCACTTCTCTAACAAGTCAAGAACCCGATGCTGGCTAACCGAGTTCCCTTGGCTGGCGAATCTAGCCATTTCTTGGAAGACCGGGTGTAAAAAGGCTTCGACATTGGCCTCAGAGAGACGGGAGAGAGCCAAGTGGGAGAGGGTTTCCAGGACTACATCTTGGGATGGGATCGTGCCTTCAATTAGCTTGGCCACGAGTTCCTGTCCATGCAGGTTGACTCTATTAGCGTCCCCATCGCCAGCCATGAGCCAATCGCCCAAAATGTGCTGACGGATGATGAGGGGTTCAACTGCGAAGGAGCGCTTTTCAACTCCCCAATTTCGCACAAGGCCAGTGCCAGCGAGCTTTTGCAGAAGGACGACTGCATAGTCGGACGCTATTCCCTGGGCTTCAAGAAATCGAAGCGCTGACCGCTCTTCTTCGGACGCCGCGACACGCAGTTTCCCCCAAAGTGCTAGCCAGCGAAGCAACTTCAATCCAGCGTCGTAGTTGTTAGGGCCTAAAGAGGCCAAGCAAGATTCGACGTAGGTCTTCGCCAGCCCATCGGATTCCGCGGGAAATAACGACAGACTGTTTTTGTTTACCAGCCTCGCAATCAAGCACAGCCACCCCGGGGAGCCCTGGGCATGTTGATAGGCACTGTATAGCCAAGCCGGGTCGGCTTGCTTTGTCAGGCATGCTTGGAGAAGTTCCTTTGAATTTGTCTCACTGAGTGGCTTCAGTCGGATTGGTTCAGCTATGTGCGGGTGGCTGCCAAAGCGAGAGATGATGTTCGTGTTTTCGAGCCCCAAAGATACTACCACGCACCAATTCCTGCGCCCATAGGCTGCCATTTGCTCCAGCACTGCATGCAGCAATTCTCGGCTGGGATCCTCCAGGGCAACAATGGTTTTCTGGGAGGTATTCAGGGAGTGAAACCAGCTCGAAGAACGGCTCATTGAGTGCGTCAATCCCCAAAGCACCCGCCATCCTTTCTCTGAAAGCAACACAAGGGATTCGAAGAGAAGTCGAGACTTCCCAATCCCCCTTGCGCCTATGACGGGGAGAACAGTCTTTTCTTCGGCGCTGGCAAATTCAAGGATGCCGTTTAGCTCTGCTTCTCGGCCGACAATCGGAAGGTCAAAGAATTGCTTCTCTCCTCCCAAGGAAAGGTAGGCTTCCCTCAAGCCGACCAGCGTCCTGTTCTCATGTTCGAAGAAGGCTTCACGGATTTCAGGAAGTGTCGTGAGCCTGCCTTCCAGAGTCTCAAGATCCCAGTAATCTGCGTCGAGGCCCTCTGCTTTGAAGGCTGTGGCAACTTTGTCTTGCCAGGTTGCGTCGTCATTAGGATTGATCGCGAAATTGGCGACCAAGGTCCATCTGGAGGCTTTCTTCCAATGGCGGTGATTTGCATGACCTTTCCTGCGATACTTCCTTATCTTCTCGAGTTCCTCGAACGCGAGCTGTACCGCTCCATTCATGTCGAGATTTTGGCGGAACTTGGCCTGATAAACCCTTGAGCCGTCGGGACTCCTCGCGTCCTGGCCCGAGTCCTTTCCGGGACGGCCAAACAGGATCGTGTTTGGATCTTCGGCAAACAAGATCAAGTGCATGAGCGACTCAAATGCGCCGCCGTCTGGAATCAACCCCCAGTTTAATGCTGACATAGATCGTCCATTCTGGACCGGCTGGTAGGTAATCAACTTACACCCAAGTTCTACAATGTCGTGGAGAGTTCTATGCAGCCTTGTAGAACAGCGTAATTAGTCTAACGTAACAGCAGATCGGTTTCAAATTTTAATCTACTTCGCAGGTCCCCCTCTCCTGGCAGAATTCCCTCTGCCTCTCTCGCTTTGAGGAACAGCGACGGCACACGCCTATATGTGAAGTGTCGGCTCCTCACGGATTCGCCACCGCTGGCAAGGCATCGACAAACCCTGCACCCGTCCGCTTCAACTCCGCGACCGTGGCCGAGCGCATGGCGCGTAGCTTCTCCTGGTAGTCCGGGTTCATCGCCAGGTTGTCGAGCTCCTCGGGATCCTTCTTGAGGTCGTAGAGTTCCTCCACTTCGCCCTCGATGAGGGTGCGGATGTATTTGTAGTGGCCCTCTGTGAGCGAGACCCACCAAGGGACTCCCACCAACTCCTGGTCCTCAGGCGGTGGGATGACGTGGGTGTTGGATCCGTAGTTTTCTCCCGTGAGCGTCATCAGGACGGGGTGAGGCCAATCCGCATTGGGATCTTTGAGGAGCGGGGTCAGGTCGTGCCCGTGCATCTCCCAGGGCAGATCGAACCCGGCGAAGGAGAAGATGGTGGGGGCGATGTCAGGGCCACCAACGGGAGAAGGGCAGACCTCGCCTTCGGCCACGGTGCCTGGCATGCTCACAATGAGGGGGCTGCGAATGGTCGCATCATAGGGGCCGAGCTTGTGCCGGAAGCCGTGCTGACCCCAGGCCATGCCCTGGTCGGCGGTGAAGATGACGAGGGTGTTTTCGAGTTGGTCCGTCTCTTCCAGGGCCTGGGTCAATCGGCCCACGCCTTCGTCGAGCGCGAGGACGCCCTGGTGCACTTGGCGGACCCAGTCATTGAGGGTGTTGCCGTGGATGCCGCCATCTTGCTTGATGGTGCGTTGATTGAATCCAGCGCGCAGCAGCGGTTGACCGGTCTTCTCGTCCTTGATCCAGTTGTCCATGCGCTGCATGTAGGCGGGTTTGCCAGGGCG
>JBHIXE010000230.1:0-4688 GCA_041984905.1 Verrucomicrobiales bacterium | reverse complement strand
ATGTCCGCGGGGATGGGCACCTGAGCATCCGGCAAGGCGTCGAGATGACGATCGGCGGGCGTGAAGGGCCCATGGACCGCGCCATAACAGACCCAGAGGAACCAGGGTTTCTCCGCGTCGCGATTGTCGCCCCGGATGAAGGCTTCGGCCCAGTTGGTGTAGTTGTCCGTGGAGTAGCCGGGAACCAGGAGCGGCGTCCCATTGATCTCCAGCATTTGATCGTAGAAATAGTTGCCCGCGTTCGCGGTGTATTTGGGGCGGTTCCAGACGACTTGGTAATCCCAATCCCGGCCGAAACCGGAATCGACGCCGGTATGCCACTTGCCGATCTGAGCCGTGGTATAGCCTTTCTCCCGGAAGACGCGGGGCCAGAAGGGGCATTGCTCGGGATCGTAGACGCTGCCCGGATACTCGCCCTGCATGCGCATGGACTCGACGCCAAACTGCAGGTGTCCCGTGAGGATGGTCGCGCGAGAGGGCATGCACCAGGTGCCGATGGTGGCGTGGTGAAAGCGCACGCCGCGCTCGGCCAGCCGGTCGATATTCGGCGTGTTCACCCAGTCCCAGGCTTCCGGGTAGCAACTGATCGACCGGTAGGTGTGGTCGTCGGTGAAAATCAGCAGGATATTGGGCTTGGCATCGGCACTGGCATTGGTGCAGAGGGCCAGACCCAGGATGCAGAGGAGGAGAGGGCGGAGTTGCTGGGAGAGAGCAGAAGGGATCACGGGCCTAGGGTGTAAGGGCGAGCGGTATCGGTCAAGTCAGGGCTGGTCCTCCTGCGCCTTGCCAAATCGCAGCGCGTAGATATCCGCGTCCTGCATCCGGAAGCGCAACCGGATCACTTTGCCTTGGAGAGCGCTCAGATCGGCGCCGGACTTCCAAGTGGCTTCCGCGGCAAGTTCATCACCAAAGAGTTCGGGCATGTCTTCCAGCGTGTATCCGGGGATGGGCTTGCCGTTCTCATCTTGAATCTCGATCTGAATCGAGCCCACGGCAGAGGTGGCATAGTTCAGGAACAGGGAATCCCCTTCAAAGGTGAGCGGGTGAGTCGTGAATTCACCGCGGCGTTCGGCTCCCGCATGAATGGAGGCGAAGCCCTGTTGGCGCAGGGACAGGCGACGGATGCGGTGATCGGGATGCCGGTAATGCTCGCTGATGTAGAGCGACCATTCGCCCTGACCGTTGTCGTAGATGCCACAGGCGGGCATGTTGCTACGATCCGTCCAATTCTCCTGGTCCGGGCCGGGCCGGACCCAGGCCTCGAGGAAGGTGCGGTCCCAGTTCACTCCATCGCGGCTGGTCATGAAGATGGCGTCCGATACGCCATTGATCCCGTGATCGGGTATCTTGAGGCGGGCCGGCTTGAACCGTTTGGGGAAAGAGAGAAAGAGGTGAGGCGCCGTGGGACAAGCAACCGTGGCGGAGGTGTAAAAGTGCTGCATGGGCACGCCGTCGGCATAGCGATGGGGAATGCCCTCTGACCATTTTAGAAAGTCGGGCGAATGACTGCTCTGAATCGCTCGCAGCCGAGTCTCAGTAAAGATGCGGCTGAAACAGGCGTAGCGATTGCGATGGGCATCCCAGAAGGCCACGTTCTGAGAGTCAAAAGCGCCCTCGGTCAGGACCGGCTCGGGCTGCATCTTGCGCCAATGGATGCCGTCGGCGGAGGCAAAGGCATAGAGCCCGCCTGGTGTCTCCCCATACTGCCAGTTCTTGCCAGGGGTCTTGACTCCTCCCAGGGCCTTGTAACGTTCCTCGGGTTTGGCTTCCGGGTTGGTATCGAGAAAGGCGGCGAAGTTGTGGGACTCGACTCCACGCCAGATGACGTTGTTGTCCTTGGTTCCCTCCGCCTCGATCAACCCCACGCTAGGGCGGGTGAAGTGAATGCCATCGGTGCTTTCGACCACGCAGGTAAGCTGGTCTGCGGAATGATCGGCGCCCCCGGAAGAACCGCGATAGTAGAGCCGCACCTTCTCACCATCCTGAACGACGGAGAAATAGGCACAAGTGGGGCCCTCCCAGGGTTTGTCCGTGGTGAGCACGACTTCGCGGCGCACCGGTTCGTGAAGCTTCAGCGCAACCTCGCGTTTGGAGGCAATGAGGAACTCATCGATGAAGAGCTCCCAACGAGAGCCGAGGTGGAGCGGTTCATTGGCCGGAAGTGTAGAAGTCAGGGCCGCGAGAATGAGCCAAGCCAAGGAAAGAGGGGTAGAGCAGAGTTTCATGGGGGTGAGTCCGCAGGGAGCGGAGTCGTCACTCTGTGGTAAGATTCGGACGCCCGGCAAGATCTTCATGAGGCATCTCGAGGAAATGCAATCGTAGCTTCCAGAACTGAGAGGGAATGCTGCCAAAAAGGGGCGAGGAAGAATAGCGGAACATATCCCAAGGTTGGATCTCCCACCGGCAGATTGATTGGTAAGCTTTGAGGACTGTCCAACTACGATAACTCATGAGCAAGAAACTGACTTCCGGCGGCATTCTGCCTGCCCTGACACTGCCACTTGTGGGAGGCGGCGAAATCACGCTCGGCTCTGCCGCCACTCCCGGGAACTGGCAAGTCGTCATTGTCTATCGCGGGATCCATTGCCCCATCTGCAACCAGTATCTGAAGAGGCTGGAAGAACTTCGAGAAGGCTTTGCCAAGGCAAACGCGGAACTCGTGGCGGTCTCCGGCGATCCTCGGGAAAAAGCGCAAGCCATGGTGTCCGACCACGAACTCCAGTTTCCGGTGGCCTACGATTTAAGCGTGGACCAAATGCGAGAGTTGGGGCTCTACATCTCCGATCCGCGTAGTCCGGAAGAGACTGACCGGCCCTTTGCGGAGCCAGCGACCTTTGCGCTCAACGGGGACGGCCGTCTGCACTTGATCGAGATTTCCAACACGCCCTTTAACCGCGCCGATCTCGCCGAATTGTTGGACTCGGTCGAGTGGATCCAGGAGAATGATTACCCCATTCGCGGGACTCACCCTTAGTCAAAGTCCCACACGAGGATGGGCTCGAGGAGAGGGGCGCTTACTCCAAAACGCCCATCACCCGAGCGAGGGCGTCGTAATTCCAGGTGTCCCAGCCTTCCACGATGATCTGGTCTTTGACTCGAATCCAGGTGGTGCCGTTGATGCTCACCGGCGTGCCGGATCCCGCGAAGGTGCCGGTAAAGGTCCAGCGGATGCAGGCATCAGTGTCGTCACCCATGCAATCGTGGAGTTGGAAGGAGATGTCGGGAAAGGCGGTGAGGATGTTCTCGTAGAACAGGAGGAACTCGTCAGGGCCGACAACTTCGTTGCCGCCCTCCAGGTGAGCCTTGGAATCGGGCCCTACAAACTCGCGAATGACCTCCGGGTTGCGGTTGTTCCAAAGTTCGGTGAACCAACGCGCAGCGATTTCTTTCGGGGTGAACATAAGTGTTGGTTAGCATCGGAAGGGATTTTGGGCAAGCACGATAGATCCCACGGGATCGAAAGACTTGCGGCTTTGCTTTTGCCTCGCCCTGGATCAAGCTGGAGCCATGAAGCGGTTACTTCTTGTCGCCATTCTGGCACTACCCATTTCGCCCCTCCTGCAGGCCCAGAGTGAAGAGGGTTATCCTTCACTGACCAGCAAGGTGCTGTCTGAATACACCCCAACGACTCCGGAAACACATTCGCCCCAGGTCATGGCGGAGAGCGCAGCGGCATTTCTTGCGGCGTTGGATGACTACCTGCGAAACCAGGCGGCTCTTGCCTACGGGAGTCCTGAAAAAGTGCGCTGGACAAACACGCCTCCTCGAGGCGAGCAGGGTGGCGTGCGACTTGGGGATCTGAATGAGGAGCAACTTCAGCGAGCTTGCGATCTGCTCGCCGCCGTGCTCAGTCCTCAGGGCTATGCCAAAGCCCGGAACATCCCTCTGGCCGATGACCGCCTGCTCCGCAATGGGCAGAAGCGACCGGGATTTGGTGCCGAGAATTACTGGTTGGCGATCTTTGGGACTCCTTCCGCGACGGAGCCCTGGGCTCTGCAATTCGATGGGCATCACCTGGCGATCAATCTGGCCTTTCAGGGGGACGCGATGACGATGTCACCTACCTTTATCGGCACGCAACCGCGGGACTTCGAACTGGGATCCCAGACGGTAGCGCCCATGGCTGAGAAGGATCAGGCGGCCCTGGCCTTGATCCAGACCCTGGGAGACGATCAGAAGGCCGCGGCGGTGGTCAGCTCAGAGAGAGGGGATTTGGTCGCCGGTGCGGGCCGGGATGGAATGATTCCGGAAGTGGTGGGCGTTTCCTGCAAGGGATTCGATGAGAAGCAACGGGACGCGCTCCTGAACGTGATCCGACTCTACGTGGGGGATCTTCCGGCTCCCTATGCGGACCGGCGCATGGAGGACCTGGCGACAGAAGTCGAGCGAATGACCTTTGGCTGGTGGGGACCCGCCGCGGAGAATGCCGATTACTCCTACCGAATCCAGGGGCCATCCCTCATCATTGAGTATGCAGGGCAAGATTTGGGCGGCGATCCGCACGATCACTTGCATTCCATGTATCGCGATCCCACCAATGAATACGGCGCGCGGCTTTCGAATTAGCCAGTGCGTTGGATCCAATCCCAGCGTTCGTTTCTCCCCCTAAATACCCCAAATGTCTTCTCAGGATCTTATCTCCACCCTGCAGTCTATTGTCGGCGACCGGAATGTGCTGACCGACGAAG
>JBHIXE010000229.1:0-9196 GCA_041984905.1 Verrucomicrobiales bacterium | reverse complement strand
TACAACCAAAATATTTACAAGTGCGACATCCTAGGCATGCCGAACACTATTGGCGAGCCGCTCGCGCTCCGACTCATGCCATGCGAGCGGGGACGCTCGCGCTCCGGCAACTACTCATCCGCCCAGGAAACGAAGTCGCCAGTTGCCACGGAACCCCTGACAGGTAATCGTAATCCTATGATCGATTACAATCGGCGGATCATTGCCCCCAGTATCCTCGCCGCGGACTGGTCTCGCATTGCGGAAGAAACCGCCCGGGCGGAGGCGGCCAAAGCGGACTGGCTTCATCTAGACGTGATGGACGGGCACTTTGTCGACAACATCTCTTTTGGGCCTCAGTTCGTGGAGCGGGTCCGGTCCACCACATCGCTTCCGGTTGACGTCCATCTCATGATCGAACGACCGGATCACTACTTCCCCCGTTTCGTCGAGGCCGGCGCCAACAACATTACGGTGCATGTGGAGGCGAACCACAACGTCTCTGACACGCTCGCCAGGATTCGCGAGGCCGGCTGCACCTGTGGCCTCGCCATCAATCCGGACACGCCCTTCGAGCAGGCTCTGCCCTACCTGGACCAGATCGATATCCTCCTCGTCATGACGGTGCGCCCCGGATTCGGCGGACAGGCCTTCATGGAGGCGGAGACGATGCCCAAGGTTTCCGCCGCGCAGGTAGAACGGGAAAAACGGGCTCTGCGTTATCACATCGAGGTAGATGGTGGGATTGACGCTCGGACCGTTCACATTGCGGCTCGGCATGGAGCCAACCTCATGGTCTCGGGCACCAGCCTGTTCCAGGCCCCAGACATGGCTGCGGCGATTGAGTCTTTCCGCTGGGTGGAAGCCTAGCGCGGCCTCTGTTCTTCCTTCTTCCCAACCGAATGAACCGTCCCCCCGACTCCAATTCCTCGTCCAAGGATCCGGGGTTTGAGCGGGACATTCTGCTCTTCTTCTGGCTGGTCTTTGGTGGGATGCTGGCGTTCGGCATCATCGACAACTTTGAGCCCGCCAAGCTGGGCATCCTCTTCTACCTGATCTCCTGGGCCATCCTGCTGGTCATCCATGAGTTCGGCCATGCTCTCATGGCCAGATTTCTCAACTGGAGGGTCGAGCTCATCTCCATTGGCTTCGGCAAAGTCGTGCGCAAGACGCGTATCTGGGGCATGCCGCTGGAGTTTCGCAGTGTGCCCATCAGTGGATATGTCTTGCCGGTGCCAGGCGATATGGACAGTCCCAAGACCAAGAACTTCCTCATCTACGCCGCTGGACCCGGGATCGAGCTCTTTCTCGTCGTTCTGATCACTGGATTGTTCGGCTGGGACAACGTCTTCTCCCGGTCGCCGGAACTTTGGCACATCGCCACCCAGGCCTTCTGTCTCGCCGCGCTGGTTGGCATCATCACCAACGTGGTGCCTCTGGTGATCAAGGATCAGGAGTCCGGGGATGACCAGTGGACAGATGGGCTTGGGATGATCCGCTGTTGGCAGTTGCCCATGTCCTACTACCGGGATCGCTATGAAGAGGGGCGAAAACCGCCCTCGGAATCCACAGCGCGCTTGAGCTAACCTTCCTGATTTGTAAGCATTGAGATATCATGAATCGCCGTCATTTCCTTCGGTCCGCCGTCGCCACTACCTCCACGCTGGCCATTCCGGCCTTCGCTTTGGAAGCGGACAATCCCTATCGCAAAGAAATTGGCATCCAGCTCTACACGCTGCGCAATGAGCTGAAAGCGGACACGCCCGCTACCATCAAGGCGGTGGCGGAAGCCGGCTACTATCAGGTCGAGCCCTACGGCTTTCCGGATGCGGGCGCGATCGAGATGATCCAGGCCGCCAAGGACAATGGCATGAAGGTGAACTCCTCGCACTTCAACTGGGAGTCCGTCACCAATCCCGACAAGCAGGATGTAACACCCTTCAACGAGATCCTGCGTCAGGCCAGCGAGATGGGCCTGACTCACCTTGTGATTCCCTATATCCACGCGCCCAACCGCGAGACCTTGGATCACTACAAGAAACTCGCGGAGCGCTGCAACGAAGCGGCGGTCCTCGCCAAGGAAGCCGGGATTCAGCTCGCCTATCACAACCACGCCTTCGAGTTTGAGAACAAGGAAGGGGATAAGTGCGGTTACGACATCTTCCGGGACGAGTTTGCGGACGAGATGAAGTTTGAAGTGGATGTCTTCTGGGTGAAAGCGGGCGGGGTCGAGCCCACCAAGCTCATCAAGAAGCTCACGGGCCGGGTCAGCCAACTGCACCTCAAGGACCTCAAGGACGGCTTGGAGTTGCCCTATTTCGACAAGATGCCCAACGACGCCTTCCAGGAACTCGGTGACGGCATCATTCCCATGGAACCGATCATCAAGGCAGCCGCCGAAGCTGGTGTGGCGCATTGTCACGTGGAGCAGGATCAGTCCCCCGACCCGCTAGCGAGCATCCAGCAGAGCATGGCGTATTTGAAGGGGCTGTGAGGCTTTTGAGGCACAAGCGTGAGCAAGCACGTAGGCAATCCTTGTTACGCGGACTTTGCGTTCTATTCCTATCGTGGGCCTACTGATTAGCATTTCAGCGTATCAAACTCGGCTGAATAAGAGTGCCGAACCGGAAGGAGACAAGGGTTCAAACTGAACTTGGATACCTTTGGTTTCCAGGGGCTTATGTTAACGAGCATGGTTTGGTGGTGTGAGGCCTGAGTGTTGTTTGTTGAAATATGTATTATATATCTTGCCTTATTGCCTGGGGGTGCTGAAGTGAGGGTTTGGTATATGTAGTCAAATAGGTATCGCGGTGCGTTGGCAAGGCAATGGCTTCCTAGCCGCGGAGCGGTAACCGAATGAATAGCCGTGGTTGAGCGAAGCGAGGCCACGGTAGATAGAGCCAAATCACAAAGCCGCTTTAGCGGTGATCCCGGGTTCAGCAATGGCAAATACCTACACCCAAATCCTCTTTCATGTGATCTTTTCCACCAAGGATCGGCGGGCCGCAATTCGAGAGGATTTCAGCAAGGATCTCTACACCTATATTTGGGGAATCCACCGCAATCACAAATGCCACCTCTATCGTATTGGCGGGGTTGAGGATCACGTGCATATCCTCACTGCGATTCACCCGGCCATGGCGCTTTCGAAATACGTTGAACTCGTGAAATCCGGGTCGTCCGGCTGGATCCGGCGTGAAAACAAGATCCCGGCTTGGCCGGGGTGGCAAGATGGATATGGCGCGCTTTCCGTGTCATGGTCGGACCGGGAGGCGGTTGTCGAATATATTAAGCGCCAGCAAGAGCATCATCGGGAAGTTGGATTTATCGACGAATACAAGCGATTGCTGGAAGATGCAGGAATTGAATACAACGAGAAATACTTGGTGTAGCGGGCTGGGTGTCACCGCTACGCGGCTTGAGGTTAGGGCTGACATTCCGTGGCATCGCTTCGCTCAACCACGGCTATTCATTCGGTTACCGCTCTGCGGCTAACTGGCGAGTCGGTGACGACGCAATCCTACAGATCGCCCAATGCCTCCTCCAACCGCCGTATCAACTCCTCCACCGGCTCCAATCCTACCGAGAACCGCAACAAATGCCGGTCGATGCCCAGCGAGTCGGACCAATCCAATTCTGGATAATGCGCCAGCAACATATAGGGGCAGGCCAACGTAAAGTCCGTACCGAGACTGGGCCCCTTGGACACTTGAAGCTGGTCATAGAAGGGGCGAGCCGTACGAGCGGGATCCTTGAGGAGCAACGAGAACAATCCGCTGTATCCGCCCTCAGGTCGCAACAGCGCTTCATAGAGTTCCCGAGTCTGGTTCTTGGGATACCAGATCTGCTCGACCGCAGGATGTCCCTTTAGATAGTCAAAGACTGCCTCCGCATTCGCGTTGATCTGTGGCATGCGCTCCGTGAATCCTCGCGAGTTTCGTTCCAGGACTTCGGCGTCGGCATCCCAGAATTGATCCTCGTACTGCTCGTCTAAGAGGCGCTTCAGCTCCGCGTAGCGCGGCGAGGACTGGCTCAGGATGACGCTGCCGGCCAGGACGTTGCCGGTCGCGGAGAAGAACTTGGTCAGGCTCGTCGTGACGAGATCCGCATAAGGATAGGCATCGATGTTGTAGACCGTGGCGATGGTGTCATCGACGACGATAGGGATGCCTTCCGGCTGAAGCAGATCACGGAGGCCAGCCAGGTCCACGGTGCGGAGCTGGGGATTGCTGGGTAACTCGCAGAAGACCGCGCCAGGCGGGCTGGTCTGGAGCAGCTTACGAATCGCGGGCACGCCGCCTTGCTCGACATTAGGGAGGAAATCCACGCCGCAGCTGAACTCTTCCTGCACCTTGAGCGCATCCACATAAGGGAACTCGAGCTGGGCGGTATGGCGACCCGGCCAGAGTTGGCAGATGACGCGTTGCACCGCAAAGACGGCCGCGATGCCGGAAGGGAAAAGGTAGACATCATCAGGCGATTGACCGGACAACTCCGCGAGCCGCTCGCGAAGAATCCGCTTGGCTCGGCTTTGGGAATCGAGCGAGGGGAACTGATCCTGCAGAGCCGCTTCGGCGCGACGGCTACTGATGATCTCCCCACAGAATCGCCAATACTTGAAGGCGGCTTCCCATCCACTGGGATCGACGAGCACGGCCCGCATGCCACCGGAAGTGGGCTCGACCCTGGCCTTCAGCCCGGTCTTCTTCTCGATGTAACGCCGACAACGTTGCGCGGCGATTTCCGTGGGGAAGAGCAGAGCGCGTTCCTCGCCGGTTGCCAACTCCTGACGAACCCGTTCATTGAGCTGCGCTACTAGGGGGTGCACGAAGAAGCGCGGATAGCCGCATTGAAACTGGTCGATCACCTTTGTGTCGCCTTCCTCATAGCCCACGACATGTTCCCAAAGCGGCATGGCCACCGAGACCGCGTGTGGGTCATCGGGAAGCGGCAGCCCCAGGTCTTCAGGGCGACAGGCAGGATCGGTGAGGAGATCGCGCATCAACACACTTTTTGCAGAGCTTGGCGCAGATCGTCGATCAGATCATCCACGTTTTCGATTCCCACGGAAAAGCGCACCAGCGAGTCGGTGATGCCGACTTTGAGCCGCACCTCTTTAGGCACCGAGGCATGAGTCATCGAGGCCGGGTGGCAGCAGAGGGATTCGATGCCGCCGAGGCTCTCCGCCTTGGGGAAGTAACACAGACTCTCCAGCAGCTTCTGGGTCTTCTTCAGGGTCATGCCCATGTCCGCGGTGACGATGCCGGAGCCGTTCTTCATCTGTTTGCGCGCCAGCTTGTATTGCGGATGAGAGCGCAGGAAGGGATACCAGACTTGTTTGGCCGGGCTCTCTGTCTCCAGGAAGGTCGCGAACTTCAGCGCGTTTTCGCCGTGCCGATCCATCCGCACGGCTTCGGTCTTGAGCCCGCGGGAAATGAGCCAGGAATCGAAGGCGGAAGGCTGCAGGCCCAAGGCCTTTTGGGCGAAGAGCATTTTCTCGTTCCACGCCTCGGAATTGGTGCAGACGGCGCCGCCGAGCACATCGGAGTGCCCATTGGAGTATTTGGTCGTGCTTAGCAGGGAAAGATCCGCACCCAGCGCGATCGGCTGCTGCACGTAGCTGGAGGCAAAGGTGTTGTCGACCACGAGCACAGAATCCGCGTCGTCAGTCGCCTCGGCTACGGCTGCGATGTCGATGACCTTGAGGGAAGGATTCGTAGGCGACTCGATCCAGACGAGGGCAGGCTTGCGCTCGCCGATGACGTCCAGGCTCTCCTTCTTGGTGAAGTCCACATAGGCGATCTCCACTCCAAATTTGGCGAAGACCTGGGCGAACAACCGGTAGGTGCAGCCGTAGATGTTCTCCTCCGCGACGACGAGATCGCCTGCCTTGAGGGTCGAGACAATCGCCGTAATCGCCGAGACGCCACTTCCAAAGACGGTGCAATGCTCTGCCCGTTCCAGTTTGGCGAGGGTGGCCTGCAGATTTCGGAAATTGGGATTGCCCGAGCGCGTGTAATCGAAGCCACCGGGATTCCCGTATTCGAAGGTGGAGGTCAGATACATCGGCGGGATGACCGCGCCGGTATCATTCAGGTAGTTCCGCCCCGCGTGAATGGCCTGGGTTTCAAAGTGTTCAGCTGAGCTCGAGTCGTCGTCCACAAGAGAACTTGCGGGTGCCATAGCGAAGCGTCAACGGGGATCCTGCATGCTGACAGAGTCGCTTATTCGGGGAAGGGAAATTGCAAAGGCTCAATTGGAAATTGAAAAGGGTAAATTGGGAGAGCGCCACGTGAAGGCTGGTGAAGACCACGGCAGGCAAGATGACCACTATAGATCGAGAAAGGCCTTACTCATGAAGCCACTTTCTAGCCCCATGGACAATTCGGATCACTCGAACACTGTCCCCATCGATCCAGTAAAGAATCCTGTATTTGTGCTGTCGCTTCCCATGGAGAAGTTGGCGAATCTCATGAGTAAAGAGCCCGCTCTCGTTCTCAGGTGCAAGCGGACAGCGTTCCGGGAAGGACTCCAGCTTTGCTACTGAATCCAACAGTGAGTTAAACCAATCCGCGGCGTATTCGGGTGCGTTTTCGACGAGCCATAAGTAGGCTTGCTCCATGTCTCCCTGAGCTCTCTCCTCGATGAAGACGGTGTAGGAGTCAGGCATCCGCTTCGGGAATCTGATATTTGCTCCGCATCCCAGCCATAAAGTCCTTTATAGTCGTTCCCCGACCGGACTTAGCGGACTCGAGACTCTCTTGATACGCTGCCAAGGTCTCAAGAAACTCCAGACGATCCAGTAGCTTCTGATAGGCTTCGGCATCCTGAACGACCACGGAAGCTTTTCCCTGAACCGTCAAAACTCCGGGTTTGCCTGTCTCGCTCAGACGCTTGATGACGTCTTTGGCATTCCGTTGAAAGCTGGTGAGGCTTTGAATCTCCTGTAAATCGATTCCCATGACATGAAATTAGCATGGAATTTGATGCTGAGAACTCAAAATCATTGGCAATCGCAATTTCAATCGCTGCCTGGAAGGGATCGTTTTTGGGGAAGGGAAATTGCAAAGGCTCAATTGGAAATTGAAAAGGGCAAATTGGGAGACTCGGCAGGGATTGTTCAACGTGAGCCGCCTTTGGCCGTGACGATGGATTTTGCGATGATGTTGCAGAGTTGCTCACATTCTCCCAGGAGTTCGGCGACCCGAGCCTCTGGGAGCAAGCCCGACTTGGTGATGAGTCGAAACCAGACTCTCGACTCTCGAAGTTCCTTGAGCGTGATGCTGAGTTTGTGGATGAAGTCCCGCTTGCTCTCCGCACCGCAAGCTTCGGCATAGTTGGGGGCTGGCGAAGTGGCGGATCGAACGAGCTGAGACGCAATATGCCGTCCAAGTCGAGTCTCTGGAAGTTCGTCGATCAGCTTTCCTGCTCGCGCCGCAAACTCGAGGAGGCGTTCTTCCAGATCTTCTGACTTCGACCGTTTCAATGTCCTGTTGAGCCTCTCTTCCTGGAAGATTGATCGCTACGGCCAAAGGCGGCTCTCGTTAAGCAATCCCTGCCGAGATCCCCAATTTACCCTTTTCAATTTCCAATTGAGCCTTTGCAATTCCTAGTACGAAATCTTGCAGCCCATTGCCTCCGTCTTCTCCACGGGAGGCGCCTTGCCTTCCTGGATCGCTGAGAGCGCATCCCGCAGATCGTGCTGGGTCGCTTCCCGCTGGCGTTGGGTGGGGCCGAGATACAGATCATTGATTCGCCCCTGATAAAGCGTCTTGCCTTCCGCATCGACGACGACCACTTCAGGTGTGGTTGTGGCGCCAAGCTTCTTGGCCAGCGCGAAATTGGCGTCCAGCAACCCGAGCGCCTTCACCTCCAGCGATTCCGTGTGCTGCATGACCATGGTGATATCCACGCCTTTCTCGACATGCACCGTGTAGAAGGCGAAGTCCTCGCCAAAGCTCTCCACCACCGCGTTGTAGTCGGGGATAAGCGTGTTGGAAGTGTTGCAGAAAGGGGAAACGAAGTAGTAGACCGCCGCCTTCTTGCCATCCGGAACCACCAAAGGCTGGTGCTCTTCTCCGTCGGAACCGGGCAAGGAAAGGGGCGTGTCTGCCCAAAGCGGCGATTGCGTCAAGGCAACCAGGAGCCATGTGCCAAGCGAAAGAAGAGGACGTTTCATGAGAAGGATGACAGCCGCTCTTACGACTCCGTTCAACCCCAATGATTTCGCCGTGCTGCACTTTTCCTGTTAACGTCGAGGGCCCGAGCGGCATTTGCCTCCAGATCCACCATGGGCGACTCCCAACAAGACGAAGCATTTGTCACTCTTCTGACCGAGCATCAGAAGGCGATCCGGCTCTATATTCGCTCCCTGCTTCCGGGCGATTCCAACGCCAATGATGTGGCGCAGCAGGCGAACACCACCCTGTGGAAAAAGCGGGATAGCTTCGAGTTGGGTACCAACTTCAAGGCCTGGGCCTTTAGCGTCGCGCGCTACGAAGTGCTGAACTACCGCAAGAAACAGGCGCGTGATGCGCTCGTCTTTACCGAGGAGTTGGAAGAGATCCTGGCCGAGGAAATGACCGAGCGGCTGGATCAGGTGGAGCAGAAGCACGAAGCATTGCGGCACTGCCTGGAAAAATTGCGTCCGGTGGACAAGGCGCTCATCCTGAACCGCTACTTTCAGAAGGCGACCTTGCGTGATTATGCGGAGCAGGTGGGACGAAGCGAGGGGAGCCTGCGAGTGACTCTTCATCGCTTGCGCTCGGCACTGCAGGGATGCATCGAAAATCAACTGCGCCAGGAGGGCGTTTCCTCATGACCGATTCCGAACTGCGCCAACTCATCCATGCCCTTATCGATGGCGTCATCTCTGAGGCGGACCATCTCCGATTGGAAGCGGAACTGCTGGTCAATCCCCAGGCCCGCCGGATCTACTACGACGCCCTGGAAGTGGACGGGTTGCTGGAGGAAGAGGCGGATACTGCGCAGCGAGAAGCTGTGATCGTGCCTTTTTGGAAGCAGTCCTGGGTTCGGGTCTGCGCGGCCGTGGCGGCGGTCTTTCTCGTATTGGGAGTCGTGCTGCCGCCTTATCTGCGTCACTCAGACGGATCGACGACCAACAGCTCGGAGTTACAGGCCTCCGGTTTCGCTGTCATCAGTGGTCAAGTGGATGCCCTCTGGCAGAATGGTCGGCAATTTCGTGAGGGCGATCTCT
>JBHIXE010000228.1:244-9197 GCA_041984905.1 Verrucomicrobiales bacterium | reverse complement strand
GAAGCCCCAAAATCTCCTCGCTGCATCGGCTACATCTCCACTGAAACCGCTCTAGCCGGGGGCTCTTGATGTCGCCGAGCATGGCAAGGCCTACTTCTTGGGCATCGGCAAGGTCTTCACCGGAGCATTTTGAAAGAGCAATCCCTGGGTCTTGGTCTTGCGACGGAAAATCTTTCCGTCCGCGGCCAGATAGAGATACTCCAGATTGGGACCGGCAAAGTCCACGCTCACGGCTTTGGGCGCTGGATAGGCAATGACGCCGCCCAATCGACCCGTCGGATCGAACATGTGCAGCCCCAGTTCCGTGGTCACGTAGTAGCGGCCATAGGCGTCAGAGGTGGATCCGTCGCCCTTGCTCTCTTCCGTGTCCTCCGGCGTGCGCACCGTCATGTAAGGCTCGGAAGCGCTCAGGCTGCCGTCTTCCTCAATGCGGAAGGCCCACACATTCTCGCCACCATGATCGGACACCACCAGAGTGCCTTGGTCCGGAGACAGCGTGATCCCATTGGGCCGGACGATGTCACCTTCATGCACGGTGCGATGCTCGCCCTTCGGAGAGATGTATTCGATCTTCTGCGGCTTGGTGTGCGTGAAATAGACCGCGCCCTCGTGAGTGACGACCAGGTCGTTGGGGCGGACATCCGTCAGGAGCACCTCGATCTCGCCATCTGGAGACACCGCAATGACTCGCTGCTCGCGGCCCTGGCAGGCGTAGAGCCGTCCATCGGGACCGAACTGCATGCCGCTCACGCCGGGCAGTCCATCCAGCCACAGTGTGCGTTCGCCTTTTGCATCGATCTTGTAGATGCCCGGACCACTCTTCACATCGCTGAAGTAGAAGTTGCCCTCCGCATCGGCGGCGCAGGCATCCGTGAAGTCGTAGCCTTCACTCACCAACTCCCAATCTTCGCCCTCGATGAGGACCTGGGAAAGGGGCATGTCCTGAGCCTGAGCCGCGGCTGCAGTGAGAAAGAGAAGGGGAATCGTAAACAGGGTTTTCATGTCAGTATCAAAGAGAGGGGTAATGGAATGGGGTTACTTCGTGTTCCAATCGCGCCAGATCCAGCGCAGGGTTTCGGGGAAGATCGCTCCGCCATGCCTTGCGCTGTGCTTGCCTTCGCCCATTACGAACTTGTAATCGTAGCCCGCGAACTCGAGGGCCTTGGCCATCTGTTGATTCGAGAGCGGCCAGTTGCCATGCAGGTTGTCCAGGTCATTGCTGCCGTCCTGAAGGAACACCCGGATCGGCTTCTTCTCCGTCTTGCGGATCAGGGCCGGATAAACGTGGCCGCCGCGGATATTGGTGAAGCTGCCGATATGGCTGATGACCTTGCCAAAGGCGTCCGGCCGTTCCCAGGCTGCCGTGAAAGCGCAGATGCCGCCGGAGCTGTTCCCGCAGATCACGCGCATCGCAGGATCCTCGGAAATGCTGTAGCTCTTGCTCACCTCCGGCAGGATCTCTTCCAGGAGGAAGCGCACGTATTGATCGCTCAGGGTGTCGTATTCAAAGCTGCGATTCTTGCGGCCTTCCTGACCTTCCTTCGCAGCGGGAACCACGCCAGGATTGATGAAGACCCCGATCGTCACCGGCATCTCCTCGGCCTGGATCAGGTTGTCGAACACGATCGGCGCATTGAAGGATCCGTTCTCGCGCACGAATCCATTGCCGTCCTGCGCCACGAAGAGGGCGGCTGGTTTGCTCCCATCGTATTGCGTGGGCACATACACCCAATAGTCGCGCACCGTGCCGGGGAAGATCTCGCTCTTCCATTCGTGCTGGGTCACCGTGCCCTTGGGCACGCCATCTTTGGGCATGGAATCGGGGCCCTTCTCATATTGCTCATCTTGAGCGAGAGCCAGGGTGACGCCGAGGGAGAGGAAGAAGACAGTGAGTCGTGAGGGGATTTTCATGGGTTTTGTTGGGGTGAGCCGACACTATGAAGAAAGCGCTCCCTTGCGCAATCCCGGAAAGCAGGGTGCCACTCCGGAGTTGATTCGAGCCGCATCTCACGGTAGGGCTCTCACAAAGCACCCGACCATCTTTTCTTCATCATGGCCAAAACCGGATACGATTACGCCCCGTCCTCCAAAGCCTTGCCGCCCGTCGTGCAGCCTGGCGAATTCATCTTCAGTGTCGCCGCCCTGGACCACGGCCACATCTACGGCCAGGCCAACGGCCTGAAAGACGCTGGTGGCACCCTCAAGTACGTCTATGACCCGGACCCGGCCAAGGTTGCTGCCTTCGTCGAGAAGAACCCGGAAGCCAAGGTCGCCGATTCCCTGCAACAGATCCTGGACGATGAGGAGACCCGCATGGTCGCTTCCGCCGCCATCCCTTGCGACCGCGCTCCGCTCGGCATCCAGGTGCTCCAAGCCGGCAAGCACTACTTCACGGACAAGTCGCCTTTCACCACGCTGGAGCAGTTGGAGCAGGTGAAATACATCGTGGCCGATACCGGCATGCGTTACTTCTGCTATTTCTCTGAGCGACTCCACAACGAGTCCTCCATGAAGGCCACGGAACTCATCGATGCGGGAGCGGTCGGGAAGGTGCTCCAGATCATCTGTCTCGCGCCGCATCGTCTCTCCAAGGACGCGCGTCCCGGCTGGTTCTTTGAGAAGGACAAGTATGGCGGCATCCTCACGGACATTGGCTCGCACCAGTTCGAGCAATTCCTCCGCTGGACGGGTTCCGAAGACGGCAAGGTCAACTTCGCGCGGGTCGCCAACTTCACCGTGCCGGACAAACCCGGCCTGGAAGACTTCGGCGAAGCCTCCCTCACCATGAGCTCCGGCGCGTCCTGCTATTGCCGGGTCGACTGGCTCACCCCCGATGGCCTGCGAGTCTGGGGCGACGGCCGCGTCTTCATCGTCGGCACGGAAGGCACCATGGAGATCCGCAAGTACATCAACCTGGCCCAAGACCCTCCCGGCAACAAAATCTTCCTCACCAATGGCGAAGAAGAGCAGGAGATCAATTGCGATGGCTCCACGGGGTTCCCTTTCTTTGGCGAGATGATTCTCGACGTGCTCAACCGCACCGAGAACGCCATGACCCAGCATCACATCTTCAAGTCCGCTGAGCTGTCTCTGCTGGCGCAGAAGATGGCCGATGAGGGGTGAGAGGGGGGGGCGGTGTGGGGCGTGGGAAATTAAGGCTGTGCGCCTGAGCATTGATAACTTGATCTCGCCCTGATCAAGTCAGCGCGGGAGCTCTTCCCGATTTCCGTCTGCCTCCAGTTGCTCGAGCTGGCGGAGTCAAATTCGCTCTCATACCTCGACGCCAATGATGTCTTGACTTTCGACCTGGAAATTTGCTGAATTGGATCATAGATCCAACTTCCTAACAGATGATGAAAGTTCTAATACGTGCTGGCAGTATTACTGCTGCGGTTTTTCTTTTTGCTCACTCGGCAGTGGCGCAGCTGATCGAAGTGCCAGAGATTTCAAGGCAGCCTGAATTCATCAGTCGAATTGATTTATTCTTGGCTACCGAATCAGGTCTGGATGAACTTGTTTTTGATCAGCGAAAGGAACCGCCTTTGGGAATGCTGCGAACGATTGGTTTAGCATACGCCAGAGCGTTACTCCGATTAGAAGAGGGAGACCCAATCGCCGAGGCGTTAAGTGCGGAGGTGCGATATGGGCAGAAGGAAATTGAAGAGAAACTACATTACTTGGATGTTTTTGCCCAATATACGAAACAATACAAACGCCTGAACGAGGCTGACCTGCGGACTCCAAAAGACAGGATGCGCCAACTATTCGCACTTCAGATTGGCAACGCTATGTGGGAAAGCAGCGGGGAGTGGTGGTGTGGATATGATACCGTAAACAATCCAAATCCAACCACATCAACAGCGGAGGCGGGTTTCCTTCAGTCAGCAGCGAATTCCATCCAGTTCGTGAGAATACGACGTGAAGATCTTGGGCATAATCCAAAGGATCTGTACACTCTCCTTGCTGACGCGTATTCGGGGTACCACAAGAAAGATTCCTCATTTTGGCATGAATTTGCTGACAAATGCCCACCGCCGCCTTCCGGTAAGCCGAGCCCTGTCACCACAAAAACTTCCCACCAGAAACCTGAAATTGGGATCAGCTTTCAGAAGGATCAATTTTTTAACCCGGCTCTCGCGACGGAATGGTGTTCTATCGCCCTTCGCTACCAATGCACAGATTGGCACGGGTTTTTGAATAATAATGTTCAGGTTGTGCCAGAGGCGGTAGAGTTCTTGAGGAAGGTCGAAGCAATTCTTGAGGACCTGAGGGAAGAGTGACGACTTTGCCTAGGCGTCAGCTTAGCATTGAAGGGAAAGGCATTTCCTTTGGTGAACTCTTCGAAAAGTTATTGGTAGTCGAGCAGATGTTATCGAAGGATTTTATCAGCGAGGTCTGATGAGTGGGAAGTTGATCCTATTATCGATCAGTATTCTTATTGTCGAGAGTTCGACTACATTTGGAGGCGTCTTCTGAGATAGAATAGGGACAAGAATTGCGACAGAAACAGCACTTCAATACGAATCACCCTCACTTCCGCACCATTCCCAACACGCCGCCGCTGACCAGCGCCGAGGTATCCATCAATGCCGGTGGCAGGTCCATGATGTTGGGCACGGCGATGTAGGCGCTGACCCACTTGGGCTTGAACTTGTCCTTATAGGCTCGCAGACCCTGGAAATTGTAGAAGTGCTCGGCGTGCCGGAAGATGGTTGCGCCGACTTTGTGCCAGAGCGGCGACATGGGGCGATTCTGCAAGCCTGACAAGGGCGCGACACCGAGGCTGAACCATTCGTAGCCCTGTTCCTGTCCCCAGAGCATGAGCTTCACGAAGAGATACTGCATCGTGCCATTGGGCGAGAGTTCCGGGTGAAAGCGCATGAGATCGATGGAGAATTCGTAGGTGCCTTTGCCGCTGGCGAAGAGGTTGGCGAAGGCCACGATCTTGTTCTCCTGGGTGATGGTGGCGAAGGGGAAGTGGCAGAGGAAGTCCTCCCGAAAACTGCCGAGCGAAAAGCTCTTCTCCTTGGCGTTCTTATCCTTGAGCCAACCATCGGAAACTTCGCGAAGCTCGGGCGCGAATTCCTCGAACTTCTCCTTGGGATGGATCTCGAAGACAAAGCCGCGATCTTCAAAGCGCGCGATGGTCTTGCGCAGTTCTTTGCGGCTGCCACCGGAGAGCTCGAAATTGGGCAAGTGAATGCGGGCCTCTTCCCCGGCCTTGAAGAGCTGCAGGCCGACATCCAGGTAATGATGAGCGTGCTCTTCGGATAGGCCATAGATCACCGGTCGCATGCCGCGCTCGGTGCATTCCTCCCGGAATTGCCAAAGCAGCCCCTCCCATTCTTCCTCGGGACCAATGGGATCGCCGAGTTGGACGCGGCTGCGGCCAAAGGCGCCATACATGAGGAAGGCGGTGCCCGCTTCATTGACCAGGAAACGCTTGTCGCCCAGCCAGGCAAGGCAGGCTTCGCAATCGGTGGAGTTGGCGATGATCTTCTGCTCGATCTCGCCGGGCATTCTCATTTCGCGCTCGCCGGCCAGGGTGCTGGTGCGGAGCATTTGGGCGAGGGCCAGGGCCATGAGCAGGATGGAGGTGCCCGCCAGGGCGCGCAGGAATCGTGGGGCATGGCCCGCATAGGTGAAGCGCCACCACAGTTCATCGGCGTACTCGACATGGCGGTAGGCCAAGAAGCCGATCCAGGCAGCGCCGACAAGCACCAGCACGGTGAGGAACCACCAGCGAATCGAGAAGCGTTCCGCGAAGAGCGTGGCGTGCCGGTAGAACTCGCGCCGGATGGAGATGAGGACCGCGAGCACCGCGCCCAACAGGATCGCTTCTTCCCAGTCGAGCCCCTTGAGCAGGGAAAGCAGGATACTGAGCGAGAGGAGGATCACGGTGGTGATCCAGGCCGCATTGACCCGGCGACGCAGACTCCAGGCCAGCACCAGCAGGAAGAGGCCGATGGCACTGGCGAGAAAGTGGGAGGCTTCCACCAGCACCAGGGGCACGAAGTGGGCCAGCCAATCCATACGGGCGGGCAAACCGGGCGTGCTGCCGGAGACGAGCAGGAGCACGCCGGAGAGAAAGACGAGCAGGGCCAGCACATTGGGAGCGATCTTCCGCCAGAGTTCCAGCCAGGGCTCCGCCTTGGCGACCAGGGCCTCGCGTTGGGCGTGGACCTCCGTGCTCACGAACATGCCCACCGCAATGAGAAAAGGGCCGAGCAGGTAGATGAGCCGATAGGCCAGGAGCGCGCCCAACACTTCCGAGTCGCTCACCGTGTCCGGCAGCATGCCGATGATGACGAATTCAACGACGCCGAGCCCGCCCGGGACGCTGGTGAGGGAGCCGGCGAGTTGGGCTAGCAGGATGACGGAGAAAACCTGGGCCATCGTCCAGTCCGGCACGGTAGGCAGCAGGGCCAGGATGACGAGCGCGGCGCAGGTCCAGTCGGCGATGCTCCAGATAATGCCGTTGCGCAGCAGTCGCCAGGGCACCAGAGGCACTCGCCAGTTGCGGGTCACCACGGGTCGAATGCGAAAGATCAAGGCGCCGAGGACGAAGGCAGCGAGGATGGAGAGCACCACGCCAATAGGTTGGCCAATGCGAATCGGCACGGGGAACTGGGCCGGGACCGGGACGGGATGGGTGGAGAGATAAACGCCGCAGAGGATCGCCTGGCCGAGCAGGGTGAAGAGTCCGCAGGCAATCACGACCTTGACCATCTCGCCGCCGGTGAATCCATGCCGGCCGTAGAGTCGGAGCCGAACCGCATTGCTGCTGAGAATGGCCGCACCCATATTCAGGCTGAAGGCATTGATGACGAAGCTATTGAAGGCGACGACCTTGAGCGGGACTTTCTGGTGGGCGTAGCGCAAGGCCACCAGGTTGTAGCCAATCACGGCGAGGTAACTGCCGAGAGTCGCGAAAATGGCCAGCAGGACATGGGAGAAGGGCAGGCTCTTGGTGTAGCCCCACATCTCCGACCAATGAAATTGGGTGAGCTGATTGTGGAGTGCCCAGAGCGCACCGCCGAAGAGCAGCAGCACGAGAACGGGGACGATGGCCCGCCAACGGATCCGAGTCTCGCCCGGAGGTTCCGGGGATGGAGCATCAGCAGAAGCGGAAGGTGCAGCATCCATAGGCTAGTTGAGCATTCTCAGTTACGGTGCGGATCGCAAGTGGGGATTTCGCCAATCAGGTTTGAGCCCATAACCAGGTATCGAGGGCATTCGGTGGAAGAATTTGCGAGGGGAGGGGGATATCCGCGGGTTAATACTCCCCGGAGTTCTTGGCTTTTAGCTCAACCCGGCCGGAGCTCGCTCAGTTACCATGCCTGATCACAATCATTGCTGCCATCATGATGACCACTCCCAACATCATGAGCACAAGCATGCTGCACCGTCGGCTCCAAGCGGTAAATACACCTGCCCCATGCACCCGGAAGTCGTCTCGGACACTCCGGGAGATTGTCCGAAATGTGGCATGAGCCTTGAGTTGGCGAATCCGGTGCCCGCCAAGTCCCGGACGATTTACACCTGCCCGATGCATCCGGAGATCCAGCAGGATCATCCTGGAGACTGCCCCAAGTGCGGCATGCCATTGGAGCCTGACACTGTCACGGAAGATACCGGAGAGGAGGACGCTGAGGTCCGGTCCCTTTCCCGCAAGTTCTGGGTCGCGGCGGCACTCTCCCTTCCGGTGTTTCTCATCGCAATGGGGCACATGATTCCGGGGCTTCATATCGGCTCGATCTTGCCCAGGCCAGCATCAGGCTGGGTGGAGTTCCTCCTCACGACGCCCGTGGTGATCTGGGCCGGCGGAATCTTCTTCAAGCGGGCGTGGCGCTCCTTGCAGACCCGCAACCTGAACATGTTCTCCCTGATCGCGACGGGTATCGGTGCGGCCTATCTTTACAGCGCGGTGGCGGTGATCGCTCCGGGCATGTTTCCGGAATCCTTCCGGCGGGACGGCCAGGTGGGGCTGTATTTTGAGGCGGCCGCCGTCATCACAGTGCTGGTGCTTCTGGGGCAGCTCTTGGAGGCGCGGGCGCGGACTCGGACGGGGAAAGCCATTCAGGAATTGCTGAGTCTGGCCGCCAAGACGGCGCATCGCATCCGCAATGGTGAAGAAGAGGAAGTGATGGTGGATGAAATTGAAAAGGGAGATGAGCTTCGCGTTCGCCCGGGAGAGAAAGTGCCGATCGATGGGGTGATCAGCGAGGGACATAGTAGCATCGATGAATCCATGATCACCGGAGAACCCATGCCGGTAGACAAGGGGGAAGGCGATGTGGTGATTGGCGCGACCGTGAACCAGACGGGATCCTTTGTGATGCGAGCCGAAAAAGTGGGTTCGGAAACGCTCCTGAGCCAGATCGTGCAGATGGTGGCGGACGCACAGCGCAGCCGGGCGCCAATCCAGAAACTGGCCGACAAGGTCTCCGGCTATTTCGTGCCTGCTGTCATTGGGATTGCGATCCTGGCCTTTCTCATTTGGGGGATCTGGGGACCGGCACCTTCCATGGCCTATGCATTGGTGGTGGGGGTCTCCGTTCTCATCATTGCCTGCCCCTGCGCGTTGGGATTGGCCACACCGATGTCGATCATGGTGGGAGTAGGGAGGGCCGCTCAGTCAGGCATCCTGGTCAAGAACGCGGAAGCCATTGAAACAACCGAACGTGTTACCCACCTGGTGACGGATAAGACCGGCACACTGACCGCGGGAAAGCCTCGAGTGACTGGCATTTACCCGGCGTCTGGGAATGAAGAGAGCGAGGTGCTCCGCCTGGCTGCTGCTCTCGAGCAACAGAGCGAGCATCCGCTGGCGAGGGCGATCGTTGACCATGCCAGGGACCAGAAGGTGACATTACCGCAAGCAAGCGAGTTTGAGTCCACCACAGGTGGGGGCGTGACGGGAAAGATCGATGGGAAGCTGATCCGGGTAGGA